>NC_022567.1:318058-636116 GCF_000478885.1 Adlercreutzia equolifaciens DSM 19450
GTCGTCACCACGGGGAAGAACACCCGGTAGCTCGTGGCCACGTTGATGCGCAGGCTCTTGGTAGCCCACACGGCCAGAAGCGCCACGGCCGCCACCAGCATCGCCCCCATGGAAAGGGCGTTCACGAGCGTGCCCACCTCCGGGTCGCCAATGGCGAGCGAGCGCATGACGCCGGTGCAGAACCCCAACGTGCCAAGAGAAAGCGCCGGTCGCCAGACGGTGGCGAGTACGTGGCGGTACGTGCGCCGATGCTCGCGGGGTACGTCCTCGAACATGGGCTGGTCAAGATCGATGGAGCGACTCTTCAGCACGGCGGCCAGTCCGAACAGGGGCAGAAAGACGCAAGGGATGAGGTAGGCCGTCACCGCTACGGGGATAAGGTAGAGCGCGAAGTACAGCACGGCCGCCCATGCCGTGCCGGCGATAAGGTTGCCCATACCCTCGCGCGCGTCCTGGCTGGCGAAGAGGCGCTGCCACAGCATATAGAATCCGGCCGACCCCACGCCGAGCAGCGCGCCGCCGATGCAGACGAGCGGCACGGTGGCACCGCGCAGGTACATGGCTGCGATAAGCAAGCACCAGCCGCCCATGTAGGGTACCGTCACCGCCTTCACCATGAATCGTCGCGTCTCGGCGGGGAAGAACCACGTGCCGGCGGCGCTCGCCAGAAACGTGGCGGTGAAGGCCACGGACTCGGCGGCGAAGAACCACAGCATGACATCGGCGGTTTGGAAAGCGAGCGGCAGAAACGGGAACACGCCGCCCCACACGCTGGCGGCGTTGATGGCGAGGAAGAGCCCGTAGCCGAGCGAGGCCACGTTCGGCCGCAGAAGCCCTAAAACGGTTTGGAAATTCATCGCGCGCACCCCCTCCCGACGTTGCCGCTGTGCGGTAATCCGTGGTGAACAGTATAGCGTGGCCACGAGTTTCCGTCTTGGCGAAATGGAAAAAGGGTGATAGAGTGATCGCCTGTGAGCTGGGGAAATGCGAAAATCACACGGAGTATGTGACACGCTCGCTGCGGCAGGGGGCCTATGATGCGGCCCGTCGGGAGCGACGGTGAACGCCACCGCGACCGACGCGAGGCGCCGCCTTCCACGGCGCCGCGGGCCCGATCCTTACGGAAGAGGGGCGGGCCGCAGAAGAGAAGAGATTCGCAAGAGGAAAGGGAGGGTACCATGACGAACTCCGAGAAGACTGCTCTGTCTCGTCGCACGTTCGTGAAGGGATCCGCACTGGCCGGCCTTGGGGCCGCCGCCGTAGGCACCACGTCTCTGTTCGGCTGCGCGCCGCAGGGCACCGGCTCCGGAGACGCCGAGCTCGCCGAAACCGGCGACACCGCGCCGGTCGACGAGAAGATCTGCTGGACGCATTGCCATGTGAACTGCGGCGGCGCTTGCGTGCTGCAGTGCCATGTGGTTGACGACGAGATCACCTACGTGGAATCTGACAATACCGGCGACGCTTCCTTCGGTGGTTTCCAGGCTCGCGCTTGCCTGCGCGGCCGTTCCATCCGCCGCTGGATCAACGGCGAGGATCGCCTGAACTATCCCATGAAGCGCGTGGAGGGCTCCAAGCGCGGCGAGGGCAAGTACGAGCAGATCAGCTGGGACGAGGCTCTGGATACCATCGCCTCCGAGTTCAAGCGCATCACCGAGGCTTACGGCAACGAGTCCGTCTTTATCCAGGAGTGCTCCGGCGTCGAGCAGAACGTGATCATGAACAACCCCTGGTTCCGTCTGTTCAACCTGTGCGGCGGCGTGGTCACTCGCTACGGCAACTACTCCAACGGGGCGCTGACCTTCGGCGCCCAGCTGTACACCTATGGCGGTGGTTGGGGCAAGCGCTCCTTCAAGACACTGACCGACGGCGAGCTGGTGGTCATGTTCGGCAACGCCCCCTGCGACACCCGCATGGCCGGCGACGGCCACGGCTACGATCTGCTGGTGGCCATGGAACAGAAGAACGTGCGCGTCATCTGCATCGACCCACGCCGCAGCGAGATCGCCACGAACCGCGACGTGGAGTGGATTCCCATCCGCCCCGGTACCGACGCGGCGCTCGTGGCTGGCATTGCCCATGAGCTCATCGCCAGCAACCTGGTGGATGTGGACTTCCTGCACACCTATTGCGTTGGTTATGACGAGGAGTCCCTGCCCGAGGGCGCTCCGGCCAACAGCTCCTACTACGCCTACATCATGGGCACCGGCTACGACATGGTGGAGAAAACCCCGGCGTGGGCTGCCGCCATCACTCAGATTCCCGAGCAGCGTATCATAGATCTCGCCCATGAGATCGGCGAAGCCAAGCCCTGCTTCATCTGTCAGGGCTGGGGCCCGCAGCGCCGCACCAACGGTGAGACTGCGGCCCGTGCCATCGCTCTTCTGCCCCAGCTCGTGGGCCAGGTGGGGCTGCCCTCTACGAATTCCGGCCTGCGCGAGGGCAACGGCGGCTTTGAGCTGAACTCGCTGCCCACTGGTGATAATCCTATCGAAGTGAAGTTTCCGAACTACCTGTGGCCCGAGGCTATCAAGGATGGCACGAAGCTCACGGCCCTGAATGCCGGCATCCAGAACGCCGACGCGCTGCCCGCGCCCATCAAGATGATGATCAACTACGGCAACAACATGCCGGCCAACCAGAACGGCGACATCAACTTCACCACCGACATCCTGCGCGACGAAAGCCTGTGCGAGTTCATCGTTTGTTACGACGTGGTCATGACCGATTCCGCCAAGTATGCCGACATCATCCTGCCCGACCTCACCCCGCAAGAGACCTGGACGCTTTCCACCCAGGGCGAGAACAACGACACCCAGGGCATCTGGTTCGGCCAGCCCACCACCTCCGCTAAGTTCGAGCGTCGCGAGGTGTACGAGGTGTGCGCCGATCTGGCCGACCGTTTGGGCGTGAAGGATGCCTACACCGACGGCGGCAAGACCCGCGAGGACTGGTGCCGTGAGTTGTACGAGGAGTTCCGTGCCGAGAATCCCGACGCTCCCACCTGGGAAGAGGGTCTGGCGGCCGGCGTTTACAAGAAGGATATCGAGGTAGACAACGCCACCGATCCCTTCATCGAGGATCCGGCGGCCAACCCGTTGGAGACGGCCACGGGCAAGATCCAGATCTACTCCCCTGAGTTAGCTGAGTACGCCGCCACGTGGGAGCTGCAGGAGGGCGACGTCATCTGCCCCATCCCGATCTACGTGCCTGGCTTCGACGGCCCCGACTCCAACACCGAGGAGTACCCGCTGCAGTTCACCGGCTACCACACCAAGGCCCACACTCATTCAAGCTACGCCAACAACCAGATCATTCAGGACGCTCATCGTCACAACGTCTGGATCAATCCGCTGGATGCGGCCGAGCGTAACATCAAGACCGGCGACATGGTTCGCGTGTTTAACGACCATGGCGAGATCCTCATCGAGGCGAAGGTGACCGACCGCATCATGCCTGGTGTGGGCGCTATCCCGCAGGGCATGTGGCATGACGCTGACATGGGCGGCGACCGTGTGGACAAGGGCGGCTGCATCAACACGCTGACGAGCCGCCACTGCACTCCGGTGGCCAAGGCCACGGGCCAGCACACCATCATCGGCCAGATCGCCAAGGCGTAAGAGAGGGGAATGAACCATGACTCAGTACGGTTTCCACTTCGACGGAACGCGCTGCACCGGCTGCAAGACCTGTGTGCTCGCCTGCAAGGACAAGAACAACCTGCCCAACGACATCAACTTCCGCAACGTCTACGAGTATGGTGGCGGCACGTGGAACCAGGACGCCGCGGGCTGCTGGACTCAGGACACCTTCACCTACCACGTATCGGTGGCCTGCAATCACTGTGACATGCCTATGTGCATGGCGAACTGCCCCCAGGGCGCCATCGAGAAGAACCCCGACACTGGCGAGGTGAGAAGCGATCCCGAGAAGTGCATCGGATGTGGCACCTGCTCGCAGACGTGCCCCTACGGTGCCCCCAAGGTGGATATGGAAGCCATGAAGTCGGTGAAGTGCAACATGTGCGCCGACCGCGTGGCCGAGGGCAAGCAGCCCATTTGCGTGGAGGCCTGTCCGCTGCGAGCTCTGGACTTTGGCGACATCGAGGAGCTGCGGGCCGCTTACGGCGACGACGCGGAGATCGCGCCTCTGCCTGCGGCCAGCGAGAGCCAGCCGAACTTGGTGATCACGGCTCCCGTGGGTGCCAAGCCGGTCGGCGATAGCACCGGCGCCATCATGAACGAGTTGGAGATCATGTAGGTTCCGTTCGCCCTGACGGGACGAACGAACCGGCCGACGCTGCGGCTCCGGCAGGCACTTGCCTCTGCGCTTTACCGCTTACCCTCACGTACGAAGTACGCTCGGCCGCGGTTCAGCACAGATCCAGGCACCTGTCGGAGCCTCGCTGACTTCCTTGGGCGCTCTTGGGTGCGGTAGAATGATGGCAGCATTATTAGAGGTTTGGAAGGGGGGGACGTGCAGTACGGGTTCCATTTCAACGGGCTGCGGTGTACGGGGTGCAAGACCTGCATGCTCGCCTGCAAAGATTTCCACGACCTTCCCTCCTCCATTGCCTTCCGTCAGATATACGAGTACGGCGGCGGCACCTGGCAGCGCGAAGCTGAAGGCACGCTATCCCAGAACACCTTCTGCTACTACGTATCGTCAGCCTGCAACCACTGCGGCAACCCGGCCTGCGTGCGCGTGTGTCCCACCGGGGCCATGCACAAGGATGAGCGCGGGCTCGTCTCCGTGGACGGGGCCCGCTGCATCGGCTGCGGCTACTGTGCCCTGTCGTGTCCCTACCGGGCCCCGAAGGTCGATCGGGAGGCCGGCCGTTCGGTAAAGTGCGACGGGTGCACCGATCGGGTGGCCGTCGGTCGGATGCCCGTGTGCGTGGAAGCGTGCCCCCTGCGGGCGCTGGATTTCGGTTCCATCGACGAGCTGCGCAAGAAGTACGGCGACGTATCCGATCTGCCGCCGTTGCCCGTCGCAACGGCGACGTCTCCGAACCTGGTGCTGACGCCGCCGGCCTGCTTTGAAGCCGACGCGGAACGGGTGCGCGCGGAGGGCCAGGTTCTGAATATCCGGGAAATCGTGTGAAATACGACGGGCTTTCGTTTCCGTTGAATTGTGCGAAAGGAAGCAAGATGAGCGAGCAAGCCGATCAGATGGCCGCCGTGGCTTTTGCCGGAGCGAGCTTGGCCCCGTTCTTCCTGAACGACCCGAGGACGGGCGACGCCGCCGACGCCTTCGCGGCGATGGCCGAGCTTGACGTGGCTGCCGCCGCTGCTGAATGGCCCTTCGTTGATGAGGCCACGGCCGCTGATGCCTTGGCGCTGATGCGCGAGGGTCTGGCCGCCGGCGCTGACAACGAGAACCTGGTGTGGGAGTATCGCCGCCTGTTCGTGGGGCCGGGCCACTTGCCCGCGCCGCCTTGGGGCTCGGTGTACACCGACCGCGAGTGCGTCGTCTTCGGCGAGGCCACGCTCGCCCTGCGGGCCTGGATGCGTCGGGTCGGCGTGGCGCGCACCGCCGACGAGCGCACGCCGGAGGACCACATCGGCCTCATGCTGGCGCTGCTGTCCTATCTGGCCGAGGAGCGCCCCGATCTGGTGGACGAGTACCTGCGCGATCATCTGCTCACCTGGGCGCTGCACTATTTGGAAGCGTTGGAAGCGGCGGCCGACCACCCCTTCTACCAGGGCTTGGCGGCCCTGACCCGCTCCACGCTGCTCGGGCTGCAAGCGGCGCGCGGCCTTGAGGTCACGCTGCCCCACTTCTACTGCTAGGGCACCCCGTGGACGGCTTCACCCTCGCCTTCAGCGAAATCACCCTCGTGCTCTTCACGACGCTCGCCCCCTCGGGCGCGGTGGCCTATCTCATCATGGGGCTGCCGGTGCTGACCGGACAAGCGCGCGGCGAGGCGGCGCGGCGCCTGAACAAGTGGTCCTGCCTGCCGTTGGTGGTGGCCATGGTGGGCCTTATCGCCTCGGCCACGCATCTGGGGAACCCGTCCAACGCGCTGTACGTGTTCACGGGCGTGGGCCGCAGCCCGCTTTCCACCGAGGTGTTCAGCGCCGTGATCTTCCTCGCGCTGGCGGGGGTGTTCTGGCTGTACTCCTTCGCCGAGCATCCGCGTGCCGGGCTGCAGCGGGGGCTTTTGGCGGCCATCGACGTCGCCATCGTCGCCTTCGTGCTGGCCGTGGCCTTCGCCTACCACGTGGATACGATCCTGACCTGGAGTTTGCTCCTCGTGCCCGTGAGCCTTGGGTTGAACGCCCTGTTCGGCGGCCCGCTTTTGGCGCTCGTCGGCTTTGCCGTGGCGGACTTCGATGCCGGTCGCCGCGGCACGCGCGTCCTGCTCGCCCTCGCGACGGCGGCCTGGGCGGCCAATGTCGTCGTGTACGCCGTTCTCGGCCTCCAGCTTCAGGGCATCGAAAACGAGCTCGTCTCCGCCGCCGACCTCGTGGCCGGCTATCCGGCCTACCTCGCAGCCTTCGCCCTGCTCGCCGTCGCCGCCCTCGCCCTCGCCTGGCGCGCCGAGGCCCAAAGCGCACGTCGTGGACTCATGGAAGGCCAGAACGCCGAGGCCCAGGATGCACATCGCCGGCTCCTCGCCCGGCTTGCCACGGCGAGCATCCTCGCCTTCGCCGCCCTCTTCCTCATGCGCTTCACCTTCTACATGAGCCACCTCACCCTCGGCCTCGGCGTCTAGGGGCAGTGGCCTCAATTTGGCGAATGTGACGGGCCAATCGTTCGTTCGGGACCAAAGCAAGTAGGATTTTGGTCGAAGCAGAGCAAAGTGGCCCCAAATGAAGGGTTGCGATGTTGAAACCTTCGATTCGGGGCTATGGGGCGACTAGAGTCCTGCTTCCTGCCGATACGCTTCGAGCAGGTCGAGCAGTTCCTTGCGTTTGTGAATGCCAAGACGTTTGTAAATACGGTTGGTGTGCGTGTTGACCGTACCACGAGCCATGTAAAGCTCCTCTTCTATGTCACTCGCCTTATAGCCTTGGGCGAGGCAGACCAAGACATCGCGGGCACGTTCGCCCAGATCGTTGCGTCGCGCAACGATGTCGCACACTTCCACGATGTTGCGATACTTGATGAGAAGAGCCTGCTCTTCGGGGGACAGCTCCTGGCTGAGGGTGACGGGGCGCATGGAAAGCAGATCGATGTCACGCTCGGTGAGCACGCAGAGATAGCCGAAGAACAGAAGGAGGACGCAGGTCATGGCAGCGAAGGAGAACGAGGCGATTGCGCCATCCGGCGACGTCGTGAAGAGGGCGTAGAACCCCAGCCCAACCAGTCCGCCTGCAACCAGCGCACTGCGCCCCCAGCTAAAGGCAGTAATGGAGGAAAGGCCGAACCGATGGCAGGCCTCTGCGAGCAAAAGCCAGTTCATTACGTTGAAGCACGTATAGCTTGTCACGGCGAACCCAGATACCAGCAGTGGATTTTGGAAAGGGATGACGATAAGGTAGCCGGCCACCATCAAGAGTAGAGCCGGCTTGTAGGCGAAGGCGAAATCGTAATGGCGCGAGAAGAGTGTGAGGGTGACGAAGACGGCAAGGGCGAACAAGGTTGCTACGGGCATGACGAGCGAGTAGACCGTGTCGGTGTTGCCGATGTCCATCATGTTCGGCATGAGGGAATTGCAAAGGCCGAAGGCGAGCGAAACCACGGAAATCTTTCCGATGATCTTGCGTGGGTTGATGGGGGCCGAGGGCCGGCTCGCTGCAAGAGGGGAAACCTGGTTGTCGGTCGGAGGATTACGTCGAAGGCATTCCCTCAGGCACAGCGAGGAGACCAAGGGAAGGAGCGCGACGAGGATTTCGTTGGCTCCGATTGGGAGCACATGGGAGAGGGGGACGACGAGCGAGGCGAAGAAGTAGGCAAGGGGAACCTCTATGACTGCCGTCGTCGAATAGCTTTGCGTGTACATGATGCCCCATATGACGCAGAGGGCGGCACTTCCCAACCCCGTGAGAATCCCCGAAAGACAAAGGGACCAAAAGGGAGAGGGAAGGGACGGCAGCAGGCTGCCGACGGCGACGGCGAGGGCCATGATGGTAAACGCCCGAAGCCGATGTGCGGCGAGCAACTTCTGCAAGGGGCGTCGCCCTAGAATCATGGCAAGAGACGCCGCCAAATAGGAAAGCGATGAAATAGCGTAAATGCTTCCGGCTGCAGCCGTTGGATCGGCATACGAGGGCATTAGGTGCTCGTCGGAGAAGAAGAACAGATAGTTCCACATCATGAGCGTCATGAGTCCGAGCATGCGCCAGGACAGGAATTCGCCCTGAGCCAACTTCCCGACGCGCGCCCGAAGCGTGGCAAAGTATTCGCGATCCAGCAGTGACATGTCCCACCTCCCAAGAAGATAGTACCAAAAGAAAGTCGGCTCCCATAATGCCGTCCGGGCAAAGAAATGAGCGGGATTGGGAAACATAAGAAAACTTATTACACCAGGTGAGCGATTCATAAGCCACACCATGACATTGTTCGGGCGGAGCTTGCGATTATGGGCTGCGCTGGCGCGTAACCCGATGCGCCATGGGAAAAGGAGGAATCGCAATGGATGCCAATAAGGTAGATATGACTATGGATCGCCGGAAGTTCTTGGGCGGAGCCGCGGCTTTGGGGGCTCTTGCCATGGGTTCCGGCATGATGGCGGGTTGCGCTCCTGCGTCGTCTGCGTCGGGAACTGGCTCGGGCGTTCAAACGACCGAGACGCTCTCCGAGACGGGAGAGGCCTCGTGGTACTGCGCAGAAGATTTCGAAGGCGGCTATGATTGGACTGATGGCGACATTGCCTATGAGGCCGAGCCAATCGACGAGAGCGCCATCGGCGAGACCGTCGAGTGCGATCTCGTTGTGTGCGGCGCCGGCATTGCCGGTTTGGCCGCTGCTGCATCTGCTATCGAGCAGGGGCTGAGCGTCATTGTACTGGAGAAGGGCACCACCTATGCCGCCCATGGTTCCGAAATTGGTGCTATCGGAGGCCGCGTTCTTGCCGAGGCTGGCCTTGCGCCCGATCCAGTTGACGTGTACAACGAGGCTATGGAGGCCGCCGAGTATCGTTGCGACGGAACGGTGTGGCAGACCTATATCGACCGTTCCGCCGAAGCCATCGATTGGCTCGAGGACGAAATCCTGAAGGGCTCGTGCGGAGCCTCCTCGCCTTCTTCTGCGGCCGACCGTATCGCCAACGGAGTGAATTGGCGCGCCACGACGGTTCAGTGGGAAGCCGGCTTCGATGCTGTTGTCGAGGCCATAATGAACTACGCGATTGACGGGGGTGCCGATATTCGTTTCGAGACGCCGGCTGTCCAGCTCGTTCAGGATGCAGGCGGCTCCATTGCCGGAGTGATCGGCAAGGACAAAGCGGGGACCTATGTCAAGGTTCTGGGGGCTAAGGGCACGCTTCTGGCTACGGGCAGTTACGACTACAATGTGGCCATGATGGAGGAGCGCGTCCGGCCGCGCGACATGCGCGTTTACGCGCACCTGAACTCGTCGCCCACCGACACTGGCGACGGTCATCTGATGGGCGAAGCGGTTGGCGCCATGCAAGACGAGTGGCCCCATGCCGTTATGAACGACTCGTCGGGCTCCAAGTCCGGTGGTGCTTATTCCGCCGCCGTGCTCAGCGTGCTGCGCGTTAACAACAACGGAGAGCGCTATGTCAACGAAGATCTGACTCTGAACTACCTCGCCAATGCCATCAACTACCAGCCGGGCGCTCATGGCTGGTGTATTTGCGACGCCAACATCAGCGAAACGGCGCGGACTCTGATGGGCGATGCCCCCTTCGCGCCCGACGATATGGTCAACGGGTTTATTACCGATTCTATCGAGTGCGCCTCGGTGGCTGAGCTCGCCCAGGCTATCGGTTGCGAGGAGTCTGTTATCCAGGCCACGCTCGACCGCTATAACGAGTTGTGCGACAAGGGCGTCGACGAGGACTTCCACAAGAGCGGCCACAACATGGTGCGCGTGGACACGCCCCCTTACTATGCTTTCGAAGAGGGTAGTGCGCTTCTCGTTTCCGTTTGCGGCTTGCGTGTGAACAACAAGTCGCAGGTTCTCGGCGAGGGCTATGAGCCTATCCCCAATCTCTACGCCTCGGGTAATGTGTCGGGGTCTATGTTCTACGATACGTATCCGCATCACATTGCGGGTGTGAGCACGGGCCGTGGACTAACATTCGGCTACCTTCTCGGCCGTCGTCTGGCGGGCGTGGAAGAATAGTACGACAGCGTTTTCCCTCCCAACGCTGTCATAGCGAGGGGGCCGCCTAAAGCGAGCCCCCTCGCTCGCCTTCGCCGCCCTCTTCCTCATGCGCTTCACCTTCTACATGAGCCACCTCACCCTCGGCCTCGGCGTCTGACCGCGGCGCACCGTTCTCCGTTTTTGGCCGGCTTTGAAGGGGCTGCTGTCGAGTACCGGCTGTGACGATGCGGAAAGGGGGAGGGCCGTATGCGAGCCTATTCGCAGCAGCTGGAGGTCTTCAGCTGGCCGCCAGAACGTTTTCGACTCTGTCCAAGGCTGCTTTGCGCAGGAACGCTGAGCGCGACTCACCCTCTTGCTCGGCTGCGCGCTTGATGGCCAGGGCAGTGGAGTGGGGCACTTTGAAGCTGATTACATCCAGGGGTTCGTCGGCCAGTCGGGGGCGACCGACCACTACGCCGCCAGACCACTGCCCTGGGAGAGCTCCCGATTCAGCGGCCTCGGCCATGGCCTCTATCTCCGCGTCGGTGATCACCCGGCCGCTTTTAAGCGTGTACTCCATCTTCTACCTCCTTGCCAGTCCAAGCTCGCGCTTTATCCGCTCTGTTGCGGGAGAAATCGCATGGATGATCAGCGTCGTTCCATCTGCCAATACCATGCCAATCATTTCAACCTCGTGCCCGATGTTCGTGAAGCCGATCGTCACCCAGCAGTCATCGCCTCTCGGACGCTTTCTAGCAAAGTTTCGCCAGGCATAGATGATTTCTTCTTGGGCCACGCCGTGCTTAAGAGCGTGCGGATGAATGCGTATCTCGTCCATAGGCATCTTCCTTATGTAATACTAAAGTGTAATACAAAACATGTTGGGTCTCAAGGGAATGCCCTGAGACAGAAAGAGCCTACTTCAACCGAGCCGTAACTATGACGCAGGAAAGTCGCATTCTATGCCCCGCGCCGACCGCGCTTGTGTCGCAAAAAATTCCCTCCGGCCTCGATCTCCGAAACGGTAAAATTTTGACAGATTGCTGCGAGGGGGAGGGGCCGCCTAAGCCTCCAGGAGCACTTTCCCGTCTAGGTTCTCTATCCAGGTGTGCAGGATGCGGCCGGCTTCCACGTCCATCTTCGCGATGGTGCGGCCGAGGTCGCTACGGGGGCGGTACACGGCGCCGGGGCACAGGTACAGGCCCGCGGGCCGCGCGTCGGGGCCCGTTTTCAGCTCGGGCACGTGGGTGTGGCCGTGGATGATGACGTCGGGCAGCGGATCGCCCGGCGCCAGGGCCGCCGAGCCGGCGAAGCTCACGCGCACATCACCCGGCTTGTGGCCCACGAGGAAGCGCACGCCTTCCAGAACCGGGTGCGCGAAATGGCCCACGGCGCTGCCGTACTCGTCGAAGTCGTTGTTGCCGAGCACCGCGGTGACCGGCGCCAGCGTCTCCAGCTCGCGCAGAATGGCCGGCCCGCCGATGTCCCCGGCGTGGATGATATGGTCGCAATCCGCCAGCGCCGCATAGGCCCGCGGGTCCAGCGAGCCGTGAGTGTCCGAGATGATGCCGATGCGCAACGCGGGGCTCCTTTCGCGAGATGCCATGGCCCTCCATCGCCCTTTTGCCTATCCAGCGAGCGATAGACTCGGGCGCGAAGGCCGGTTCCTCTCTATAATAGCGCGTGGAAGATTTGGCACGCGCGACATGCCGGAGGATTCGCACGACGCGCAGGAGCCTTGCGCGACGCACGGGAGCGATTCACGCGACGCGCACGAGATTCGCACGAGGAAAGAGACACGCTGTTCATGGAAACCGTCGCCCGCATTTTCGAAAGCTGCCGCGAGGATCGTTTGTCCGAGAGCTGTGTCGCGCGCGTGGCCGTAGCCCAAGAGGCTGGCGCAGCCTGCACGGAAGTGTCCGAGAGCCGCGCGCGGCACATCCCCTTCTCGGTGGAGATGTTCCCGCCGAAGGGTCAGCTCACGCTGGACGCGGCCCGCAAGGTCGTGGAAGGCCTGCGCGCTGCATCTCCCGATTTCATCTCGGTGACCTGTTCGGCCGGCGGCAGCGGCAACGGGCACGGCGGCCAGACGGTGGCCATCGCCGAACTTATTCAGAACGAGGCGGCTACACCCGCTGTCGCGCATTTCACCTGCGTGAGCGCCACGGCGTCATTGGTGGCGACGGAAGTGGAAGCCCTGCGCGCGGCAGGGGTTGAAACGGTGCTCGCTTTGCGCGGCGATCTTGCGCCCGGCCAGGAGCCGGCCGATTTCCGCTATGCCTACGAGCTCATCCCGCGCCTGAAAGCGGCCGGCTTGTGCGTGGGTGCGGCGGCTTATCCGGAAGGGCATATCGATTGCCTCGACCCGCGCGAGAATATCCGCCATCTACGCGCGAAGCAAGATGCCGGCGCCGACTTCTTCATCACCCAGCTGTTCTTCAACAACGACGACTTCTATCGCTTCCGCGAGGCGGCCGAATCTGCGGGTGTTGCGGCCCCCATCTCGTGCGGCATCATGCCGTTTCTGGGGAAATCGCAGATCCAGCGCATGGTGTTCCTCTGTGGCAGCTCGCTGCCGGCGCCCATCATCAAGCTTTTGGCGAAGTACGAGGACGATCCGGTGGCCCTGCGCCAGGCGGGCATCGAATACGCCTGCAACCAGCTCGTCGACCTCGGTCGCCACGGCGTCAACGGCCTGCACGTGTATGCCATGAACCAGCCCGATATCGCCTGCGCCGCCGCCGAAGCGGTCGCTGCTGCCGGACTTCGGTGAACACCGTGGCTATCTTTTCCGCCATCTCGAGAGCCGTGCCGAAGGCGCTGTGCCTAAGAGCCTCCGGCGTTGTTGGAGGATGGTGACGCCGTGGAACTGAAAGCGCGCGTCGATAGGGAAGAGGCCCTGGCGTTTCTGGGCCATCGCGGCCAGGAACTGGGGGATCTGCGCGAAAAGCTGGAACGCGCGGCTTGCTTGTGCGAAAAGGAGCTCGTCCCGCGCGGGGTGTACCGCGAGATGGACGCGTCGGAAGCCCTTGCGTTGTTGCCGGGCCGCGATATCGCCCGCCATGTGGAAGGCTGCACGCGCGTGGTGCTGCTGGCGGTGACGCTGGGGGCGCAAAGCGAGATGCTGCTGCGTCGCGAGCGCGCCCTCAGCGCGACGGACGGCCTGCTCGTGGATGCCTGCGCGTCATCCCTCGTCGAGCAGGCGGCCAATGCCCTGAACGCGCATATCGTGGAAGAGGCCGCGGCGCGAAACCTGGCCGCCACATCGCGCTTCAGCCCTGGCTATGGCGACCTGCCGCTGAGTTGCCAGCCAGCCTTTCTCGTCGCAAGTGGCGCCGACCGTGCTCTGGGGATTCACGCTACGGCGGCGCACCTTCTCGTTCCAACCAAATCCATCACGGCGGTTATCGGCCTGCGTTCCCATCCGAATTCCGCCCGGGAGGGCGGCGCAAGCACCGCCCCTACGGAGAGGGACGCAAAAAAGACGCGCTGCTCCACCTGCCCCGTCGCCGATACGTGCGCCCTGCGCGCCGAAGGAAGGACCTGCTATGGCAACCCCGCGTAAGCTCACCGTGACCGACGCCCACCTGGCCGAGGCCCTGGCTGGCCGCGCCTACCTGCTGTTCGATGGCGGCATGGGCACTCTCGTCCAGGCCGCTGGGCTCCATACCGTCCACGAGGTGCCGGATCTGCTGAACCTCACGCACCCCGAGGCCATCGTAGCCATTCAGCGCCAATACGTGGAAGCTGGCGCCGACTGCATCACCACCAACACGTTCAACACCAACCGCTTGAAGCTCGCGAACGCCGGCGCTACCGTGGCCGAGGTGTACGCGGCGGCTGCGGCCAACGCGCGGGTGGCCGGAGCGCCGCTGGTGGCCGGCGACATCGGGCCGACTGGCGCGCTGCTCGAGCCTTTGGGCACCCTCACCTTCGACGAGGCCTTCGACATCTTTTCCGAACAGGCCTGCGCCGCCGAGGCGGCCGGCTGCGATCTCATCGTCGTGGAAACCATGGCCGACCTGCTAGAGGCCAAGGCTGCCGTGCTCGCTGCGGTGGAAAGTACGACGCTGCCGGTGTTCGCCACCATGACTTTCGGCGAGGACGGCCGCACCTTCCTCGGCACGACGCCGGCCATCGCCGCCACGACGCTGTCGGCGCTCGGCGCCTCGGCCGTGGGACTCAACTGCTCGCTCGGGCCGACGGAGTTGGCGCCGCTCGTGGGGGAGCTCGCGCCGCACGACCGCGCCCTCGTCATGGTGCAGCCCAACGCAGGCTTGCCCCGCATTCAGGATGGCGAGACCGTCTTCGACGTGGGCCCTAACGAATTTGACCAGGCCATGGAAGCGATCCTAGATGCCGGTGCCACGGTCATAGGCGGCTGCTGCGGCACGACGCCCGACCATATTGCTGCTCTGCGCGCGCTCATCGACGCGCGGCCGCTCCCCGCGGTTGCATCCGTCTCTGTTCCAGCACACACTCCTGTGGCCTCCTCTGCGACAGCTGTTTCCGCGAGCTCCGCTTCTTCCCGTGCTGCTTGGGGGGAGCAAAGCGAGCCGAAGGGCCTCTCGGCGTCCAGCGTCCCCAACCTGCGTTATCGTCCTGCCTTCACGGTGACCTCGGCGCAGCAGATGGTGTCGCTGCCCGAGGGCGAGGCGCGCATCGCCGTCATCGGCGAGCGCATCAACCCGACAGGGAAGAAGAAGCTGAAAGCGGCTCTGCAAGCGGGCGATGTGGACTACCTGGTGGCTGAGGCGGCCGCCCAGCAGCGCGCCGGCGCCGATATCCTCGATGTGAACGTGGGCGTGCCGGGCCTTGACGAGCCGGCGCTCTTGTCGCAGGTCACGCACGCGTTGCAGGCCACCGTGCCTCTGCCGCTGCAGCTGGACTCATCGGATCCGGCCGCCATCGAAGCCGCGGCTCGCGCCTATGCCGGCCGCCCCATGGTGAACTCCGTGAACGGCAAGGCCGACAACCTCGCCGCCGTACTGCCCGTGGTGGCGCGCTACGGTTGCACGGTGGTCGGCCTCACTCTGGACGAAAACGGTATCCCTCCCACGGCCGAAGAGCGCCTGGCCATCGCCGAGCGCATTGTGGCTGCCGCCGAGGCTCGCGGCATCCCGCGCGAGGACGTGGCCATCGACTGCCTCGTCATGGCCGCCGCCACCAACCAGGACGAGGTGCGCGAGATTCTGCGCGCAGTGACCTTGGTGAAGGAACGCCTCGGCGTGCGCACGGTGCTCGGCGTGTCGAATGTGAGCTTCGGCCTGCCGGCGCGCCCGCTCGTGAACAGCACGTTCCTCGCTGCTGCCTTCGGGGCCGGCCTCGACATGCCCATTTTGAGCCCCCTGAACGCCCGCTACCGCGACACCGTGGCGACGTTCCGCATCTTGAACGGCCAGGATGTGGGCTGCCGGGCATTTTTGGAAGCCTACGCGAATACGGCCGATCCCTACGAGGTCGCCGCCAACCCCGCGGCCTCGAGCGCGGTCGCCTCTCGGGAAGGCGGCGCAAGCCCCGCCCCTACGAAGGGGATCCCAAGCAGCTACCCCATCCCGGTGACGGGCGCTTTCGCCGATGCGGTGGAAACCGTCGCTCACCTGGCTGAATGCGTGCTGGAAGGGCGCAGCGCGCCGGTGGCGGTGGCCACGGAACGTCTGCTGGAGACCCACGACGGTCTGGCCGTCATCAACGACGTCTTCGTGCCCGTCCTCGACGTCGTCGGCCAGAAGTACGACGAGGGCACCTTCTTTTTGCCCCAGCTCATGGCCTCCGCCGAGGCCGTTAAGGCCGGTTTCGACCTCATCCGCGACCGCGCTCGGGCAGCCAGCGCGAACGCTACCCCTACGGAGGGCGCACACGTCCCCGCCGATGCCGACCGCGCCATTATCGTGGCCACGGTGCAGGGCGACATCCACGACATCGGCAAGAACATCGTGAAGATGCTTCTGGAAAACTACGGCTTCACGGTCATCGATCTGGGCCGCGATGTCGCCCCCGAGGCCATCGTGGCTGCCGCCCGCGACACCGGCGCGCGTCTCATCGGGCTTTCGGCGCTCATGACCACCACGGTCGGCGCCATGGAGCGCACGATCGCTCTCGTTCACGAGCAGCTTCCCGGTGTGGCGGTCATGGTGGGCGGCGCGGTCATCACGCAGGAGTTCGCCGACCAGATCGGCGCCGACTTCTACGCAAAGGACGCCGCCGCTTCCACCCGCGTTGCCTCGGCCTTCTTCGATGACTAATTCGCGTAGATACGCCCACAGGCCGCCGATCGCGCTATCATAGAACCAGCAGTGACCCACCCTCATCGGAGCAAAGGAGCCTTAATGGGGAAGAAGGACGTTGAAGCCCTCGAGATCACCATCGACGAGCTGCCCACCTACCTGCACACGAATCACTCGGCTTATATGGAAGTGGCCGACGGGCTGTACTACCTGACCGACGTGAACGACCAGTACTGGCGCGCGCAGGATACCAACCAGTTCAACGAGAAGGGTCACTACGTCGATTGCAGTCCGCTCGTGCCCACCATCGCCGAGTTCCTGGATCTGCCGTTCCACGAGGGAAAATCGATCCGCGATTTGGCTGCCGAGGCCACCTTCTACGCATCCGGCGATGGCAAGGACATGCCCGAGGATTTCTAAGCGCCGGTGCGTGTTTTCCGAAGCGGTCTGTCTTTTGTTCTTACGACGTTCAAGAACCCCGAGGTGTCGAAAGGATGCCTCGGGGTTTGTGCTATGATGCCCTGCGAACTACCCTGGTCGCGAAGTGAGCGGCCACTCGAGAAGAGAAAGAAGGAATCATGGCAGAAGAATGCTCGCACGAGTGCTCCAGCTGCGGCGTCTCCGGCTGCGGCGACCGCACCGCCGAGGCTGGCCCGTCCACCCTGGCGCCCAACAAGCGCACCAACGTCAAGCATGTGATCGGCGTCGTGTCCGGCAAGGGCGGCGTGGGTAAGTCCCTCGTCACCAGCCTGCTCGCCTCCGAGATGAACAAGCGCGGCCACAAGGTGGCCATCCTGGACGCCGACATCACCGGCCCGTCCATTCCGAAGTCCTTCGGCGTCGATAGCCGCCTGACCGCTGACGCCGACGGCATCAACCCGGCGAAATCCGCCAGCGGCATCGAGGTCATGTCCGTGAACCTCATGCTGCCCGAGGGCGACATGCCCGTGGCCTGGCGCGGCCCGGTCGTCACCGGCGCCATCAAGCAGTTCTGGCAGGAGGTGAACTGGGGCGATGTGGACTACATGTTCGTCGACATGCCTCCGGGAACTTCCGACGTCTTCCTGACGGTCTTCCAGTCGCTGCCCGTCGATGGCATCGTCACCGTGTCGGCCCCCCAGGAGCTCGTGGCCATGATCGTCGGCAAGGCTGTGAACTTGGCGAAGTCGCTGGAGGTGCCGGTGGTGGGCCTCGTGGAGAACATGGCCTACTTCAAGTGCGACGAGTGCGGCAAGGAGCACCATATCTTCGGCGAGCCCCAGGGCGCGGCTGTGGCCGAGAAGTACGACATCCCCGCGGTGGCCACGCTGCCGATGGATCCGACCTTCGCCCGTCTGGTGGACGAGGGCAAGGTAGAGGCCTACGAGGTGGAAGGCGCCCTGGACGGCATCATCGACCAGATCGTCGCCACTTGCGAGGCCGAGTAAAGCCGGCGCTACGAGGGGCGCGGGCGCCGCGCGAGGGCCGCTAGCGGGAATTTCCAAAATTCCTGAAAAAAGTTCTTGCGCGTCGCGTCCGTTATGCTAATATAGTCCTCGCACTTTTTCGGGGCCTTAGCTCAGCTGGGAGAGCGCATGGCTGGCAGCCATGAGGTCAGGGGTTCGATCCCCCTAGGCTCCACCATATGTTCTACGACCGCCTTCGGGCGGTCGTTTTTTTGTTGATGCTGCGATTCCGACAGACGCCTGGAAAATGACCCTTCACCTCAGATTTTAAGGAATCCTTTCAGGAACTTTACAGGTATGTGCGATTATTGTTGACACCGTGTGTGGACTAAGTAATTCGCTTTATACGGTGCGCGCGCATTGAAATAATAGCTCCCTGACCTTACGAAACGTTAAAGAACGTTACGCTAGGGTTGCAACATTCAGTTAGCGCTCATGAAGGAAGGGCGGGAGTCCCGCGGAGGGAGCGGGAGCGCGCTCGATGAGCCTGCGCCGGCAATAGGGCTGACGCAATGTCATGAAAGGTTGAGGACACATGAAATTTGCCTCGTTCAAGAGCTCTGCTCTGAAGAGCGTGGGAGCGGTTTCGCTCTGCGTCGCTCTCGGCGCCGGTCTCGTGGGCTGCGGCGGTAATGGCGCCGGCGGCGGCGCAGTGGCTGCCACGGTCAACGGCCAGGAAATTATGGAGCAGACGGTCACCGACTACATCGCCAACTTCCGCACCTCCAGCTCGCTGGAGTCCGATGAGGCGTGGGGCGAGTGGATGGTCGCCAACGGCTACACCCCCGAGTCCGTGCGCGAAGAGGTCATTGACTACTACGTCAACCAGGATCTCTACGACCAGGCTGCCAAAGAGTACAACGTGACGGTCGAGCAGGCCGACATCGACGCTGCCCTGGATGAGACCAAGGCGATGTTCGAGTCCGATGAGGCCTTCCAGGAGGCTCTCGAGGCGTCCAGCATGACCGAGGAGTCCTACATCGAGGACGTCATTCGCCCGAATCTGCTTCAGACGAAGCTCGCCGAGGCCGTGGCTGCCCAGGATACCGAGGGTGAGGGCGACGACGCTACGCTCGCCCAGGCCCAGGCCATGAGCGAGCAGTTCAACGGCGCTAAGCGCTCGAGCCACATCCTGCTGACCGCCGAGGAAGGCGAGGACGACGCCGCTCTGGCCGCCCGCGCCCAGGAGCTGCTCGATCAGATCAACGCCGGCGAGATCTCCTTCGAGGATGCCGCCTCCCAGTATTCCACCGACACCGGCTCCGCTGCTAACGGCGGCGATGTGGGCTGGGACGCGCTGAGCACCTTCGTCACCGAGTACCAGGACGCTCTGGCCGGCCTTGAGAAGGATCAGATTGTTACCGCTCCCGTCAAGAGCGAGTACGGCTACCACATCATCAAGGTGACCGATGTCTACGAGGTTCCCGAGGGCGGTATCACTTCGGTTGACCAGCTGCCGACCGAGTTCCAGGAGTATCTGACCTACATGGAGCAGAGCAACGCCTCCCAGAACTTCTCTACCTGGTTCGAGGAGTATCGCAACAACGCCGAGATCACCGTTAACCCGATGCCCGAGGGCCTGCCCTACGACATCGACCTTGCTCCCTACGAGGAGGCTGCTGCCCAGAACGCCGAGGGCGACGCTGCCGCCACCGAGGGCACTGAGCAGCCTTCCGACGAGACCATGTCCGCCGAGGATCAGGCCGCTGCCGACGCCGCCGCTGCCGATGCCGCCGCCGACGAGGCCGCTGCTGGCGAGGCTGGCGCTGATGCCGCTGCCGCCGATGAGGCCGGCGACGCTGCTGCTGCCGATCAGGCCGCCGATGAGGCCGCTGCCGACCAGACGGCTGCTGACCAGGCCGGTGCTGACGCTGCTGCCGACCAGGCCGCTGCCGATCAGGCCGCCGAGGGCGCCGAGGGTACCCAGCAGTAAGCTGCTCTCGACAACCCAGGCGTTTCCCAAGGACCCGCGCTCAGGCACGGGTCCTTTTTCGTGGCAGCGCATGATGCTTCAAGAGGGAATTCCCCCGAGGACGCACTCTCGGCCGCGCAGCCAGCAGCGAGCTTTGCCGACGAAGGGTTCGCTCTCTGCCGGCGGCATTCGAAAGCAGCCAAAGGCGCCGTGTCCATTTGTGGAGGAGCCGCCGCGAAAACCGTTCTTGTCCGAGAAATGCGTTATGCTTCTTCCCTAGAACCCCGTTCCACTCTCTTCGAAAGGCCTTCCATGCTCTTCTGCGATATCGATCTCCTCGACGCCGACTTTGCTATCAAGCACCACCAATGGGTAGGGGTGCGCGACGGGCGCATCGCCTATATCGGCTCGGTGCCTCCCGCGCCCGATGAAGCTGCCACCTTTGGCGAGACCTACGATGGTGCGGGGCGTTTGCTCATGCCCGCGCTCTACAACGCCCATGCCCATGCCCCCATGACGCTTCTGCGCGGTTACGCCGAGAACTTGCCGCTGCAGCGTTGGCTCGAGGAGAAGTGCTTCCCCTTCGAGGCCAAAATGACCGCCGAGGATTGCTATTGGGGCACGGTGCTCGCCTGTGCCGAGATGGCGCGCTTCGGCGTGGTCAGCTTTTCGGACATGTACTACGCGACCGAGGAGCGTGCCCGTGCGGTGCTTGAGGCCGGCATGAAGGCCAACATGTGCGAGGGGCTGGTGGCCTTCGAGGAGAAGCCCTACGCGGAATATCCGATCTGCGCCCAGATGGAGGCTCTCGTGCGCGACTGGCACGGGGCCGGCGATGGACGCATTCGCATCGACTACAACATCCATTCGGAGTACCTGTCCACTGAGACGGTTTGCCGCGACATTCTGGATATCGTGCGTGGCACCGACTTGCGTCTGCACATCCATCTGTCCGAAACCGAGAAGGAAGTGCGCGAGTGCCGCGAGCGCCACGGTGGCCTCACGCCGGTGGCCTATTTCGACAGCGTGGGGTTGTTCGAGGTGCCCGTGACGGCGGCTCATTGCGTGTGGGTCGATGACGCTGATCTGGATATCTTGCAGCGGCACGGGGTGTTCGTCGCCAACAACCCGGCTTCCAACATGAAGCTCGGCAGCGGTTTCGCGCCCATTCCCGAGATGCTGCGCCGCGGCATTCCCGTGTGCCTGGGCTCCGATGGCATGGCGTCGAACAACAACCACAACCTGTTCCACGACATGTACTTGCAGGCGCTTATCTACAAGGGCGCGACGCTTGATCCGACGGCGGTCACGCCCCAGCAGGCGCTGGCGGCGGCGACGCGCACCGGCGCGCTTTCCCAGGGCCGCGAGGATTGCGGTGTGGTGGCGGAAGGCGCCCGTGCTGACCTGTGCGTGCTGGACATTACGGGCCCGTCGTGGTGTCCGGCGCCCGATCCGGTTTACAACCTGGTCTATGCGGGCGACGGGGCCGACGTGGTGCTCACGATGTGCGATGGCGAGGTGATCTATCGCGCCACCTCCGCCATCTCCGCCGATGCCTCCTCCTGCGCCGATCGCGGTCGCATCCAGCATGCTGTCACGAACGCCGAATGGCCCACCATTGATGTCGAGCGCGCCAAAGCCGAATGCGCCGCCCGCACCGCCCGCATCATCAGCGAGCTCTAACTTGGGGTGGCCCAGCTGCTCCGTCCGCGCTGCGTCATCGGGGGACGCGGCGCTCCGTCTCCGACTGCCTTTCGCGCCACAGCCTGAGGCCTCATTTTGCCATCTAGGTTTGGAGCGAACGGCGCATCGGCCTTCGATCCGCAGCCCGGGGCGCCTTTTTGTCGCATGGTTCTGAAAGGTGCGACATTTTGGCCCCTCGGGCTGCGGTGTTAACCATGAAAAACAAAGTCGCAGCAAGAAAAGTACCAGTTCACAGCTTTGTTCCTTCAAACCTCTCCCCGGCAACCCGCAGCCAGACCGGCAAAAATGTCAGAACGAGGAGGGACGTCTGACAAAAATCGTTCTCGGGCTACGGCTGGCGGTGCTCATTATTGCCAGCAGGGGAGCCCCATGGCTGCTCGCAGGTGTTTGTGCTTTGCATCGAAGTCGCCTATGCGAAATCGGATCGGTTTGCCAAGTATGCGGGCAACCGAGAGTGCGATTTTCCTTGTTTCGCTAACCGAATTGAGCTGTAGTCGTCCCACGGTGATAATCCGGTAGTTCATGGCCTGCAGTGCCATGCGTTTAACGGCGTCTTCCTGCAGCTGTTCGGACGTAAGGTGCCGCTCGTCGCTGTCGTACTCGAGAACGAGCCTTTGGGCGGGCCAGCAAACGTCCGCGACGTAGTACTCTTTTCGGGAGAGCGGGCGAGCGAGGCTGGTGAGCTCGATGGAGTAGTTCAGTGCCGGTCGGGCAAAGTGGTAGCCGCCGAGATGGTTGGGGAGCGTCATGAGAAGAGCGAGGGCTGCTTCTCTCGGCGAGGCAGCGTTATTGAGAATCCAAGGAGCGGCGCGTCTCGTCATGGCGCAGCCTCGTATGTCCCGATGGGCTAAAAGAGCTTCTCGAATGCGCTCGGATGAAGTAAGCGCGGGACGATTAAAGACGGTGTCGAAAGGGGGTGTTAGACCGTAGGTGCCGCAAAGGGCGCTTCCTTTGAAGATCACTTCGGCAAGATCGCGACTCCAGTTGCTTTGGAGAAAAGCGATCTCGGGGGAAGGAGCAAAAAGCCCTTGCTCGATACGCAAATAGCAATTTTGCCAAAGGGACTCCTCTGCAACATGGCAGCGCGCGTCTTTGAGATTGCGCTTTTGTTGACGCGAGGGAACGATGACATGAAAAGGCTTGCTCAGCCAAGGGAGCCTATCCTCTAGGTACTGAACGGCGGCAGCGTTGGGGGCGATGTCCTCCTGGTGGGCGATATCGAGCCACAGGGTGGGGAGAGAGGCGAAATCGCCGTGTTGATAGAAGTCGAGGGCGCTTAAGCCCCATAGTATCAGTTTCGACATTGGCCGTCCTTTTCCAATCGATGATGAAGCCGTATGGTGGTGAGGGGTTGCTGGCACGATCCCTCCGCGCTCCGCGCGTTCGAGCAGATTACTCTTTCCGAACCGCATTAATGACGCGAGAATGTCCCGGTTGGCTCCTCGCGCCAACCGTAGCGGAGTCGCATGGGGCGGCGGTGGGGCGTTCGGGCCAGCTCGCGGGCCAGCTCGCGAATCAACCTGCAAACCAATTCGCGGACCAACTCGCGGATCAGCCCGTGAGAAAAAGCGCACGAACTTCGTCTCGCGAATTTCTCGCTGTACTCAGCGGACGCGGTGCCCTCTGCTAATATGGATGCCACGGAAAAGACGCCGTTCGTCGGCGCTGAAAGACCGCTCGCTGGCGATGTCTCAAGAGCTCGCAGGCCGCAGACCTGCCAGCCAAGAGCTCGCGGGTCGCGGACCTATCAGTTGGCGCAGCCCCGTCGTGGGCATTCGCGGCAACGGGAATTCAGCGTAGCGTTTGGCGAGAAGGCGCGCGGCCGATGAGCGGCGCGCCCGGGTTAGACCCGCGCAAGGGGTGCGGGCGCCCTCTATCAGGAAGGCAGGTGGTCGCTCATGGCAGCTCCGGCTCCCGAACACGTCAGAAACATCGTCCTTGTGGGACAGGATGGCGCCGGCAAGACCTCGCTGGCCGAGGCCATGCTCTTCGTTTCCGGCAAGACGCCGCGCATGGGCACGACGCACGACGGCAAGTCGTACCTCGATTACGACCCCGAGGAGATCAAGCGCAAGTTCACTATTTCAACCTCCATCGCCCCCATCCCTTACAAGGACTACAAGATCAACGTGCTGGACACCTCCGGTCATCCCGATTTCATCGGCGACACGCTGGCCACCATGCAGGCCGCCGAAATGGCCCTGTTCGTGGTGGACGCCGTCGATGGTCCCCAGGTCATGACGACGAAGCTGTGGCGCGAGGCCGAGGACATGCGTCTGTCGCGCGCGGTGTACATCAACCACATCGATCGCGAGAACGCCAACTTCGACGCCGCCATGGCGCTGCTGCATGCCCGCTTCGGCGGCCGCTTGGGCGCCGTGACCATTCCCATCGGTCAGGGCCCCGAATTCGAGGGCGTCATCGACATCATCCGCATGGAGGCCCGCTATTTCGAGGACGGCGGCGAGCGCGTGGAAGCGGTGGACACGCTGCCGGCGAAGTACCAGGAGGAGGCGCGCAACGCCCGCGACAAGCTGTGCGATCTGGTGGCCGAGGCCGACGACGAGCTTATGATGAAGTACCTCGAGGGCGAAGAGCAGCTCACCCAAGAGGAGCTGGAGGGCCTGCTGGATAAGGCCATCGCTCAGGAGCTTATCATCCCGGTGTTCGTGGGCAGCACCATCATCATGCAGGGTGTTCAGGGTCTTATGGAAGACATCTGCACCTACTTCCCGCACCCGAAGAGCCATGGCCGCTTCCGCATGGCCGACGACGTGACGGTGCGCATCGACGAGACGAAGCCTCCCTGCGCCTTCGCTTTCAAGACGGTGTCCGACCCGTTCGTCGGGCGCCTTACCTTCCTGAAGGTCATCTCCGGCTACCTGGAGCCGGGCCTGGAGCTTGTCTGCGGGCGCACCGGCAAGAAGGAGCGCCTCGGCAAGATCCAGGTCATGATGGGCAAAGAGGCCGTCGACGTGAAGAGCGCCAAGGCCGGCGACATCGTGGTCGTGCCGAAGCTCTCCGATGTGCGTGCGGGCGACACGCTCTCCTGCGAGGGCACCATCGCCATCGAGCCTCTGCCTCTGCCCGAGCCCTTGTACCCCGTGGCCATCGAGGCCGTGTCGAAGAAGGAGGAGGACAAGCTCGGCACCTTCCTGGCCCGCGCCGCCGAGGCCGACCCCACCATCCGCATCACGCGCGACGAGGACACGCACCAGACCATCATCCATGCCATGGGCGAGACCCAGGTGGACATGCTGATCGGGCGCTTGAAGGAGCAGTCCGGCGTGGAGGCGAAGCTCGTGCCCGTGCGCATTCCCTACCGCGAGACCATCACCAAGCAGGCCGAGGCCCAGGGCCGCCACAAGAAGCAGACCGGCGGTGCCGGCCAGTTCGGCGACTGCTGGCTGCGTTTGGCCCCCATCCCCGGCGAGGGCTACGAGTTCGTGGACGAGATCAAGGGCGGCGCCATTCCGAACGGCCTCATCCCGGCCGTCGACAAGGGCGTGCGCGAGGCCATGGAAGAGGGCTTCCTGGCGGGATATCCCATGGTGGACATCAAGTGCACGGTGTTCGACGGCTCGTACCATTCCGTCGACTCCAACGAGATGGCTTTCAAGACCGCGGCCCGTATCGGCTTCCGCGCCTGCTGCCAGAATGCCGGCCCCATCATTCTGGAGCCCTGGGCTACCATGGAAGTGACCGTGGGCGAGGAGTACGCCGGCACCATCATGGGCGACATCTCCACGCGCCGCGGCCGCATCGTGGGTACCGATGCGGGCTTTGCGGCCGGCGAGACCGTCATCAAGATGCGCGCGCCCTACGCCGAGGTCATCAACTACACGAAGGATCTGCGGAGCATGACTCGCGGGTCGGGCTCCTACACGCTCACGCTGGAAGGCTACGAGCAAGCGCCAGCCGACGTGACGAAGAAGCTCATGGAAGCCTACGAGGCCGCCCGGGCGGCGGGGAACTAGCAAGCTGCCTGCACTTCTCGTTCAGCATCTGTAATGTATCAAGCCGGGAGGTTCGCTTCCCGGCTTTTCTTTCTGCAACAAAGCCCTGTTCCAGCCCTATTTTCCAGAAAATTTCCATGGCTTGTAAAAATTTTTCTTGACTTGGTCTTCACGCCGTAGTATTTTAGCGAATTGCAACTTTTTTGCAGATTTGCGATGGACGTGAAGGAGGAACAGCCTCGTGGCAATGGATAAGAAATCCGCTCCCACCAGCCTTTACAGGGATCGCCGAAGCTTCGCGAAGATTCCCGACGTCATGGACGTCCCGAACCTGATCGCTATCCAGACGGAAAGCTTCGACTGGTTCAAGAACGAGGGCTTGGCCCAGGCTTTCGCCGATGTGTGCCCGATTGAGAACAACACCGGCGACATGTGCGTGGAATTCGGTAAGCACGAGTTCGGCGAGCCCAAGTACACGGTGGACGAATGCAAGGAGAAGGACGTCACCTATCAGGCGCCGCTCTTTGTTGAGATCCGCTTCATCAACCGTGAGACCGGCGAGATCAAGGAGCAGGAGGTGTTCATGGGCGACTTCCCGCTCATGACGCCGCGCGGCACCTTCATCATCAACGGCACCGAGCGCGTGGTCGTCTCCCAGCTCGTGCGCTCCCCGGGCGTGTACTTCGCCTCCGAGCGCGACAAGACCTCCGACAAGACCATCTACAACGCGAAGGTCATCCCTTCCCGTGGCGCTTGGCTCGAGTTTGAAACCGATAAGCGCGACCTGCTCTCCGTGCGCATCGACCGCAAGCGCAAGCAGCCGGCCACCCTGCTCGTGCGCGCCCTCGGCCTGGCCGAGACCCGCGAGGAGATCATCGAGCTTCTGGGCTCCTCCGAGATGGTGCTGCGCACGCTCGATCGCGACCCCGCCACCACCAAGGAAGAGTCGCTCATCGAGCTGTACAAGCGCTTCCGTCCCGGCGAGCCGCCGACGATCGATTCCGCCCGCACGCTGCTCGATGGCCTGTTCTTCAACCCGCAGCGCTACGACTTGGCCAAGGTCGGTCGCTACAAGATGGACAAGAAGCTCGGCTTCACCCCCGAGGAGAACGACTCCTCCACGCTGACCAATGAGGACATCATCCGCACGATGCGCTACATCATCGGTCTGCACAACGGCGACGAGGGCTTCGTCACCGACGACATCGACCACTTTGGCAACCGCCGCATCCGCAGCGTGGGCGAGCTGATTCAGAACCAGTTCCGCATCGGATTGTCGCGTATGGAGCGCGTGGTGCGCGAGCGCATGTCCATGCAGGAGCCCGACGAGATCACGCCTCAGTCGCTCGTGAACATCCGTCCCATCGTGGCTGCCATCAAGGAGTTCTTCGGAAGCTCCCAGCTCTCGCAGTTCATGGACCAGTCCAACCCCGCCGCCGGCATTACGCACAAGCGTCGTCTGTCGGCTCTGGGCCCGGGCGGTCTGTCCCGCGAGCGCGCCGGCTTCGAGGTGCGCGACGTCCACACCTCCCACTACGGCCGCATGTGCCCCATCGAGACGCCTGAAGGCCCGAACATCGGCCTTATCGGCTCTCTGGCCACCTATGGCCGCATCAACCCCTACGGCTTCATCGAGACGCCCTACCGCCGCGTGATCGACGGCAAGGTGACCGACGAGATCGACTACCTGACCGCCGATGAGGAAGAGAACTTTACCATCGCCCAGGCCAACGACTTGTTCGATCTGGAAACCCGCGAGTTCGGCTACACCGACGAGGACGGCGTCTTCCACAAGTCCGCCCGCGTGCTCGCCCGTACCACCGACACCAACGGCGTGTTCGGCGAGGCCATGGACGTGCCGCCGGAGATGGTCAACTACATGGACGTGTCGCCGCGCCAGATGACCTCCGTGGCCACCTCGCTCATTCCGTTCCTCGAGCACGACGACGCCAACCGCGCCCTCATGGGCTCGAACATGCAGCGCCAGGCTGTGCCGCTGCTGCGTCCGAGCGCCCCGCTCGTGGGCACCGGCATCGAGCACCGCATCGCGGTGGACTCCGGCGAGATTCTCGTGGCCCAGCGCCCCGGCGTGGTCGACTATGTGGACGGACAGACCATCATCATCCTGAACGACGACGGCGAGTACGACGAGTACCTCATTCCGAAGTTCCAGCGCTCCAACCAGTCCGGCTGCATCAACCACCGTCCCATCGTCCGCAAGGGCGACGAGGTTCAGGCCGGCGACGTGCTGGCCGACGGCCCCTCCTGCGACGGCGGCGAGCTGGCGCTCGGCCAGAACCTCATGATCGCCTACATGCCGTGGGAAGGCTACAACTACGAGGACGCTATCATCGTGTCCGAGCGCGTCGTGGCCGAGGACCTGCTGACCTCCATCCACATCTCCGAGTACGAGGTGGACGCCCGCGATACGAAGCTGGGCCCCGAGGAGATCACCCGCGAGATCCCCAACATCTCCGAGGACATGATTTCCGATTTGGATGCCGACGGCATCATCCGCGTGGGCGCCGAGGTGTTCCCGGGAGACGTGCTGGTGGGCAAGGTCACCCCGAAGGGCGAGACCGAGCTCACCGCCGAGGAGCGCCTGCTGCGCGCCATCTTCGGCGAGAAGGCCCGCGAGGTGCGCGATACGTCGCTGAAGGTGCCCCACGGCTCCGGCGGCCGCGTCATCGGCATCTACCGCTCCTCCCGCGAGGCCGGCGATGATCTGGCCCCCGGCGTGAACGAGCTCGTGCGCATCTACGTCGCTCAGAAGCGCAAGGTGCAGCAGGGCGACAAGCTGTCTGGCCGCCATGGCAACAAGGGCGTTATCTCCCGCGTGCTGCCGGTTGAGGACATGCCCTACCTCGCCGACGGCACCCCGATCGACGTCATCCTGAACCCCTTGGGCGTTCCGTCCCGTATGAACGTCGGCCAGCTGCTCGAGAACCACCTCGGCTGGGCCGCCAAGTGGGGCTGGTCGGACGCCGAGGAAACCGACGAGGTCGTGGAGGGCCCGATGTACGTGGCCACGCCTGTCTTCGACGGCGCCACCGAGGAAGAGATCTCGGATGCCATCGAGAAGGCCAACCGCAACCTCATCAACATGAACCATGCGAAGTACGGCGACATGGCCCGCGACGAGCTGGTGCCCCAGCTGACGCGCACCGGCAAGACGTGGCTGTACGACGGCCGCACCGGCGAGAAGTTCCGCGAGCCCATCACCGTCGGCCAGACCTACATCCTGAAGCTCGGCCACATGGTGGACGACAAGATTCACGCCCGCTCGACCGGCCCCTACAGCCTCATCACCCAGCAGCCCCTCGGCGGCAAGGCCCAGTTCGGCGGCCAGCGCTTCGGCGAGATGGAGGTGTGGGCGCTGTACGCCTACGGCGCCTCCAACGTGCTGCAGGAGATCCTCACGGTGAAGTCCGACGACACGTCGGGCCGCGTGAAGAGCTACGAGGCCATCGTGAAGGGCGAGAACATCCCGGCGCCGGAGGTGCCCGAGTCCTTCAAGGTGCTCGTGAAGGAAATGAAGTCCCTGTGCTTGAACGTCGAGCTCGAGGGCCACGATATGCAACCCATCAGCGAGGACGAGATCGAGGACTACAGTGCCGACCAGGCGCTTTACGCCGCGCTCGCCGCTGATGCCAAGAAGACCGAAGACGAAGAGGCCAACGCCATCGATGCCCTGGCTGCCGAGCTGGGCGACCTGATGAGCGGTCTTGAGTCCGACCTGAACACCGACCTCATCGGTGGCGGAGAGGAGGCCTAACCCCATGACGGAATTCGACGTCAACAACTTCGACGCCCTGCGCATTTCGCTCGCTTCCGCCGAGGACGTGCGCAGCTGGTCTCGCGGCGAGGTGAAGAAGCCCGAGACCATCAACTACCGTACCTTGAAGCCCGAGAAGGACGGCCTGTACTGCGAGAAGATCTTCGGTCCCACCAAGGACTGGGAGTGCGCCTGCGGCAAGTACAAGCGCGTTCGCTTCAAGGGCATCGTCTGCGAGCGCTGCGGCGTGGAGGTCACCCGCTCCAAGGTGCGCCGCGAGCGCATGGGCCACATCGAGCTGGCCGCGCCCGTGAGCCACATCTGGTATTTCAAGGGCTCCCCGTCGCGTCTGGGCTACCTTTTGGACATTCCGCCGAAGGAGCTTGAGAAGGTTCTGTACTTCGCCAGCTCCATCATCACCTCGGTGGACAAGGAGGCCCGCGAGGAGGACATCGACGACTTGCGCGACGAGCTTGCCGCCGACATGGAAGAGCTGGACGCCGAGCGCGACCGCCTCATCGAGGCCACCCGCAAGCTGTCCACCGACTACGTGCCCGAGGAGGACGACTTCGTCGACGACCTCGATGACGACGAGCGCCTCACCCCCGAAGAGGTGGAAGAGGAGATCGCCGATATCTACGAGGAGTTCAACGAGCGCAAGGCCCTGCGCCAGGACGCGTTCGACGCCTTCCTGAAGATCGAGCCGAAGCAGCTCATCGGCGACGAGGCCCTCTACCGCGAGATGCGCGCGAACTACCGCGACTACTTCACCGGCGGCATGGGTGCCGAGTCGGTGCGCGACCTTCTGGACGCCATGGATCTGGAGGCGACCTCTGAAGAGCTGCGCGAGGTCATCGCCACGGGCAAGGGCCAGAAGCGCGCCAAGGCCGTGAAGCGCCTGAAGGTGGTGGATGCGTTCCTCAAGTCGGACAACAAGCCTTCCGACATGATCCTGGACGTCATCCCGGTCATTCCGCCCGATCTGCGCCCCATGGTGCAGCTCGACGGCGGCCGCTTCGCCACGTCGGATCTGAACGATCTGTACCGTCGCGTCATCAACCGCAACAACCGCCTGAAGCGCCTGCTCGACCTCGGTGCCCCCGAGATCATCATCAACAACGAGAAGCGCATGCTGCAGGAGGCCGTGGACTCGCTGTTCGACAACGGCCGTCGCGGTCGCCCCGTGACCGGCCCCGGCAACCGTCCGCTGAAGTCCATCTCCGATATGCTGAAGGGCAAGCAGGGCCGCTTCCGCCAGAACCTGCTCGGCAAGCGCGTCGACTACTCCGGCCGCTCCGTTATCGTCGTCGGCCCGTCGCTGAAGCTGCACCAGTGCGGCCTGCCTCAGCAGATGGCGCTGGAGCTGTTCAAGCCCTTCGTCATGAAGCGCCTGGTCGAGCTTGAGTACGCCGCCAACATCAAGGCCGCCAAGCGCGCCGTCGATCGCGGTGCCAGCTACGTGTGGGACGTGCTGGAAGAGGTCATCGTCGACCATCCGGTGCTGCTGAACCGCGCACCAACCCTGCACCGTCTGGGCATTCAGGCCTTCGAGCCGGTGCTCGTCGAGGGCAAGGCCATCAAGCTGCATCCGCTCGTCTGCACCGCCTTCAACGCCGACTTCGACGGCGACCAGATGGCTGTGCACGTGCCGCTGGGCGCCGAGGCTCAGGCCGAGGCCCGCGTGCTGATGCTGTCCTCCAACAACATCAAGTCCCCGGCCCACGGCCATCCGCTGACCGTGCCGACCCAGGACATGATCATCGGCCTGTACTACCTCACGGCCATGCGCGACGGCTTCCCCGGCGAGGGTCGCATGTTCATCGATTTCGATGACGCCCTGAACGCCTACGACGCCCGCGCCGATCTGGACCTGCAGGCCAAGATCCAGGTGCGTCTGCCCTACAACACGAAGGTGGCCACCGCCTTCGGCGTGTTCGAGGATCACAAGGAGGGCGAGCGCATCGAGACGAGCGTCGGCCGCATCATCTTCAACGATGTGCTGCCGCCGGACTATCCCTTCCTGAACTACGAGATGAACAAGAAGGAGATCAGCCGCCTGGTCGAGGACGTCACCAACACCTACGACCTGTCCGAGGTGCCGCCGATTCTCGACGGTCTGAAGGACGCCGGTTTCCACTACGCCACCCGCGCCGGTGTTACCGTGTCGGTGTACGACGCCACCATCCCGCCGTCCAAGCCGGCGATTCTCGCCCAGGCCGATGAGCGCGTCGCCGCCATCGACGAGGACTACGAGATGGGCCTCATGTCCAACGAGGAGCGCCACAAGCAGGTCGTCGACATCTGGAACGATGCCAACGAGGAAGTCGGCGAGGCCATGGCGGAGAACTTCGACAAGTTCAACCCCATCTACATGATGGCCTTCTCCGGTGCCCGAGGCAACATCAAGCAGATTCGCCAGCTCGCCGGTATGCGCGGCCTGATGTCCGACCCGAAGGGCGAGATCATCGACCGTCCGATTAAGGCGAACTTCCGCGAGGGCCTGTCCGTTCTGGAGTACTTCATTTCCACCCACGGCGCCCGCAAGGGTCTGGCCGACACGGCGCTGCGTACCGCTGACTCGGGTTACCTGACCCGCCGTCTGGTGGACGTGGCCCAGGACGTCATCATCCGCGAGATCGACTGCGGTACCACCGAGGGCGTGCCCTACCGCGTGCGCAACGAGAAGAACGAGGTGGACGAGAACCTCATCGGTCGCTGCCTTCTGGAGGATGCCGTCTCTCCCGAGACCGGCGAGATCCTCGCCGAGGCCGGCACCTACCTGCATTCCATGGCCCAGCTGCGCGAGCTTGATGCGGCCGGCATCGAGGAGGTCACGATCCGTACGATCATGACCTGCCATGCCGAGCACGGCGTCTGCCAGAAGTGCTACGGGTGGGATCTGGCCACGGCCCGTCCGGTGAACATCGGCACGGCGGTGGGCATCATCGCCGCCCAGTCCATCGGCGAGCCCGGCACCCAGCTGACGATGCGTACGTTCCACACCGGCGGCGTTGCCGGCGAGGACATCACCCACGGTCTGCCCCGTGTTCAGGAGCTGTTCGAGGCCCGCAAGCCCAAGGGTCAGGCGGTGCTCGCGGAAATCTCCGGCACCATGCAGGTCACCGGCGACAAGATGTCGAAGACCATCACCATCCACGACCAGGAGGGCAACTACCGCGAGTACGTGGTGAGCGCCCGTGCCCAGCTTCTGCCGGGCGTGTTCGACGGGTGCGAGGTGCGCGTGGGCCAGCAGCTGACCAAGGGCTCCGTGAACCCCCACGACCTGTTGCGCCTCACCGATCCGAACACGACGCTGCGCTACATCGTGGGCCAGGTCCAGGACGTGTACGTGTCCCAGGGCGTGGATATCAACGACAAGCACATCGAGGTCATCGCGCGCCAGATGCTGCGCAAGGTGGCCGTGCTCGATGCCGGCGACTCCGACTTCCTGCCGGGCCGTCAGGTGAACCGCTTCGAGTTCGAGAAGGTGGCCAACGAGCTCATCGCCGAGGGCAAGGAGCCGCCGGTGGGCCAGCCGCTGCTGCTCGGCATCACCAAGGCGTCGCTGGCAACGGATTCGTGGCTGTCCGCCGCGTCGTTCCAGGAGACCACCAAGGTGCTCACCGACGCCGCCATCGAGGGCAAGACCGATCACTTGGCCAGCCTGAAGGAGAACGTCATCATCGGCAAGCCCATTCCCGCCGGCACGGGTCTGCGTCGCTACCGCGACGTGGGTCTCACCTACAAGGGTCGCCCGGTGGAGAAGGTCACGGGAGATGCGCTGCCCGACTTCGCGCCGGATGCGCTGCGCGAGATCGAGGAATTGCTGCCCCAGCCCCAGGATTGGTCGCTCGACAGCGACGGCTACTTCAATTCTTCGGGCTCGTTCGGCGGCTACTACAGCGCCCTTTCGGGTCATCGCGGCCACAACCTGTCCGACGAGGACGCGCGCCTGTACATCTACGACGATCTGGGCGTGTCCCAGCGTTGGGCGAACAAGTTCTCCGAGGCGGGCATCGAGACCGTGGCCGACCTTCTGGGTCATACCGAGGAGGATCTGCTGCGCATCGAGGGCATCGGCGTGAAGGCCATCGAGGAGCTGAAGGAGGGCTTGGCGGCCCGCGACCTCATGCACGTCATCGAGGACGATCTGGCGGCTTCTTCCGACGACATGAGCCAGCTCTTGGACATGGTGTTCTCGCCCGACGACACCATCCTCATCGGCGGCGACGAGCCCCCGACGTTCAACACCGACGGCGAGGAGATGCTCGGCGAGGCCCTGCCTCCGCGCTCCTACCAGCGCAACCTGGAGGAGCTTGACGCGCTGCTCGGCAACATGGGCGGCTTGGGCTCCCTCGGCTTCGGCTTCACCAGCGCCGAGGACGAGGCAGCTTCCAACCAGGCCATGGAAGACGGCGAGGAGTAAATTGGTTTCGCCTGTTCTTGCGAAGCATCACTGACTTCCTTGGACGAACTCGGGAGTTTTCTATTGGGGCGACCTTCGGGCCGCCCCTTTTTTGTGTTTGCTGTTCCTGCGGGGCGCCAAATGGCCAAAAAGTAGCTGCCAGCTGGCAGCTAGGTACCTGTTTTTGACCATGAAGGCTATAGCGACGAAATCAGGCTGGCTGCTCGGAAAGTATTCCCAGGTCAGTGCGTCGACGAATATTGGTACAAAGCAAGCCGCCTTTTCGGTTTGCAGCTAACGACCGATAATTGACCAAAACGTCGCTTCAAGCTCTTCGAACTTGCAGCTGGCATTCGGAATTTGGCCATTGAGCGCAGCTTTCCCTTGCGCGCGGCTACTCGCTGTCGACCAGGGTGCCTCCTTTGCCATGGTTGAGGATGATCTTGCGGGCGCGGGTGTAAGCGTCCAGGGCCGGCCGCACGCGTTCGTAGTTGTCCTTCTTGTAGATGGCGTACAGCCGGAAGGCCGCATCGTCGTCGGTCACGGGAAGCACCGTCACGCGGGAGAAATCCGACAGGTAGCGCAGCTGGGGCATGGATGCCTGCAGGATCATGACGTCTTCCACACCCAGCGGAATAGCGCAGTAGTTCATGTAGGTGCGCCCGAGTACCGCCCGGGTGCGGGGCGTGTAGCCGTGCTCTTGGCAGACGCGTTCGATGTTGGTCCAGCCCGACAAGGAATAGCCGTCGGCGAATTTCACGAAGCGGTAGCTGCGCAGATCGTCCATGGTCACCGACTTCATAGAGGCCAGGGGGCTGTCCATAGAGACCATGGCAACGAAGGGCGAACGAATGAGCGGAATGTAGGCAAGTCCCAAATTATCGAGCTTGTCGAGTTCGGCATAGGCCAGCAAGATGTCGGCATCGCCTTCCACCAATTGCTCCAGGTAGTTCGTATCGTTCAGGCTGTTGTAGCTGGCAGGAGCCTCGCCCTCGGCGTCGAGAAACGTTGCGGCAATGGAGGTGATGGAGGCGATGGCGCTATCGGACATGACTCCGTTCACCTTGAGCGGTGTGTGGGTTTGAATGTCGTGGATGCGCTGCTTGGCGTCGTCATAGGTGTCCACCATTTGCAGGGCGGCAGCAGCGAACACGTTGCCTGATTCGGTGAGCTCGACCCGGCGTCGGTCGCGCTCTAAAAGCGAGCAGCCGAGCTCCTTTTCCATGGCGACGATATGCTTGGAAAGCGTCGGCTGTGTGAGGTGCAATATCTCTGCCGCTTTGGTGTAGTTCAGTGTCTGAGACAGCACGATGAACTCGCGCAACAAGCTCAGCTCCATGGAAAGCCCCCTTCAAACCCCTTCTGCTTTTCGCGTTATTGACACCATACACCCTAATGGGCCGAAAGGGCACGGCATCTCCTGCCCCATTCCAAATGGAATAAGCTTATTCGCAGCAGCTGATCAGCAAAGAAATGCCCTTCTGAGTATTGAGTAGCCCCAAATTGACGGTTCTTACGGAAAGAACGTCACTTTGGGGCTAGATATATCTCGAATAATCGAAATTCGTTAACAAGATAGTCACGAATTGACGGTTGTTACGTAAGAAGGGTCATTTTGTGGCTAGAAAAAATTCGGGGAAGTAGAGTGACATTCCTCACGAGCTGTGTTGCTCGCGGATTTCGCGGCGGCGGGCCTCGCGGGCTTGGGCGTATTCGCGGCGGGCGGCGGTGTCGAAGGACTTCACCTTGGCCTGGGGTTCCTGCAGGTTGTCCACCTTGATGAAGCGGGCCATGCGGCTGGCGATGGAGTCCTCGGCACCGGGGTTCCAGCCGATGGGCTGCATGGTGAAGCGGAACTTCTTGCCGCTTAGGAACTCGTCGGCGGAGACTTCCTCGGCTACGGTGATGGCTTGCTCCGGGCAGATGGTCTCGCAGAGGCGGCACTGCATGCACAAAGCGCTGCGATGCTCCACGCCGAAGGCGTCGTTGGCGGCGTCGAATCGGGTCAGGGCGCCGGTGGGGCAGAACACGGTGCACATGCGGCAGGAGCGGCAGAGTTCCGTGTCGATGGTGACCTGGCCCCAGAGGCGCGTGGTCACGGTGGGGGCCGCGGGGGTGCCGAGGGCTTTCAGACTGTTGAAGAGGCGCAGGCGACGCTCGGGCACGAAGTGGGGGAGGGTACCGTCAGCCTGCACATGGGCGAACTGGGGCTCGCGACTGTCTTGTTGCGACTCTCCTGTGGGCGGGGCCACGGGGTACCCTGATTCGCTCAAACAGTCCTCGCTGGCATCTGCCACGGTGGCGGCGTTCACGGCATTAGTGTCATCCTGAGCGGAGGCCGTAGGCCGGAGTCGAAGGATCTCTCGAGTGTCGGAGGCGTGCTGGAGGCGGATGCGGTCGATGGGGGAGGGGGTTCCCAGGGCAGCGAGGAGGGTTTCGGCGGAGACGATGATCTCATCGCTGAGGGCGCCGCCGCAGCGATGAGGGCAACTCTCACAGGGGCCGCTGATGAGCTGGATGGAACGGGCGCCGCGGGCGGTGGCTTCCACGAGCAGCGACTCGTCCACGCGACCCAGACAGACGACGCCGACAAGGGGCCGGCCGTCGGAGGTGGCACCTGCAATCTTCCCAGGGACGAAGGAGGGCGCGGTGGCATCGCAGGAGTCTCGCTTCATGCGATTGCCGCTGGCCATTGCAAAGGCGCGCTCGCAGGCGATGGCCACTCGGCCCTCATTCTCGGCAAGAGCGGCTTCTACGGCGCCGAACAGTTCCTCGTCGGTGGGGTTGGCGGCGGTAAGGCAGCCGGTGGGGCAGGCCGAGGCGCAGGTTCCGCAACCGATGCACTTCTCAGGGGAGACGACAATGCCCTCTTCGCCCAAGGAGATGGCACCCGTGGTGCACACGGCGGCGCAGCGCAGGCATTCCCCGTTGCGGTGGCGCACGAGCACGCAGCGCTGGGGCTCGACCGCAAGCAGCGGTGAATTCATCTCATCGATGAGGTTGATCATCTGTCCGTGGCGATAGTTAGTCATGATAGGACACCCCCGTAATGGCGCGGATGGTTTCGCTGGGGTGCACCTCGCACACGCGCTCGCCTTCCCGCAGCCGTACCCGATGGATCTTCAGTTGCAACGATTCGGCCTCCGCCAACGGGGCCTCGGTAAAGTACGTGAATAGGAGCGTTGATGCGGCCTTGCCGGCGCAAGCATAGGTCTTGGCCATTTCGGCAGCCAGCATGGCCGGGCGCTTGTCGCGCTCCATCTGGGCGGGATCGAAATAGCGGCGCGGAAGAACGAGGCCGTTCACGAGCCCCGCCATGATTACGACACAGGCGGTCTGCCCCGCAAAATCCTCCGGCAGTCCCACGCGCACGCCGTCGCCGACGAAGCCGGGAGAGAGCACTCGGTCTTGAACGGCGTCGCACAGGGCTGGCGCTGTGGCCTGCTCGCCCGCATCTTTCGCGGCGGCGCGGAGCAGCGCTGCTCCCTGATCGTCGTCCGCGCCGACGGCAACGATAGCCGCATCGATCAGCGCGCTTCCCCTGAGGCCCGAAAGGCAGTCGACGATTTCGGCCGCTTCGGCCAAGGCGGTGGTGGCGCTTGCAGCCTGCTGGCGCAGCAGGGCGCTTTCAGGAGCATCGGCGAAGGCGACGCCTGCGCGGAGGCTTAAGGCGGCATCGCCCGAAGCGACGGCGTTCGCCAGGGCGCTTTGGGCCAAATAGTCGCCAAAGCCGCACCAGCTGCGCAGGGCGAGCGGGTCTTCTGGATCGGCGGCAAGGCGCAAAAGCGTAAAAGCGCGAGCGGCCCGGCAGGTATCGGCATGGCGCATATCGCCGCCGAGCGAGGGGCGGGACAGCGGGCTTGCGGCGATGCCCTCCGCCTGAAGCGCTTGGGCGATGCGCGCGGCCCATTGCCTGGTGGCGGCCGCCACGGCAATGTCTTGGGGTCGCGCCCCGTAAGAGAGGTGGTGGCTCACCAGCGAAACGACGCCTGTCAGTTCGCTCTTGGGGCGCTCGAAAGCCACCGCCTCGCAGCTTCCCTGGTCGGTGCAGGCGCAGGGCACCGGTCGCGCATCGAGGGCTTCGTCGGCAGCCAGGAGGTTGACCGCGTCGGTTACCACGCGGCTGAGATGGCTGTAGGCCAGGGTTTCGCGAACGGCGTTGGGGTTGGCGGCAACGAGCTCTTCGATGCCCGAGAAATGCGGGTAATCTTCCGAGCCGTGCGTGCGGGCGCACGGCTCGCTTGCGACAAGGAGCGCAGTGCGCGCAAGAAGACCCGCGAGGCATTGGGACGCGCGGCTGGCCATTTGGTAGTCGTCGACGAGAACGTAATCGCGGCGGAAGGCCTCCAGGTCATGGGCGAAGCGCTGGCCGTAATCGAAGGCCGCGCGGGGAAGCTCGCAGGCGAGGTAGGACTCTCGATGGCGCAAGGAGCCGACGAGCAGGCGAAAGACGCGCTCTTCCTGCTCGTCGTAGAACCAATCGCCGCTCATGGGCTCCAGGTCGGCCCAGCTGCGGTAGAAGAACTTCAGCATTTCGCTGAGGCGCCGCGGTGCAACCCCGGAGGTTTTCACATCTTCCAGAAGAAGGCGCTCCTCGAAGCCCATGAGGATGCGGCCCCGCCGACCCGTGCGGGCTTCGGCTTGCGGAGAGGACAGCACGTCGAGCGCGTACAGCGGCAGTGTCGTCACCAAGGGCAGGTCCTCAAGGGGCACGACCGCCTTAAGGCGCCGCTCGAGGGCGCAGGCCGCAGCGGGGGTGGCGGCGAACAGGATGATTTCTCGCGGCGGCACGCCTTGGGCCAAAAGATCCAGGACGGCCTCCACAAGCCGTTGGGTCTTGCCGCATCCGACGCGCCCCTCGACGGAGTGCACTTCGGCTGCAGAGGCGTAGGGCGACAGGTCCATGGTCGCGTCCTCCCTTCAGGCTTAGGCTGCTACCAGATCGGCGAGCAGGGCGGCGTCCTCTTCCAAAAAGCCCTCGGTCACATTGGCAACGCCCTGGTAAAAGGTCGTGTCGGCGAACCGACGGGTATCGCTAAGGAACACCGGCACCCAGCTGGCGAGGTGGTCGTCCATGAAGTTGCGCTGGGTGTTGATGAGTGAGAAGGCGCGCTCTTCGTCGCCGGCGCGCAGGGCCTTCGCCGCCCGGTGAGCCAGAACGCCCATGAACTCCAGCTCCACGGCCACGTGATCCTCGCCGACGGTCCAGGACTCGGACTTTTCCAGGCCGCAGGAGCGGTAAATGGCGAGCACCTCGTCGCGGGCATCGCTCATGAGCAGGCGCTTTTCCGAAGTGTAGACGGATTCGAAGGGATAGGCCGCCGAATAGGTGTCGATGCCCGAGCCCAGAAACGCGCGGGTATAGTCCACCGACAGCTTCATGAGGGGGTCGACCCAGGCGTTGGAGAGGTACTTGGCGATCTGGTAATAGCCCTCGTCCATGAGTCCGTTGCCCGAAGAGACGGGGTAATCGGTGTCGTTCAGCTGGGCGAGCAGCGCCTCGTCAACCTCTTCGCGGAACAGGCGGGCGAGAAAGCTGTAGGTCTCGCTGCGGCTTTCGCAGAGCGCGGCCAGATCTTCGGCGGTCATGACGCCCTCGTCGTTGGTATCGGTGCCGAGGGCGTCATTCTCGGTGGTTTCGGCAGTCTCGACGATGGTCTCGGCAGCGTCATCTTTGCGGGTCGCGATAGTCATGGTTGCCTCCCTAGTTCTCGTTGTCGGCGTGCAGATACGCGCGGCCGTGCTCGGTGGTGGACCACTGGCCCGTCCATTCCACGGCGCCCGCATGCTCGAGTTTGTCGATGAAGTACATGGCGTAGCGCTTGGGGTTCTGCAGCACCGGTTCGTCGTCCACCACGTCCCCGATCTCACGTAGGCTGGCGCCTCCGTCGCGAGCGCACAGCTCAAGGCAGGTGGTGAAGATGGCGCCGTACTGCGGCTCTGTCTCGTACAGGGCGGCGATCATCTCCATCGGGCGATAGCTGTCCAGCTTGGCGGCCCCTGCCTCGGTCAGGCTCCAGAACACCTCCGGCGCCGGGGCGACGCGCCAGTACTCGACGCCTTCCACTTCCACGCGCAAGGGCTCCTGCTCCACCTCGGCCAGCGGGGTGCCGTTCTCGTCGGTCTGAGCGATGGCCCCGGCGCGTTCGAGCAAGTTGCACAAGGTCAGCGGCTCGTAGACCGAGTGGTGGTGGCGCTTCATCTCGGCGATGACCTCCTCAAGGTCGGCCGTGGGGAGGGGGGATGCGCACGTGCCCATGATGGTGAAGAGCATTTTGTGGAAGGTGGGCATCTGGGCGAACAGTGCGTCGATGCGCTCCTCGGCGGTCTCGCCGTTGTCGAAGGCGACCAGGTCGCGCTGGAACTGAGGGGCGGCTTCGGGGTTCGGCATATTGAAGGGGCCCTCGGCGAGAACCGAGGGGGCCTCATCGTCGGCGTCGGTGTCGTCGTCGAAGGCGAAGGCCTGCAAGGGGTCGAAGTCGGCGGTCAGGTAGCCGTCGAGTATCTCATCGGTTTCGGTGCGGTCAGTCATGGGGCCTCCTCGGTGCGAGTTGTGCGGTGCCACGATCTTAACGAGGCATAAATTTATGCGTCAAGCCTGTTCAGAGGCATGTTCTCATGACGATTTGGCTTGGATGATGCTTGCGCGCCATGAGCTTATTCCGATTCGACATGCTGTCAGATTTCCCGTTGACGGCGCCGCAGCGCGCCCCGATACTGGGCCTCGAAACGCTCCGTCTCGGGCTGGCCTTCGCGGTTGCGCTCGGGACGCATTTGCAGGATGAAGGAGGATGCCATGCTGCCCAAACCGTCGCTCGTGCTTCAGGTGAGGCTTCGGCCCGAGGAGTACTCGGATACCGCTGCTGTCGAGATCAAGCGCAGCTACATGTACCTGGCCCAGTCCGTCGTGTCCGAGCTGGACGAAGGCGAACGTGCCGAGGGCAACCTCATGCGTCTGAACGTCCGCCTCATGAAGCCCTTTTGGGATGCGTCCGACCCTGCTGCTGAACAGCTGTGGCGCGCTTCGTTCATGCCCTGGCTTGTCAACGCCACGCGCAATATGTCCACAGCCATGCACAACTACAACACGGTGCTGCATCCCCTGGGCGCCGGCAACGTGACCTACCAGTGGGCCGACTTCGACTTCGCCCCCCATGCCGTGCTGCGCCTGAAGGTGGACGACGAAAACCGCATTCCGTCTGAAGCGCCGGCTCTCTGCGACAAGGTGCGCACGCTTGCCGCCGAGGGCGTCTTCGACGAGAACGTGGCCCGCATCCGCATCCCCTCCCGGGCGAGCATTGCCGCTCAAGAGGTCGCCTTCGAAGAGGAGCAGGCCTGCTACCGCGCCGCCCTGGCCGCCCAGAATGAGGCGGCCGAAGATGAAGCGGCCGTTCCCGCTGAAACGGCGGCCGAAGGCGAAGGTTCGTTTGAGGCCGACGAGGCGGCTGTTGTTACTGAAGACATCGAAGAGCTTGGTATCGCTCAGCCCTCCGACTTGGCGGACGACGCCGCAGCTGACGCGACCACCGAGGCTCCCGAGGGTGCCAGCGAAGTTCTCGCCGAGCCGGTGTTCAGCCTCGATTATTCCATCTGGGGCATCGAATACACCGACGGCACCGTCGTTGAGCTCGATTCTCGCATTCACTAAGCTTACCCCGGCCCGGATCGCGCTTCCCCTCTTCCCCAACCTCACGATCCGGGCGTCTTTCCCCTCCCTTGAACGGGCAGGACGCCACCCCTCCGGCGCCCTGCCCGTTCGCATCTCCGACTTTTCCCAGAAGGCAGTACTTGTTCGCCGCTTATGCCGCTGCCGCATAAGCAATGCCGAATGGGCATTGCCAGCCCGTCAACCCGGCATCTTCGGAAATTCCTTATGCCACCCCAAGCGCGTAACGTGTACGTCAGAAAAGCTTGCAAGGCGCCCGCTGGCCGCGCCCCAGGGGGACTTCCAAGCTTTCTAAAGAGAGAACCCGAAAGAAGAGAAGGAGGATGAAATGGGCAAGCTGAACATGACGCGCCGGTCTTTCGTCAAGACCGCCGCCGTGTCTGCCGCCGTGGCTGCCGTTGCCGGCGCCGCCAGCCCCACCGCTGCTCTCGCCGAGAACGAGAACGCCGCCGCCACCGAATCGGCGGTCACGCGCATCCGCTCCTGCTGCCGCGGCTGCGGCAAGGTGGAGTGCGGCGTGTGGGTGTACGTGCAGGACGGCAAGGTCATTCGCACCGAGGGCGACGAGGACTGCTTCCTCACCATGGGCAACCACTGCTCCAAGGGCCAGGCGTCCATTCAGGCGGCCTACCACCCCGACCGCATCAAGTACCCCATGAAGCGCACGAACCCCAAGGGCGACGACGATCCCGGCTGGGTGCGCATTTCCTGGGACGAGGCCTACCAGACCATCGCCGACAACATTCTGGAGATCACCGAGAAGTACGGCAACGAGTCCACCTTCACCTGGTGCGGCACGGGCCGTCAGTGGTGCATGCAGTCCGACGCCGGCATGGCGCTGCTTCTGTTCGGCACGCCGAACATCGTGGCCGCCTACCAGGTGTGCAAGGGCCCGCGCCACTTCGCCAGCCGTATCGACAACGTGCAGGCCTGGTCGTGGTCCGAGCTGATCAACCACTCCACGAAGTTCGTGCAGTGGGCCACCGAGCAGTCGCAGTCGAACTACGACGACGCCGCCCGCACCGTGGTGGACGTCGCCCGTTGCGCCGACGCCTTCATCTCGGTGGACCCGCGCCAGACGAACCTGGGACGTACCGCCAAGTACTGGCTGCCGCTGCGCCCCGGCACCGACAACGCGCTGGCGCTCGGCTGGTGCCACCTCATCCTGAAGAACGACCTGTGCGACTGGCAGTTCCTGAAACGTTGGTCGAACTCGCCGTTCATCGTGGTGCCGGACATGGACCCGACCGGCTACGAGGAGCACGTGCAGAACGGCGGCTACCCCTACGCCTACCAGACCCGCCTGCTCACCGAGGCCGACATCGACCCGACCATGGTGGACTGGGAGATCGAAGGCGACGGCGACCCGCAGCGCTACCTCGTCTTCGATCAGCTGAACAACCGCTGGACCTACTGGCAGGCGCACCCGGAGGTGGGCGAGGCCCACTGGGAGGGCGAGAATTGGCAGAAGTCCACGAGCTACTTCGACCAGGATCTCTCCCGTCTGCGCGACGACGAGTCGAAGAAGCCCGGCAAGGTGTACGACCTCTCCGAGTTCAACCCGCTCATCGACCCGGCCATGTACGGCGAATTCGATGTGAAGCTGAAGGACGGCACCACCCATAAGGGACGCCCTGTGTGGGATATTTGGGCCGAGTACCTGGAGGGCTTCACCCCCGAGAAGGTGAGCGAGATCACCGAGGTGGACGCGCAGCTGCTGACCGACGCCTGCCTGGAGTGGGCCACCCGCGACGATCCGCGCATCCCCAACGGCGGCATCAACTACGGCCTGGCCATCGAGCATCACGGCATGTCCACGCAGAACTGTCGCGCCATCATGGCCGCCTGCGCCATGGTGGGCGCCATCGACACCCCCGGCGGCCAGCGCGGCGCCACCAACGGCTGGACCACCCAGTCGGGCCCCACGTCCATGTACCCTGGCGCCGACGGCGGCTCGAACCCCGCCTCCTTCGTGCGCGCGCCGTTCTTCGGGCTGTACAACCGCATCGCCGGCTACGAGAAGTTCCCCATGCTGTACTGGTACGCCGTGTGGGCCGACTGCAACTCGGTCATGGAGTACATGCACCGCGATGCGAACGCCCCCTACGAGATTCACGCGGGCATGATCGGCTCCGGCGACCATATGAACATGGCTAACGCCAGCTACAACTGGGAGGCCCTGCTCATGCTGGACTTCCTCTTCGAGGCGAACCTGTGGCATTCGCCCACCTCGGGCGCGGCCGACATCCTTTTGCCGGTGTGCCACTGGACCGAGATGAACGCCCAGCGCATCGCCCAGGGCTCCGGCGGCTCCTTCAGCCTGTGCGTGCGCGCCGTCGACCCTCCGGGAGAGTGCAAGAGCGATCCTTTGTACTTCCTGGAGCTCGGCCCCTACTTCGGCGTGCCCTTCTCCACCGATCCGGAGGATCCCTACTGGGAGAAGAAGTCGGCCGAGACCGGCAAGTCTGTGGACCTGCTCGCCCTGGAGTACGAGTGCCTCGACGCCGAGCACGGCGGCGGCTGCGCTCCCTATGACTCCTGGGACGACTTCGTGGCCGCCTACCAGGAGCACGGCACCTGGAACATGAAGGAAGTGTTCCCGGACGACTGGGGCTCCTACCGCCGCTACGAGATCGGCCAGGCCTACCGCAAGGCGCCTCATCAGCAGCCGACGAAGCTGGACATCAACATTCCCGGCTTCCCCACGCCGACCATGAAGCACGAGTTGTGGGCCACCACCATCGAGTCCCACTTCCCCGAGGGCTCCGACGGCCCCGAGGTGACGCCGGGCTTCCACACCGAGGCGCTGCCCTACTATGTGGAGGGCATCCACTCCCGGGTGCGCGACGCCGAGACCTACGAGGAGTACCCGATTCTCTGCATTACCGGCCGCCGCATCCCCGTGTACTTCCACAGCGAGCATCGCCAGCTGCCCTGGTGCCGCGAGCTGTGGCCGGTGCCCCGCATGGAGATCAACCCTGAGACGGCCGCCGAGCTCGGCCTGGAGCAGGGCGACTGGGCCTGGATCGAAAGCCCCTGGGGCAAGGTGCGCCAGACCGTGGACCTCTACTACGGCATCGCGCCCGGCACCATCAACTGCGAGCATCAGTGGTGGTATCCGGAGCTGGCCCAGGCCGACAAGGGCTTCAAACTGTCCTGCATCAACTGCATCGTCGACCGCACGGCCCAGGACAAGTACAACGGCTCGTCCACGGTGCGCGGCTATCCGGTGAAGGTGTACAAGGCCACGCCCGAGAACAGCCCCTTCGGCAACCCCGTGCCCTGCGGCAACGACGGCACCGAGATCATCCACGACTCGTCCGATCCGCGCCTGAAGCTGTGGGCCATTGGCGCCGAGGGCATTCACCCCGACAAGTTCGACGCGTAAGAGAAAGGAGTGGGAGAAATGACACAGCTTGCTATTTGCACCGACCTCGACCGGTGCGTGGGATGCCTTGCCTGCAGCGTGTCCTGCAAAGTGGTCAACGGCGTGCCCATCGGCAACTTCTGGAACAAGACCCTGCGCGTGGGTCCCACCCCCAAGGAGGGCGGTTCCGGCCAGTATCCGGACGTTGAGACCTACTTTTTGAACGTGCAGTGCCAGCACTGCGAGAACCCCCAGTGCGTGGAAGTGTGCCCCACCGAGGCGTCGCACAAGCTGCCCGACGGCACCATCCAGATTGACAAGTCGAAGTGCATCGGCTGCCAGTTCTGCGTCATGAGCTGCCCCTACGGCGTGCGCTACCTCAACGAGGAGGAGGGCGTCGTGGAGAAGTGCACCCTCTGCCAGCAGCGTACCGCCCAAGGTGAGCTGCCCCAGTGCGTGAGCCAGTGCTGCGGCATGGCCCGCTGGTACGGCGACGCCGAGCAGGGCATCGAGTCCTTCGAGGGCCCGCGCGGCGAGCGTCTGGGCGACTTCGTAAACGACTTCACCGAGGACCAGGTGTACAAGCTCACCGATGTGGGCAACGGACCGAGCATGTTCTACATCATGCGCAACATCAAGTGGCAGGGGGTCGAGTAGCCCATGGAAATTCAAATCCCGCTCGTCATCTTCACGAGCTTTCTGGCCTGGGCCGCGGGCATCTTCGGCACCCAGTGCATCCTCGCGCTGCAGAAGCGCGGCGGTGCGGTGCAGCTGCCGGCGCTCATCTGCTCGGCTGTGGTGCTCGTGGTGGGCGGCATCGCCGTCGTGTTCCATCTGACCCACCCGTTCAACCTGTTCAACGGGTTCGGGCACATCACCTCGGGCATCACCCAGGAGCTCGTCGCCATTGTGCTTCTGGCGGTGGTCATGGTGCTGTTCTTCCTGATGCTGCGCCGCTCCGAGGATGATACGGTGCCCCAGTGGCTGGCCGTGGTGGGCATCGTGGTGGTGCTCGTGCTCATCGTGGCCATGGGCCACAGCTACATGATGCCGTCGCTGCCCGCCTGGGACACGGTGCTGCAGCTGCTGTCGCTTCTGGGCGCGGCCTGCGTCATGGGCCCGGCCACCGTGGCCTTCATCGGTGCCGCGCGTGGCATTGAAATCGAGGGTATCGGGCTTCTCGCGGTCATCGGCGCAGCGGTAAACGCCGTGCTTTCGGTGGCCTACATGTTCGCCATGGAGGCCTCGAGCGCCACCTTCCAGTCCTTCCAGTACTACTTCGACCCGACGCACCCGAATGTGGCCATGGCCAACCCGGCCAACGTGTCCCTGTTCACGGGCGACTCGATGACGGCGCTTGTGATTGCGGCCATTGCGCTGGTGGTCGCGCTTATCGGCGCGCTTGCGGGCAAGAAGCAGGGCGCGTGGAAAGTTTGGGGTGCGGTGGTCGCCATCGCCGGTTTGGTGTGCGCCGTGGCTCTGCGCGTCATGATGTACACCATGGGAGAGACCCTGTTCATGCTGTACTAGCGGGCTTCGGGGAGGCCGCCGATGCGAGCCTCCCCACCCTTCGAGAAATGAGACAAGGAGGTTCTCATGCGAGGAATATACAAGCGGGCCGCACTCGCGCTTGCCGCTGGAGCGCTCGTGGTAGGCCTCGCCGGGTGCGCCGCGGAGAGCGCGCCGGTGAGCGACCCTTCCAAGGGCGATAACACCCAACTGGCCTATACCGGCGCCGAATCCGCCGACGAGCAGAGCTTCGATACCGTCACGTTCGGCAGCTATCAGGGTCAGGACATCACCTGGCTCAAGCTCGCCGAGGAGAACGGCAAGACGCTGCTGATCAGCGAACAGGTGCTGGACGCCGTGCCCTATGACGATTCGACCGAAGCGTACCAGTGGTCGGTGCAGTCGCCACGCCCCCAGAAGGACATTGAGTGGGCGACGAGCTCGATCCGCACGTGGCTGAACGGCGAGTTCTTGAAGGCCGCCTTCAGCGCCGATGAGCAGGGTGCCATTGCCGCCACGACGCTGACCGATGCGAAGAACAACGTGTCCCACACGGCGGCCACGGCGGCTGACCCGTCGGTGCATGCGGCCGAGGAGACGACTGATCAGGTCTTTCTGCTGAGCCTGGCCGAGGCGAAGCAGTACTTCGCCAACAACGCTGCTCGTGTGGCCCATCCTACCGACTACGCCGTGAGACAGGGCGTGTATGTGGGCGTGGCGAGCAACGACGAGCAGCCCGACGGCGCGGCGGCCTGGTGGCTGCGTTCCAACGGCTACTATGCCGGCTACGCCTCGGTGGTGACCGACGACGGCTACGTGCACGGCGACGGCTACCGCATGGCCGGCGAGCTGCACGACGGCTTCGACGACCACGGCTCCGAGCTTAAGAGCACGCTCGGCGGCAATATCGGCGTGCGTCCCGCCATCTGGGTGGAGACGAGCGCGCTTTCCTAGAAGCGTTTGGAATGGGCGGCTGCGACAAGCGATTGCAGCCGCCCGGTTCCTGTTGATTAGTTCGGGCTTGGAATGATGTAGTTGCGACTCGCTGCGGGCGGGGCCACGGGGTACCGCCCAGTCGCTCAGACAGTCCTCGATGGTATCGAAGGCGTTACGGCCGCCTTCCCCCTAATTCACTGCGCCTTCGATACCATCTGCGGAACTCGCTTGGTGGGCGGCACCCCGTGTCCCCGCTTGGCTCAACCACGGTTGCGATATCGTCAATTTGAATCCGAGGTAATCGAGGAAAGATGAGAGAAGGAGGACAAGCATGGCTGGAGGAAATTCGCTGACGCGGCGCACGCTGTGTATCGGCGTGGGCGCCACCGTGGCCATGGCCGGGCTGGGCGCGCTGCGCTATGTGGGCAGCGAGCCGCTCGTGCGGCCGCCGGGAGGACAGGACGAGGAGAACCTGGTGTCCCGCTGCGTGCACTGCTACCGCTGCATCGAGGCGTGCCCCGAGAAAGTGATCGTGGCCGCTTCGCTGGATGCGGGCGTGCTGAACATGCGCACGCCGCGCATGGAGTTCTCCGACTGCTACCCCGGTCAGCTGGACGATTTTCGCTATTGCGATTTCTGCGCCGAGCGCAACGGAGGCGTGCCCCTCTGCGCGGCTGTGTGCCCTTCCGGGGCTTTGCAGCTGCCGGTCGATTACGCACCCGAAACCGAGGTCATTGGCGTGGCGGTACTGAATACCGAAACGTGCATCGCCTACCGCAGCAGCTTCTGCGCTTTCTGCCACGACGTGTGCATCCAGGTGCGTGGCGAGGAGAATGCGGCCATCTACTACCAGAACGCCGATGCGACGGATGCCCTGGACACGCGGCTGCCCGTGGTGGATGCCGAGAAGTGCAACGGTTGCGGCGCCTGCGAGGCCGTGTGCGTGTCGGCCCAGGCCGGCTCCACCATGAACGCCTCGGAGCGTGCCATTGTCGTGAAGCCGCTGGAAGGGTAGGGGGTCGTCATGAAGTTCAAGAATGCGCGCACTGCGGTGGCCGCGGTGGCTTTTGCGGCGCTGGCCGTCTGCCTTATTGCCGGCGTGGCCACGGGAACCTGGTGCGGATTCGGGGCGAACGACATCGCGGTTCTGTGCCCGGTGGGCGCGCTGCTATCCATGGTGGCGGCCAAGACCCTCATCCCGCGTGCGGTGCTGAGCATCGTGGTGGCCATCGCCCTCGTGCTGCTTTTGGGCCGCCTGTTCTGCGGCTGGATCTGCCCCGTGACCCTGTGGCGCCGAGTGAAGGAGTTCTTCAAGCCCGTGAAAACGCGCGAGCAGGAGGCGGAGGCCCTCTCTCAAGCGAACCAGGCCCTCGCCGCCGAGGAGATCGCAGCGCTGAAAGAGGCGTCGGCGACTCACGACTGCGCCGCCTGCGGAGCCTGCCACGCCAAGCGCAACGCGCCCCTGGACTCGCGTCATGCGGTGCTTGGCGGCGCGCTGCTGACGACGGCCGTGTTCGGGTTCCCCGTGTTCTGCCTCGTGTGCCCCGTGGGCCTCACTTTCGCAGCGGTGGCCTTGCTGGTGAGCCTGTTCGGCTCGGGCGATTTGAACTGGTCGCTGCTGTTCGTGCCGGCCATGCTCGTCATCGAGCTGGTATTCCTGCGCAAGTGGTGCGGCCGCTTCTGTCCCATCTCGGCGTTCATGAGCCTCTTCTCCCGCTTCAGCCGCACGGGCATGCCGGTCATCGACAACGAGCGCTGCCTGGAGACGGCCAAGGGTACGGCCTGCAGCCGCTGCGCCACGGCCTGCACCTTCGACGTGAACCTGCGTCACCCCGACTTGGGCGAGCTGCCCCTGCACGACTGCGCCCGCTGCGGCGACTGCATCGACGCGTGCCCCACGAGCGCCATTTCCTTCCGCGCCGTCAGCGGCAAGCCTGTTCCCTTCGTCGACGCCTTCGCCTCGACGCGCTCCGGCGGCAAGGCGAAGGCACCCGCCGCGCCGGCTTTGGACGATTTGGAGCCAGAAGAAGCATAAGGCGGTAGGGGCCCACGGCTCGCGCCATCTATTCGAAACCTGTGATTTTTATCAGGGGCGGCTTTCGGGCCGTCCCTGCTTTTTGTGGTTGGGTATCATGGAGGGAAATATCATGGTGGCTGCCGAGAGAAAGTGCTGCATTCAATGGTCAACAAGACGTTCATCCCCGAAGGCGAGGCGGTCCCGGCCTCGCAGATTGGCGCGACGCTGGAGGCGCTCGCCGCCACTATCGCCGCGCGTCGCGACGCCGACGAGGCGAGCTACACCTACCGGCTTCTGACGGGCAACGTCGACGATGTGCTGAAGAAAGTCATGGAAGAGTCCGGGGAGGTGGCCCTGGCCGCCAAGGACGTAGAAGGCTGGGCGACGTCCTCGCTCGCGGCGGCTGTGGCGTTGGAGGCGACTGAGGCTGGCGGGACGACTACCGGCGCGGAGACGGCTGACGACGGCGCTGACTTCCCCCTTTCCGTCCAGCTGCCCCCGGAGTACGGCGAGGCGGTCGATCATTTGCGCTACGAGGCCGCTGATGTGGTGTATCATCTTCTCGTCGTGCTGGAGCGCTACGGCATCACGCTCGACGAGTTCGCTGCCGAGCTGAACAATCGCATGACCGAAGGAGAGCGGCCGCACGGCGCCGTTCGCTTGCACGACGAGTTCGTGCGTCGCGGAAAGTAGCGTTCAGCTGCAGGTCTTGTGCGGGGAAGAGACGGAAATCTCGCGGCAGCCTGAGCGAGCGAAACAATATGGAGAACTTCGGGGGAGCCCCCGAGTTGAAGGAAAGAAGGATTTCATGGCCCGACTGTTTGGAACTGATGGCGTGCGCGGCATTGCAAATGTGGAGCTGACCTGCGAGATGGCCTATCGTCTCGGCCAGGCCGCCGCCATCTACCTTGGCAAGACCATCGTTGTGGGTCGCGACACGCGCCGCTCCGGCGACATGCTGGGCGCGGCCCTTTCCGCGGGCATCATGAGCGCGGGCGGTACCGTGCTCGAGGCCGGTATCATCCCCACGCCGGGCGTGGCCCTGCTCGTGCGCGAGATGCGCGCGGCGGGCGGCGCGGTCATCTCCGCCTCTCACAATCCGCCGGAGTACAACGGCATCAAGTTCTTCGACGCCCAGGGCTTCAAGCTGCCCGATGCCGTGGAAGACGAGATTGAGGCCTTCATCGTCAACGGTGGCTTGGAAGGTGAGGTCGCTGCCGCCGAGGAAGCCGCCTGGAGTGCCGCTCAAGCCGCTGCGCCCGATGCTCCCGCCGATGCGACGAGCTATCTGGCTTCCGAGATCAAGATGCCTGCTGGTGCCGAGGTGGGTGTGGTCATTCCGCTGGAAAACGCTTGCGACATTTACATCGACCATGCGGCTCGTTCCATCGAGGATCAGGGCATTTCCTTCAAGGGCCTGCGCATCGCTTTGGATACGGGCCACGGTGCTTCCTCGCTCACGTCCCCGGAGGCTCTGCGACGCTTGGGCGCCGAGGTGATCGTCATCAACGATGATTTCGATGGCATGGACATCAACGTGCAGTGCGGCTCCACTCATCTCGAGCCCCTGCGCGCGCTTATGGCCGAGACGGGTGCCGACGTGGGTATTGCACATGATGGCGATGCCGACCGCGTCATGCTCATGGCGCCCGATGGCACCGAGATCGACGGCGATATGGTGGAAGCGGTCTGCGCGCTCGATATGCGCGAGCGCGGCGTGCTGGCCGGTGACACGGTTGTGTCCACGGTGATGTGCAACTTCGGTTTCGTGCGCGCCATGAAAGAGATGGGCATCAACGTGGTGCAGACCAAGGTAGGCGACCGCTACGTTCTGGAGGCTATGCGCGAGCACGGCTACTCCATCGGTGGCGAGCAGTCTGGCCACATGATTCTGCTCGATCACAACTCCACGGGCGACGGCCTCATGACGGCCTGCCAGTTCTTGGCGGCGGTCATCCGTTCCGGCAAGCCCGTGGGCGAGGCCATCCAGGTCATGGAGAAGATGCCGCAGACCCTGATTAACGTGCGTGTGAACGACAAGCATGCCGTGGAGGACAGCGCCGAGGTGGCCGCTGCTGTGGCCTCTGCTGAGGAGGCGCTCGGCGAGGACGGTCGCGTGCTTCTGCGCCCGAGTGGCACCGAGCCGGTGGTGCGCGTGATGGTGGAGGCAGTTGATCCGGCCGCCGCACAAGCGCACGCCGAGGCCATCGCCGCCGTGGTGGAAGCCTGCGCGTAAGGCGAAGGCGACCGACAGGCCCTGTTTTCGAGAACAATGCAGTAAATGCCAGTTCGACCCCGTAATGGTAAGAGTGTCAGTCCCGTTTCTTACCAAAGCGAGGTCGAACTGGCATTTTCGCCCCTCAATCGTCTCCCCTTCTTGCCAAAGCGGGGTCGAACTGGCATTTACTTGGGAGATTTCGAAAATGATTTTGCTCGTCGGAATCATAAGGCTCGCTCGATCATGTTCTTCTATAAGCGAATAGCTCATTGATTTCGCTTTGGCAACAGAACGCAGCATCGCTGTTAACCTGGGGTTATTTACAAGGAGTCACCGTTACACTGTCGTTATTTCTTGGTAGTGATCGGCGCAAGAGCTTTCTGTCCTCGGTCCTGCTTTATCTGCTGCCGAAAGGACGGGCGACATGAAAACGCGATCCCTTGCTCCTGGGGCCTATCTGGCGAGAAGCGGCCAGGGCGTCTCGCTGTACGATGCCGACGGCAAGTGCTTTGCCATGAATAAGATGGGCGGCTCCATTCTCGCTTTGGCCCTCACGGGCCTTTCCGCTGAGGGCATCGCCGATGCGTTGCGTCATTATTTCAACGGGACTCCCACCCAGTCCCGCGACGAGGTGGCAGCATGGCTCGACGAAATGGAAGCGAGCGGTTTCCTGAATTCCTAGCAGTTGGCCACCGACATTGTTGCCCCATGTCGGCCATTGCTTAAAAGTATGCAGGATTTTGCGATTAGGAGAGCCATGCACGCCCTTTCAGTCGCTGCAGGCTCTCCCTATCGCAAAATCCTGCACAAATGGCGCGCCGAGGCTCTCCCTATCGCAAAATCTTGCACAAAAGAGCCCCAACGGTTGACGTGGCAAGTCATTGGGCCGCGGTATACAAAGGATATCCGTAATAAGCCAAAAACGAGTTTGCTTACCTGGGCTGCCATAGCGGCCTTGCTCGTCGGGGCTGCCGTGACGACTTGCTCTGCTTGGCACCACGCTTTTTAAGGATGAGGGCAACAATCATGAATGGGAGATTCGTAAGGTTTCTCAAAAGCGATGATAGTATTAACCGCATTACGCTAAAGTTCGCTCAATGAAAGTATACCTCAGCCATATCACGGCCTTACGCTTCTGGCGCGCATGGTCTATCCTGCGCCCTCTCACGTTGCAGGAGTTTCACAGTACAGGGAAAGTGGCGGACGCCAATCTGTTCCCTTCGAACATCTATCAGACTTCAGCGGTGCTGCGAGATTGCGCTATAAGGGAATGCGACATCCATGGTCTTTTTGACGAGCTGCCTGAGATGCCCGAACTGCGCTTTTGCCTCAAAGACTGCACTGACGGACTTGGCGCGAAACCATGGCATATCCTGCATGATGGTAAAGAGGGTACGAAAAGTTCGATGCTTGCTGAGCGTCATCGCAGCCTCCTGAATTATCCAAGAGGGTCTTTCGTGCGCATCGCTGAGGGGTTATTCGTCTGTTCGCCAGAGCTTGTGTTCGTTCAAATGGCCTCCTGCCTTTCTTTCGGTGAGTTGCTTGCCCTTGGCTATGAGCTCTGTGGGTGCTATCCGCGATCAACGCAAAAGAGTGTTCCGCTGGTGCGTCGTCCTCTTACCACGCCGAACCGCCTGATGGCCTACGCAGCGCGTCTGAATGGTGCAAAGGGTGCAAAGCTCGCGAGAGCGGTTGCAAAGCAGGTGCGGGCAAAATCGGGATCCGTGATGGAAACCGAGCTTGCCGCCATTGCGTTTACGGCGGAGGTTTACGGGGGTCTCGGTATTGCCGAAGCGCTCATCAACGCCCCCGTTGCCTTGTCGGAGGAGGCGCGCCGGGTTGCTCGTACCGATTGGGTTGTGCTCGATTTTTACTGGCCCAAGGCGCATTTCGGCATTGAATACAATGGGCGTACTGCCCATGCGAGCGCCGATCAGCAGGATCGCGATTCTCGCAAGCGGGATGGACTTATGGTTGACGGCATCGAGACAGCTACGATGACGAATTCCCAGTTTCAGAATGTGACGGAATGCACGGCTCTTCTCGATAGGGTATCCGGCCGTGCGGGAAAGAAGCGTCGGAAGCGCAGGGCTGCTCATGCGGATGCCCATCGAAAGTTGCGACGCCAGGTAAGCAAATTCCACCAGCAGCATTTTCCTTTCTAAGCCGACGCTGCACGAGTCGGCTGCCCTCCCTCCCTCTTCGCCTTTCTAGGTTGTGCGCCTGCCTTCCGTACGCGGCAGGCACCTTTCGTGATGCGGTGAGCGAGAGCTCGAGCGGGTGCAGGACTATGCGCTGCTCTGGCCTCGAACTTCCTTTTTTTGCTGGACGAATCTCCTTTTGCTCTTTTTGCTGGATGCGCGAGGCCTTGAATTTGTGCAGGATTTTGCGATAGAGAGAGCCGCCGAGGGCTGGCTGGCGATTCAAAGCTCTCCTGATCGCAAAATCCTGCACAAATGGCGCTCGGGGGACTCTCTTAATCGCAAAATCCTGCACGAAAAAAGGAGGAGCGCGGGCAAGATTTGTCCCTCTGGCCAGAACCTGCTTGTTCGTGCCGCGCCTTTCGCTATGATGGAAGGCACGGAAATTCAAGGAGGACGCTGTGACGACAAGAGACGACAACATCGTTGCGGAGGAAGCGCGGGCCATCGAGGTCGGTGAGGAGACGGGTGCGGGAGCGCCGGGCGCATCGGGCGGCTCGGGCCGTGGGCGCCGCGATACCTGGGCCACACATACGGGCTTCATCCTCGCCTGCGTTGGCAGCGCCGTGGGCATGGCCAACATTTGGCTGTTTCCCTATCGCGTGGCTCAGTTGGGCGGCGCGGCCTTCCTCATCCCGTACCTCATTTTCGTGGCGCTGCTGGGCTTTACGGGCGTGATTGGAGAAATGTCCTTCGGTCGGGCTATGGGCGCTGGCCCTATGGGCGCATTCGGCCGCGCCATGGAGATGCGCGGTGTGCGGCACGGCGAGCGCATCGGTAAGATCATCGGCCTCGTTCCCACCTTGGGATCGCTCGCCATTGCCATCGGATACGCCGTGGTGCTCGGTTGGGCGTGCAACTACTTTGTGGCTTCGCTTGACGGAGAGCTTATGGCGCAGACCGACATGGGAGCCTTCTTCGGCGCCATCGCATCGGACTTCGGCAACGTGGGCTTCCACCTGCTGGGCTTGGCGCTCACCTTCGGCATCATGATCCTCGGCATATCCCGGGGTATCGAGCGCGTGAACAAGGTGCTCATGCCCACGTTCTTCGTGCTGTTCGTCATCATCGCCATCCGCGTGGCCACCCTGCCGGGGGCGGCAGCTGGCTACGAGTATCTGCTCGTGCCCCGCTGGGAGGCGTTGCTGAACCCCACTACCTGGGTGTACGCTCTGGGCCAGGCATTCTTCAGCCTATCGCTTGCCGGGTGCGGCACGCTCGTCTACGGTAGTTACCTCAAGCGAGATGTGGACGTGGTGGACGCCGCCAAGAACGTCGCCATTTTCGATACCATCGCCGGGCTTGTGGCCGCCTGCGTCGTGGTGCCGGCGGTGTTCGCCTTTGGGCTGGACGTGTCTTCCGGGCCGCCGCTTCTGTTCATCACGCTGGCCCAGGTCTTCCAGGAGATGCCCTTCGGTAACATTTTCGCTGTCATCTTGTTCGCGGCGGTGGCGTTCGCTGCCATCACGAGCCTCATGAACTTGTTCGAGGCGCCGGTGGAGGCGCTGCAGGCCCAGCTGGGGCTGTCGCGCGCGGTGTCGGTGGGCATCGTGGCCGTGATCGCCGTGGCCGTGGGCTTGTTCCTGGAGAACGGCAGCTCGGTGAGCGACTGGATGGATGTCATTTCCATCTACGTTATTCCCGTCGGCGCGTTTCTGGCGGCCGTCATGTTCTTCTGGGTATGCCCTCGCGGCTTCGCGAAGAAGCAGGCCGAGATGGGCCGCAAAAAGCCGCTCGGCCGCTGGTTCGATTTCATGACCCGCTGCGTTTTCGTCATCATCACCGCGCTCGTCATCGTGCTGGGCATCTTCTACGGCGGCATCGGGTAGAGAGTGGGTGAATCGCGTGCTGACCTATGAGCAGGAGACCGAGATGCGCTGTCGCCGGGCCAGGGAAGAGGCTCTGGAGCAGGGCATCGAGCAGGGCATCGAGCAGGGCATCGAGCAGGGCATGGATCGCCTAGGAGCTCTCGTCGGTCGTCTTATTGACGCGGGCCGCCTCGACGACGCAAAGCGCGCCTCCGAGGATGCTGACTACCGCGAAGCGCTGCTTGCAGAATTTGGGCTGCAGAATTGAGAGGGGAGTTGCAGAGCTCCGTTCCAGGGCAACCTGTGGGGAAGGGCTTTGCTCGGTCTCGAAACATAACAGCTGCAGAGATTATTGCCGGATGGAAAGGTGTCCGTCGGCCACCATCTGATTGGCCCTCTAATGGCTATGAAATCGATTGGGGTTCGGTCGCAGGCGAGCGAGGTCTGGCGGGGGCGAGATATTAAGAAATCGCAATAACTTGGCAATATCTCAGATATGGGATTTGGAAGGTGGCGAGCGCGGGATTCCTCTTATCTTCAGGCAATAGTTTGGAAGGAGGGGAATCATGATAGGTCTCGATGCGTCATTGGCAAGGACGGGAATGAATATGGACACTTCGCTGAAGAAGCTGTCGCCGCTCGTGCTATCATGGAGCCAGCTTAAAGCACATAGCCTGCCGCCGGGTAGGCGTGAAGCGCTCGCAGCGCGGACATCGTTAGGCCTTTGAAGATGTTCGCCCCGCGGGCGCTTTTTGTTTAGGCCGCCTTGGGCGTTCGTGCGGAGATCTTTCGACTACGGCCTTCGGCCTTCGCTCAAGATGACACGTCCGGCGGCGCGAGAAGAAAGGAAGACCTATGAAGCAGTTCGTGGCGGAAGAGTCGTTCTGGGAGCTGTTCCCCGAGGCCCAGATCGGCATCGTGGTGGCCCACAACATGAAGCCGACTGCCGAGGTGGCGCCCGCGGATGCCGCCGCCATTGCGCGTGCCCTCGCCGAGGCCAACGGCAAGGCCGATCAGCATCTGGAGAGCAACACCATCTCGCAGAACGAGGTCGTAGCTGTTTGGCGCGAGGCCTATCAGAAATTCAAGACGAAGAAGGGTGCGCGCTGCTCCATCGAGAACCTGCTCAAGCGCGTGCTGAAGGGCAATCCCGTGGGGTCCATCACGCCGTCGGTGGACATCTACAACACGGTGTCGCTCACCCACGCACTGCCCGTGGGCGGCGAGGACATCGATGCCATGGCAGGCGATATCCGTCTCGGCATCACCGAGGGCGGCGACGCGTTCCGCCCGCTCGGCGAGGAAGAGGACGCGCCCACGTTGGAAGGTGAGCTGTGCTACCGCGACGATGCCGGTGCCATCTGCCGCTGCTGGAACTGGCGCGACGGCGAACGCACTGCCCTGACCGACGACTCGAAGAAGGCCTTCCTCATCATCGAGTCCGTGGATCCGGACCGCGCCGACGACCTCGCCGCTGCCACCGATCAGCTGGCCGCCATGGTGCAACAGTACCTGGGCGCCGACATCTTCGCCAAGCAGATCATCACCCGCGACAACCCGACCATGGTGATCGACGAATAGCGCGAGTGCGCAGAGAAGCGAAGACGCGGGGCGCGGACGGCCTGGGTGGTCGCGCGCCCCGCCCTATCGGGAAAGGGGAGGCTGGTGAGCTGGCTCGTGCTCGTTGCATCGGGGTGCATGGAATCGGTGTGGGCGATTGCCTTGGGGAAGTCGGAGGGTTTCACCCATCTGGGCCCCACCATCGTGTTTGTCGTGGCCCTGGTGCTTTCTATGCTGGGGCTTTCCTTCGCTGTGAAGACGCTGCCAACGGGCACTGCCTATGCCGTGTGGGTGGGCATCGGCGCGGCCCTCACGGTCATATACGGCATGGTCACGGGTTCGGAGCCCGCGAACCTCGCCCGCATCCTGCTCATCGCCGGCCTCGTCGGCTGCGTCATCGGCCTCAAACTCGTCGACGGCTCAACTGATTAAACAATTACACTTCCATTATTCAACCTTTACACCTTCGCTTTTCAACTTTTATAATGTGTAAAGCTGAAAGGTGGGTTGGAATGGTGGATGGAATCAGCATTCGCGAGGCAGCTTCCGAGCTGGGCGTTTCCGTGCAGACGGTGCATAATCGCATCAAGAGCGGCGCGCTTGACGGCGAAAAAACGAATACCGGCTGGCGGGTAAGCGCACGTTCGGTGGAGGCTGCCAAAAAGACGCCGCCAAGAAAAGGTCGTCCTTGGCACGGGGAGACGTATCTCCTGATGAACGGTCCCTACGAGGTGATGACATTCACCTATCGTCGCGAAACGGACTCGTTCGCTCCAGGTGAGGTCGTCGATGCCGAACGCGCCCCGTTGGGAACGGTGACGCGAGAGGGGCGAGGAAAGGCGTCCGGCCTCAAGACGTGGTGGCAGCATCGCAGCATTCCTGGTTCCCGTGCGGGAATGGATGAGAAGCTGCGCAGTCTCGGCCTAGAAGAGCCCTCCCAGATCCCCTTTCGCAATCTGGGGCTTTCGCTTTCTGATCGATATTGGATTCGCCCCGCCGATCATGCTCTGCGCTGGGAGGACGTCAACTACTTTCAGAACGATTTCGGGGGCGCTGAGGGCGATTGGGACGAGTGGCTGGCCGAGGTGGGGCTCTCGTCGCCGGACAACACGTCCGAGGGCGTTCTTCCGAAGCGGTGGCTCTGCCGGGGGAGTGAGCGAATTCTGCTGAAGGGCCATATCCCCTGGACTGACCAGCAGGTTTACAACGAGGCCGTGGCGACCGCTCTCCATGGCCGCCTCCTCGCTCCGGGCGATTACGTTCCCTACGAGGTTCAGCGTACGGAGGCCTTGGGCGTGGTGAGTGCGTGCCCCTGTTTCCTGTCGCCGCATGAGGAGTACGTGCCCATGAGCTTGGTTCTGGAAGCCGAACGCCGCAGAAAGGGCGAGACGCCTTATGACACCGTGGTACGCGCTTGCGTAAACCGGGGCATTCCGTTGAAGACCGCTGAAACGCAGCTTGCGAAAATGATCGTGTGCGATAGCGTCATGGCCAACATCGATCGCCATCTGCGCAACTTCGGGCTTGTGCGGAACATCGATGATCTTCGTTGGCGGTTTGCGCCGATCTTCGACACGGGAAACAGCCTGTGGTACGACAAGGACGAAGGTGCTGTCGCTCGGGGCGACTACGCGTTCTCATCGCACCCGTTCAGCGATATGCCGAATCGCCAGCTCATGTACGCGGCGGAACTGGGCTGGTTCGATGCGGGGAAACTGGAAGGCTTTGCTGACGAGGCCTGCGAGATTCTAGCCGAAGGGGATCTGTGCCGCTGGCGCCTCGACTACCTGCGCGAGGGCATCCGCCAGCGCATCGGTGCCGTGCGGGGGCTGCTTGTCTAAGTGCGGGGGCAAAGTCTTAGCTATGCTTCGCCCAGAAGGCGTCGAAGGCGTCCATGAGTTCCATCCGTGAATGGACATCCGCCTTCTGATAGATATTGTAGACGTGTGCCCGTACGGTGGACTCGGCAACAAAAAGCCTCTCTGCAACGTAGGAGGTCGTTCTGCCGGCGATGAGGTAGTCGAACACTTCGGTCTCTCGCTTCGACAGCTTGCACTCAGCTGCGAAGGATGCCAAGGCAGTGCTTTTGTCGAGCCGCAAGTCGCGATCCTCGCTGATGGCGCGGTCGTCCGCGATGGAAACCAAGGGCATGCGATCGCGATCAGTAAACACGAGAGTTGCAGTGATCAATACGATAGTCATGCCAAAAACAGCCAAGGCAGCAACGGAGACGCTCCCAGAGAAAAAGCCTGCGGTCCAGCCGGCGAGCATCCCCACGGAAATGGCGAGCCTTCCTATCGCCATGGTTCGGAAGAGTGACGCGTCGTTTGCCTTGACAATGTTGCAGTAGTCGTTCAGGGCAAGTACCTCGAACAGAAGATAGCCTATCATCACCATCCCCTCGCCCGCGATGGACTCTCCCCCCGAGATGGCCAGAAGCGCGAAGCCCAGGCCCATGGAGGGGGCGACGGCCCGATAGAGCACATAGGGCTTAGCGGCGTCCTTCGCGAATTGGGCATACAGGATGTAGACGCCTGCTAGCACCACAATGCAGACAGGTTCCGCAAGATAGCTGGCTGGCAGTGCGAAGCTGCCGGAGAATGCCATGGCCGCAAGCAGCGAGAAGGCGAGGGAGTAGCAGACGAGCGCCAGCGTCATCTTAAGAGCGGGGATGCTCTTGGTGACGTTGCGGATGGATGTTTCCTCGGACAGAGCCTCATCCTTCAGTGGCTCGGTACTTTCGTTGTCGAAAAGAGCAGTGCCTCCTCGCCGTGAAATGAGACGACTCGAGAAAACGAGCGCGGCGGCAGACAGCAGGGGGAAGACGATGCTGGCGCCCAAGAGGGTTCGCTCACCGCCCATCAGAGCGACAAGAAACAGAAGCGCGCCCACGCCGTAGGATATGACCAGCAAGGTGAGGGTGTCGCCGAGTCTCATGGCGCCGAAAAAACTGAGCCACATTAAAAAGAGTGACACCTCGGTCATGGCGGTCAGCAAAGCGGCGACGCTGTGGGCCTCCTCACTTCCGCCCCAAAGGAGGAGGGGGGTAACGGCGATGCCCGCGACGGCTCCTAGGGCAAGGAAGCAGTACTTACCGCGATCGGTGGCGATAACGCATGAGAGCGTCAGCGAGATGGCGAGCATAGCGCAGCGCATGAGAAGCTCGAAGAGCTCAAAGGGGATGCCGCCCACGCAAAGGGGGCTGCCGAACAGAGGCGAGGGAGAAAGGCCGGCGATGAACAGCCAGGCCCAAAAGAAGCCGAATCCCAAAAACCTTACAGGGAACACCCCTTCTTCAAGCAGCTTCATTGCCCCTTCTCTCTCGGGCCTTTTTACCATGGGTCTATTATAAGGGGCAAGGTGTCGCCACCTAGCTCTCATTTGACCCGTTTGTGCAGCGTTTAATGTCTGATCAGGGAGAATAGAAAAAAATAAGCGGAATTACTTAGGTCGGAATCGCTGAAAACCCTGCGTTTTGACGAATGGTAAGCAGGGCTAATCCCATCGTAAGGTGACCTCGTTGCATGGTTGCGCCCAGTTGGGCGGCACAAGAGCAAGGAGACCATCATGGAAGACGCACCGGAATTGTTCGTCACGCCCGAATCCGAGCAATCTGAAGCGGTGGCGGTGTCAGGGAATGTCCAGGCACTGCTCGACCTTATGGCGCGCAATCCTCTGCATCGGGAGATCTATCTCCAGATTATCGAGTTCTGCGAAGTGCGCCGTCTCTTGGGAGATGTCGAAGCCATGGTGGCCGACTGCTCGGGGTTCTCACTTACGGCGCAGACGCCCTTCCGGCTTATCGCGAATGTTGTGGACAACGGAGGCATCCATTGGTACGAGGTGGATGCACAAGGCGATGAGATCACGGAGGAGCGCAGGGCGAATTTAACGGACGATGAAGCCGACGATCTTGTCGAGGGTTTTGCCCTCGAAGCTTCCGATGCGGGACGTGAGGTCTTGGAGCGCATGGCTCCCGAACGTCGTTTGCGTGACCTGTTCGACAAGGCGCCCGGCCGCCTTAGCACCTATCTGGACATTATCGATTTCTGCGGTGAGCCCCAAACGTTCAAGGCCATCGAGGCGCTCGTCCACCAAACCGACGCCGGGGCTCTTATCGGCGCGTCGGGCCAGCCGCTGCAGCCGAGCTATTTCGTGGACATGCTGGAACGCTCCGGCGGCCTGGTATGGGATAAGGGATGGAAGGCGACAGGGAAGGGGAGTGCGCTTGCGAAGCAATTGCGGCCCGCGCTGGCCGTTTAGAACTTGGTAAATGACCGGAAGAGAGAAAGCGAGAGGAGAAACGATGACGAATATGGCGATCACGCGGCGTGGCTTCATGAAAGCCGCCGCGACCGCTACGGCGGCTCTGGGCGTTGCTGGCGCGCCTGTCCTGCTCGACGAGGTTGATCAGGCCTTTGCCGACAGTATCCCCAAGCGCGAGAAGCACAAGACGGCGTGCCATGGCTGTACCAACTGCTGCCCCGTTTGCGTGTACACCGAAGACGGTGTGGTGGTGAAGATTGAAGGAGACCCCGACGGCCCGCTCAACAAGGGCGGTGTGTGCCTGAAGTGCCTCTCCCAAATTCAGACGGTCTACAGCCCGCGCCATGTGTTGCATCCCATGAAGAGGGTGGGCGATCGGGGCCAGAACCGGTGGGAGGCGATTTCCTGGGACGAGGCCACCGACCTTGCGGGCGAGCAGATTGCAACGGCTGTCGAAAAGTACGGCCCGTACTCCTACTGGAGTGCTCGCGGGGGTGGCGGTGCCTATATCGAATGGGAGACGTGGGGTCTCGACTACACGTTCGGAGGCTGCAACTCCCTGGCCTCTGGTGCCTGTCAGTGTGCTATGCCCCGAGATTTCGTTTCCACGACGTCGGTTGGGTTCAACTGCTGTGTAGATATGGACAATGTCGATCGCTGGGTGGGCGTTGTGGACAACGCCGAGCTTGATGGCAAGCGGCGCGACGACACCGAGCGCGTATTCGTGCTGTGGGGAAGCCAGCCCCACTCCTCCAAGGCGGCCCATGGCGGTCATGGCCTGGTAGATGCGCGCTCTAATCTCGGGGTGAAATCCGTTGTGGTCGATCCTTATCTGACGGCCGAGGCCGCCAAGGCCGATGTCTGGCTGCCGGTGCGCCCCGGCTCCGATTGCGCCCTCATGCTCTCGTGGATCCGCTACATCATCGACCAGAAGGCCTACGACGAGCCCTTCGTGAAGTATTGGACCAATTTGCCGTTCCTCATCAACCCCGACACGCGCCTGGCCTACCGGGCCGAGGAGGTTTGGCCCGACTACGTGAATCCGGCCGCCGATCCGGACGATGTCTACGATACGCCAGCCTACGTTTGCTTCGATGCGCGCACGAACACCATCCAGCCCTTTCCCTTCACGGCCCCAGGCGACAGCCCGGTCGATCCGGTCGTTTTCGCTACGGCGACGGTGAACGGAAAAGAGGCTAAGACGGCCGGCCAGATCTATTGGGAAGAGGCCGAACCGTGGACGCTGGAAGCGGCGGCCGAGACCTGCTGGCTGAAACCCGAGAAGATCCAAGAGGCCATAGAGCTGTACATAAACGCCGATTTCGGCGGAATCAGCAACGGCGTGTTCTCCGATCACCAGGAGAATTCCTCCACGGCCCCCCTGGGTGCTCTGGCCATCGATTCCTTGCTCGGGTTCGTCGAAACGCCACTCTCCGCCTTCCAGAACCACGGTCCGGCGAGCCTTACGCCCGATCGACCCACGGTGCGCACCGGCGTTTTCTCCACGAGCTTCGAGCGCTACGGATTAGGCTGGACGACCGGTCTCACCAAGGGCGAGAACGATCGTCTGCTCGACGATATTGTAGCCGGCTGGGACGCCAAGGGCCGCGACGGTGAAGAGATGCGTCGCTACTTCTTCCAATCACGCTGCGACACCATGGGGGCCAACGCCCACAAGGGCATCCACCAGTGGCAGACCTGCGCTCCTCGCGAGCTGCGAGAGGGCATCACCACCGGCGAGCCCTATCGCCCGCGCGTCATGTACGAGATGTCCGGCAACAAGTACGCCGTCATGGGGCCGGCACTCGAATGGAAGAAGGCCTACGACCAGCAGGACTTCATCATCCAGCAGTATCCGATGATGACCTCGTTCACCGTTCAGAGCGTGGACTTGTTCCTCCCTACGACCGAATGGCTGGAATACGATAGCTACGAGGCACCGGCCACACACTTCAACCGCCATTACGCCCGCTGCCAAGTAACCCACCTCGGCGAGACCGTGAATCCGTTCGTCTCCCCCTACCAGGTGGCGAAGGCGGCCGTTGAGAAGCTCGGCGAGGATAATGTGTTCGACCCCGATGCCTACAAGCAGCCCTTCTTCGAGTCGATCGAAGCGGCGCGTCAATTCTGGGCCGAGGACATGGGGCGCGAAAGCTGGCAGGAGATGCTCGACGACATCGACCATCGCTACACCGAGACGCCGGTAGAGGAGTATCTGGTGTATAAGCAGTACGAGGGCGTGGTCTCCGACGGGCTGCCCCGTGGGTTTGCCACTATCTCCCGCAAGGTCGACGTCTACAGCGAGGCGATGATCCGCCTGGCGCGCACGGGCTTCCCCTACATGTACCCTTATGAGCAGCCCTCTTGTGACGATTACGACCCTATCTGCACGTTCCACGAGCCGACTGAAAGCCCGCTGAATGACGCGGAATACCCGCTCGTCATCACCACCGGCCGCCTCCCGCATTTCCATCACGGCACGATGCGCCACGCTCCTTTTATTCGCGAGCTTATGCCCGCGCCCGAGCTGCGCATCAATCCCCAGACCGCTGCCGAGTACGGCATCGAGCATCTGGACTGGGTCAAGATAACCTCGCGCCGCGGCAGCTCCCATGCCCGTGCCTATCTTACCCAGGGAATTGCCCCCGGCGTGCTCATTACCGAGCGCTTCTGGAATCCGGAGTGTTACGACTCCACCCAGGAGACCATCACGCCGGGCATCGAGGAGTGCGGCTACAACATCATGTCCGCAGACTCATTCCAGAACCCTTGTTTCGCCACGAACAGCTATCGCGCGTTCACGGTGAAAATCGAGAAGTGCGATCGCCCGGAGCGCATCTGGGTGGAGAGCAAGGAATTCGAGCCGTTCATGCCGACGCTGCAGAACGAGCCTGTCACCGAGGAGGTGTTCTAAATGGCGAAGGGACTGCTCATAAACCTCGATCGCTGCACGGGCTGCGACAGCTGCATCGTGGCCTGCAAGCTTGAAAACCGTCTGCCGCTCGGGTCGTTCTACAACAAGGTGATAGCCATCGGCCCGACTGGCACTTTCCCCGATGTCGAGAAGTACTGGCTGCCCTCGCAGTGCCAGCAGTGCGAGAACCCTCAGTGCGTGGCAGTGTGTCCCACGGGCGCGAGCTACCGTGATCCCGAGACGGGCTATGTGCTTATCGACAAGGACAAGTGCATTGGCTGCCAGTACTGTCTGTACGGCTGCCCCTATGGCGTGCGTCAGATGGACGAGGAGCACGGCGTGGCCCAGAAGTGCACGCTATGCTCGCAGATCACCGCCGACGGCAGCGATGTGCCCGCCTGCGTGCACAACTGCAACTGCGGCGCCCGCTTCTTCGGCGATTACGACGACCCCGAAAGCGACGTGTGCCGGGAAATGGCGAAGTACTCCGAAGAGTGCATTCACGCCCTTCCCGACCCGGGCAATGCCAAGCCGCTTACCCGCTACATCCTGTCCCCGAAATTCGCCAGTTGGAAGGAGCTGATCTAGGTGGATATCCAATGGCCCCTCGTCCTGTTCTCGCTCATCGCGGGGACGGGAGGATCCCTCTTCGCCTTCGTCGCCCTCTCCGAGCTTGTCGGCGGCAAGGACAAAACGCGCTTTGCCGCAACGGTGACGGTGCTTGTGCTTATCGTCGTCGGCGGATGCCTTTCCATGCTGCATTTGGCGTCGCCGCAGAACGCCTTTGCTGCGCTCACGAACATCTTTTCGTTCTCGGGCATCTCCATTGAGCTGATGCTTCTGGGTCTGACGTTCGTCGCCGCCGCGGCCTATGCGATTGTGGTCAAGCGAGTTCGCAATGCTGCGGCAGCCAAGGTCCTCGCGCTTGTCGGCGGCATTTTGGGTTTGGCCCTCGGCTATTTCTGCGGCCATGGCTACGTTATTGAGGCCCAACCGACCTGGATGCACGAATCGTTGCCCTTGGCCTACTTTGGCACGTCGCTTGCTTGCGGCGCGTTTGCCTATGACATCATCGCTTCGCGCTTAGGCGATGGAAAAGAGGAGCTGCGCGGCCGCATGCCCGTAGCCCTCATGGTGTGCACGACCGTCTCCGCCGTGGCAGTGGTGGCCTATGCGGGAGCCCTCGGCTTCGATGCGGCCATGGCCCATGGCGCTGTGTTTTGGGGAGGAGTTGTGCTCTGCGGCATCGTCGGAACCCTGGGTGCCGGTCTGGTGCGCCTTGTCGGACGTGCGGTTCCGGCTTTGCCCGTAGACGCCATCGGCCTGATCTGCGCTTTCGTGGGCGGGGTTTCGATTCGCGTGCTCATGTGGGCGTGCGCCACGGGCTACCTGGATCTGTTCGCCCATACCGTTCCCAGCGTCATGCTGAATCTCTAGAGGTCTGTCAGGCGGCCTCGTCCGGGGCCGCCCGTTGTTGGAAGGAGCGCATTGTGAACACCGAAGAAGCTGTCTCGCTGCTTGGCTCCAGAGCTGATTTCTACCGCCAGATCGCCCAATGGTACTTCGCTCCGTTGAGTGAGGAGCAGATCGAGGCGCTGGCCGCTCAGGATCTGCGGGCTTTGGCGGAAGATGACCAGTCGTCCTACGCCGAGGGCTACAACGATTTGTACCGAGCACTGCGCCTGCGCCATACGGGCACCCGCCAGGCTCTGGCCGCCGATTTCACGGGCGCGTTTTACGGCGTGACCACGGCGGAGGGGAAGACGGCGCAACCCTTCGAGTCGCTTTACCGCTACGACGGCGGCTCGCTTATGGGGCAGCCGCGCGGGGAGGTGTACCGCGCGCTCAAACAGGCTCGCCTCAAGGTGCGCGAGGGGCTCGACTTGCCCGAGGACCACCTCTCTTTCATCGCGGCGTTAGAGGCCGAGCTTTGCGACCGGGCTGCAACGTATCTGCGGGACGGGGATGTTGCGGCGGCCGCTCGGACGCTTTCCGACCAACGGGCATTCTTCGATGAGCATATCGCTTCCTGGTTCGGTGATTTTCGAGACCGCGCCAGCGCTATGGTGACAACGAGGTTCTACCGGGGTGTTCTTAAGGTAACAGATGCATTCTTCAACGATGAGCCGGGAATGATGGACGAATTGCTGGAGTACGTGAGCTAAAGGTTCTCGCGGAAAGCAGTCGAGAGGATTGCTTGTGCGAGAGACAGCGAAGGGTGTGCAGTGCCGGGGGCCCGATTGCGGGACTCTGGCGCCTGCAGGCTCTGAAGAAAGGAGACGGGAGTGAACGAGAATGCGAGCGGTGAAGCTCCTCGGTCAACGACTTCGTCCGATGGGCGCGATGCGCGGCGAGCGATAAGCCGCCGCCAAGCGATCGAGGGCGCCGTGGCCATTGGCGTCCTTGCGGCTTTCGGCGGTACCGTCAAAGCCTTTGCGGGGGAGGGCGACGCGCTCTATCCTCCGGGAGGGCAGGATACGGGAACACTCTGGGGCAGCTGCATCCGCTGTGGCCGGTGCGTGGGCGTCTGCCCGACCAAAGTGATCGTCCCCGGGACGTTGGATGATGGAGCGGTGAACGCGCGTCTGCCTCTTATGGATTTCCGTTTGGGCTTTTGCGACATGTGCGAGGGCTCCTTCCGTTGCGCCGCCAATTGCCCTACGGGAGCTTTGCGCCCCTTCGATCCCTACGTCGACAAAATCGGCATGGCCCGTGTGGAAGAGGCCGAGTGCGAGCTGTACGGCGTGTCGGCGCACTGCAATGCGCCCTGCGTCGATGCGTGCGCCTGGGACGCGTTGACGATTGACGGCGAGGGGCGCCTCGTCGTCGACGAGGAGAAATGCAACGGGTGCGGTGCCTGCGAGCTGGCTTGCGTAGCGGGCTCTTACGGTTCCTATGGCGGCAGTGGCCTTCGCGGCATCAACATAGTCCCTTGGAAGGAGGGTGAGAGCGATGAGCGTAAATAGCGAGACTCAGACGAGTGGACGGCCGCGGCGCAGTCGTGTATCCCGAGTGCGGAAGGCAGTGCTCGCGATTGCATTCGCCTTGTTCTGCGCCGGGGTAGTGGTTGCCGGAGGACTGGGCGATGCGTGCAGCGTGGGCTACGAGGCCATTGCGGCGGTGTGCCCCCTCGGCGCTCTCGAAGGGTTTTTCGGTTCCTGGTCCTTTGCTCCTCGCATGGCCATTGGTCTTGGGCTCGCGCTTGTGGTGGTCATCGTCGCGGGACGCGCCTTCTGCTCTTGGATATGTCCCGTCCCCCCTCTTCAGGGATTCTTGCGCACAAAGAAGCAGCGGCATCGCGTCGCGGCAGAGCAGAAGGCTCAGGCCGAGGAGTCGCTTACGCGATGGAAGAAGGCGTGCTCGGGTTGCTCCGGCGGCTGCGGCGACGTTTGCCCGAGTGCTGGAAACGCAGGAGGAGACGCGTCTTTCGAGGAGGCTTCATGGGCCCGCAAGGGCGTAAAGCTTGATTCGCGCCATGCGGTGCTGGCCGGGACGCTGGCCACAACGGCGCTGTGCGGATTTCCCGTCTTCTGCCTCCTTTGTCCCGTTGGGCTCACGTTCGCCACGGTGATTGCGTTCTATCGCTTCGTGGGGTTCAATGAGCCGACGTTCGATCTTCTTGTGTTCCCGGCGATCATCGTGGTTGAGCTGGTTTTGCTGCGCAAGTGGTGTCACCGCTTTTGCCCCATCGGCGCTTTGATGTCCCTGTTCGCTCCGTTGGCGCGTCGCTTGCGTCCGCAAGTGAAGGTTGATGCGTGCCTGCGCTCGACCGGCGAGGATTGCGTCGTCTGCGGCTCGGTGTGTCCCGAAGGCATCGATCCGGTGCGTGATTTGGGACGCCGCCCGCTCTATGAATGCACGCGTTGCGGCCGCTGCGCCGAAGTCTGTCCCACCCAGGCCATCACCTTCTGGCGGCGACGCGCCCGCTCGACCGATCCGGTGATGATCGACGACGGACAGGCGGTGCTTCTCGATTAGCTTATGCCCTCTCCGCCAAATCCTCCACGGAGCAGCCGAGAACGTGGGCCAAGGCGATCACCACGCTGGCGGAGGCTTTCGAAAGGTCGTTGCGCCGCTGCTCGTACAGCTGGATCATGCGCAGAGAAACACCGGATGCGTGTGCCAGCTCCTGTTGCGTCATGCCGCGGTTGGTGCGAATGCGCGCAAGAGGCGTAGGCTGTTGAAGCTGCGCCCCCAGCACCTCGTCGGCCGTCTCGACGAACTTGCTGACGTCGGCTTCGTGCAGAATGTACCGTTCAATGACCGCCGAGGGGGGCAGTCCGCCTTCGGCGATAGCGGCGAAGCGCAGGTTCCGGTACCACTGATAATAAGCTAGGATCCATCCGGCCCAGTACTCGGGGCTGCGGTCAAGGGACTGAGTTGCGGGGCGCGTCTCGCGGTTTCCGGTGACGCGGAATATCACCTCGCGGGCGATTTCCGCGCCGGACATGCCCGCCACGAACTTCGGATTGCCCCGCTCGAACTGTGCGGCGATGCCGGATACGATGAACCAATCGAAGAACTCGTCGGGGTCGCGCCCGCAGTCGACGACGGCGTAGTCGAGCATTTCGCCGAGGGCGTTCATGGCGTCATTCAAATACGACTCGTCGTAAGCGCGCATCGTCGGCCCTCCAATCTTCTCGCATGATGTCGCTTATAGTGTAGTCGCCCGCCAAGTCGGCCAGCTTCAGCTCCTCCCGATAGATGGCGCGGGCCTCGTGGTCGCGGGCCATCTTGCGCGGGTAGTACACCGTACGGTCGGCGGTTTCAAAGCCTTCGAAGACAAGGCGGCTGAAGGCCTTCTCCGAGCGCACCACCACCTGCTCGCCCAAGTTCCCCAGCGCCATGGCCCGTTCGAGGCGCGAGAGGGAGAGCCCGTTGTTGAGGAAGGCGTTGGCGAAGGAGAAATACGAGTCGTCGGCCCGATAGCCGCGCATGAGATCGTAGCTGTGGTAATCGACGGAGAAGCGGTCGAGCAAAAACGTGCGCGCCAAGGGTGCTATGTCCCCGGAGACGCGGAACGTTCGGTTCTCCAGCAGCACAGCGAGCCAGTGGAGGATGGTATAGCTGCCGTCGTTCAGGTTGAGCTCCGTGAGTCCTTTCGCGTCGAGCGAATAGCGGTTGGCGAACCCGTCGGCTTCTTCGGAGGCGCCCCATTCCCGGGCCAGCTCCGGGCTCTCCGTGCAATAAAAACCGAGTCCGTAATCATTGTGCGGGTTGCCCAGTCCGAATGTGGGTCTCTCGATGATTTGGCCGGAGCCATGGAAAATGGTGAGCTTATCGGCCATGGCTGCTCCTAACTGTCGTTCTGACGATACTCATTCTACTATCGTCAAAACGATAGTCAATGGGCAAATCGTTGTAGATTTGCAGCTGCATGCAAAAGTAGGTATAATGCATGCAGAGAACACTCCCGAAGAGAGGAGAAGAGATGCCGGCGCTTCAGGTGAGGGATTTTCCAGCGACGCTTTACGATGAGTTGAAGGAATGTGCGGCGCGCAACCATCGCTCCATCGCCCAGCAGACGATCATCGCCGTGGAGGAGATGCTGGCTGAAGCTTCGTCGCCGTCCTCCGCTCGTGCTGGGCGTGGGTTATCGCAAGATTCCGAATGTGCGCCTTCCAGCGGAGCGGGCAACGAGTTCTCTGCTCCGTTCGAAAGGGGGGTGGTCGGTTTGCGCGAAGGCCGCGCGGCACGAGCGGCACGGTCGAGGAAGCGCCAGCAGCTTTTCGAAGAGTGCGATGAGATACCTTGGAAAGGTGGTGGCCTTTCAACGGAAGATATCGTCGCGATGGTTCGCGAGGGACGCGACAGGCTTTCGGATCGCGATTGGCATGCGCTGGATCCGTTCAGCTCGCAGGAGGAATCAGCGCAGGCGGTGACGCAGTGATAGTGCTTGACGTCAACGCGGCCATTGCGATTGCGAAAGGCACCGAAGAAGGCAGAGTTCTGAGAGAGTTGATGATGGAAGGCGAAGAGGTCGTTGCCCCTCACTTCTTTTTGACGGAACTGGGAAACGTTGTCTGGCAGATCGTGCGTGCTGGAGAATTGGATGAAGAGGACTTTCCTGGGTTGTTTGAGCGAGCCGCCGGCTTCGTCGATCGATTTGTTCCCGCTGAGGGCATTCTCTTAGAAGCGATCCATGCGGCCATTCAGAATAACCACCCTGTCTACGACATGCTCTGTTTCATTGTTACGCGGCGCAATGCTGCTACGCTCTTCACGTTCGACAAGAAGCTGCGAGCTGTCTGCGAGGCTAATGGTGTGAATTGCCTCGGGACGGCGAGCTTGTAGGGGACGATTTTGGCGAGAATCCCAGGAACGGACTGACGCGTCGGGCCACTCTTTTCCTGGGCCGTTAACATCCCGTTGCCAAATTTCGGGCAATCGTCCAAAGAATGGTAAAATACATAAGTCGCGCATGTTCCGGTGCGCGGCTTGATTTTTTCGGCCAGCGACTATATAGAGGGAGAAGGCTAGGCCCATGAATGCACAGGCAGCAAAGGACACCGCAACGACGACCATCGTGAAGCCTCCTTATATGCAAAACCGCGAGCTTTCCTGGCTCGATTTCAACAAGCGCGTGCTCGACCAGGGCGCCGATCCCACGGTGCCGCTTCTGGAGCGTCTGAACTTCATCTCCATCTTCTGGAGCAACCTGCAGGAGTTCTTCATGGTGCGCGTCGGCTCGCTCACCGACCTCTCGCTGCTGAAGAAGTCCATCATCGATCCGAAATCCGGCATGACGCCAGCTCAGCAGCTGGAGGCCATCTACGCTCGCTGCCACGAGCTGTACCCCTACTACGAGGAAACCTACGAGAGCGTGCGCGCGCTCCTCGCCGAGCAGGATATCCGCAACCTGCGCAAGGAGGAGCTCACGGACGAGCAGCTCGATTATCTGCGCGGCTACATGCAGGATAACGTGTTCCCGTTCCTTTCTCCTCAGATCATCAACGCCCGCCACCCCTTCCCACATCTGGAAAACGGCGGCCTTTACATCGTGGTGCGTCTTGACGAGGAGGCGGCTCCCAAAGCGAAGAAATCGAAGGAGGAGCGCGCCCGCGAAAAGGCCGAGGGCAAGGCCAAGGCCACGAAGAACCTCGGGGCGGAAGGCGTGACGCTGGGCATCATCCCCCTTCCCCGCCAGACGAGCCGCGTGATCGAGCTGCCCGGCAGTGGTTTGCCGTTCATGCTCGTCGAGCACGCGATTGAGATGTTCGCCGCCGAGGTCTTCTCGATGTACACCGTCAAGCACACCAATGTCATCTGCGTGACGCGCAACGCCGACCTCGATGCGACGGAAGGTGCCGAGGAGCAGGGCGAGGACTACCGCGAGCACATGAAGCGCATTTTGAAGAAGCGCAGCCGCCTGGCCCCGGTGCGCCTGGAAAGCGAACGGCCGCTCTCGCGCACGGTGAAGGGGCTTCTGCTGGAAAAGCTCGGCCTGGCGGAGCACCAGCTGTTCGTCACGCGCGTACCGCTGAACATGGGGTATACCTGGGGCCTCGGCAGCCGGCTGGGGGCCGAGAAGCGCGCCACGCTCACTCAGGCACCGTTCACGCCCCAGTGGCCCGCCTGCCTCGATCGCAAGCGCTCCATCATCGAGCAGGTGAGCGAGCACGAGGTGCTGCTGTCGTACCCCTACCAGTCCATGGACGCTTTCGTGCAGCTTCTGCGCGAGGCCTCGGTGGATCCGGCCGTCGTTTCCATCAAGATCACGCTGTACCGCCTAGCGAGCCAGTCGCATCTGGCCGAGGCGCTCATCAACGCCGCCGAGAACGGCAAGGAGGTCACGGCGCTCTTCGAGCTGCGTGCCCGCTTCGACGAGTCCAACAACATCGAGTGGTCCCAGCGCTTCGAGGCCGCCGGCTGCCACGTCATCTACGGCTTCCGCAACTTCAAGGTGCACTCGAAGATCTGCACCATCACGCGCCAGACGGAAAACGGCCTGCAGCACATCACCCAGCTGGGCACGGGCAACTACAACGAGAAGACGGCGAAGCTCTACACCGACTTCTCGTTCATCACCTGCGATTCCCAGATCGGCCACGACGCTGCCGACTTCTTCCGCAACATGGCGCTGGAGAACACCTCGGACAACTACGACATCCTGTGGGTGGCGCCGCTCATGATCAAGCAGAACATCCTGCGCAACATCGACGTGCAGATCGAGCGCGCGCGCCGCGGTGAGAAGTGCGGGCTGTTCTTCAAGACGAATTCCATCACCGACAAGGAGGTCATCGACAAACTGGTCGAGGCGTCCCAGGCGGGCGTGCCCATCGATCTGTTCGTGCGCGGCATCTCCTGCATTCTGCCGGGGGTGGAAGGCTACACCGATCGAGTGCGCGAGGTGTCCATCGTCGGCCAGCTACTCGAGCACAGCCGCGTGTACGGCTTCGGCCCGCGCGAGGATTGCAAGCTGTACTTGTCCAGCGCCGACCTCATGACGCGCAACATGGACAAGCGCATCGAAATCGCCTGGCCTATCCTGAACGAGACGCTGCGCAACCAGGTGCTTGGGTATTTGGGCATCTGCTATTCCGACACGGCCAAGCTGCGCGAGCTTCTGCCCGACGGCTCTTACACGGCGCTCGGCGCCTTTGCGGAGCGCAACGAGAACGGGGAAGTGGAGCTGTTCGATTCCCAGAAGTACCTCATCGCCGAGGCTCAGCGCATGCGCCTGGCCGCTGCCGAGTTGGCCGCTCGCAAGGAGGCCAATCTGGGAGGGAGCGCGCGCGTGGTGTTCCCCCTGGGGGATGTCGCTGCGGAGGACGGTGCCGAGGTCGGTGCCAATGAGGTGGTAACCGAGGAGGAGTCCGAGTTTGTGGCCCATCGCTCGCCGGAGCTGGAGGCGGCCGAGGCCAAGGCCGTGCGCGATGCCGCCGACGCCATGGCCGCAGCGGCGACGGCCACGGCGGCTTCGGTTTTGGAAGCGGTGACCAAGGGCGTGGCCCAGGAGGTGGCCGCTTTGCAGGCTCGCGAGGCTCAAGGGGCGACCGCGGCGGCCGAAACGGCTCCTGCCGCCGACTCCGATCCGGCTGCGGCTGATCCTGCTGCGGTGGCCCCGGCTGCCGAGGGCCCCGTGGCCGAGCGCGCGGAGCTGGGCGCCGAGGCGGCGCCGGCGGCCGCCCCCGCTCCGGCACCAGCGGCCGAAGTCGAGGACGCTGCTCGCCCCGACGACGGTCGCGCCATCGTGCCGGCCACCGTGGTAGAGCCAACGCCAGCGGGCAATGCCATCACGCGGTTCTTTCGTCGCCTGTTCGGCAAATAGGCCAGCGTCGCAGCGTCTGGTCGCTACGGAAGACGAACGCTCAAGGATAGGGGAAAGGAAAGCCATGCTCGAGAAGGTCAAGTTCAACAAGAAGCCCATGAAGAAGGTAGAGTACAAGGAGCAGTGGGACGAACTTCTGGCCAAGCTCGTGGTGCTCCAGCAGCAGGCCCACAACGAGGGCGTGGGGCTCGTGGTGCTGTTTGAGGGCTGGAACGGCGCCGGTAAGGGCAGTCGCATTTCCGACCTCATGTACCACCTGGACGCCCGCTCCACCGGGGTTTACGTGGGGCTCGACCTCGATCCGGACACCGAGCGCGAGTTCGTCGGCCGCGAATGCGGCGTGACGGGCTTCTACCCCATTATGCAGCCCTTCTGGAAGGCCCTGGGCGAGCGCAACTCCATCACGTTCTACGATCGCGGCTGGTACACGGCGGTCATCCAGCACATGCTCTACAACGCGCCGGCCAAGCTGCTGCTTCCCAAGAAAGAGGAGCGCCACTACTTGGACTCCGTCCACGACTTCGAGCAGCAGCTTGTGTCCGATGGCTACGTGGTGGTGAAGTTCTTCGTGCATATGACCAAAAAAGCGCAGGTCGAGCGTTTGCAGCGGCTGCACGACGACCCGGTGACCCGCTGGCGCGTGACCGAGAAGAAGCTCGAAAGCCATCACGGTTACGAGACTGCCTACGAGCTGTACGACCGTCTGCTCGAGCGCAGCGATTACGACTTCGCTCCCTGGGTGCTGCTCAACGGCGAGGACAAGCGTCGCACGAACCTCACCATCGCCAGCACGCTGGTGGACGCCCTGGAGCGCGCGCTCGCCCGCAAGGAGGCCGACGACGTGCTGAAGGCGTCGCTGGCGGCCCGCGAGAAGGCCGACGAGCTTTTGGCCGAGGAGCGCGCCGTGGAGGCGGCCGCCGCTGCCGAGGCGGCGGGCGCGGTGCCGGCGCCGGCGGCCCAGCCCGGGCGCGGCATGCTTGCCGGCGTGGCTCTGGCCCGCGCCGAGGCCCAGGCGGCCGCAGCGCACGAACTGGCTCCCAAAAAGTCTCGCTTCGCCATTGTGAAGAATTACCCCCAGGTGGACACGATCGACCACAGCCTGGCGCTCACCTTGGACGAGTACAAAGCCGAGCGCAAGCACTTGCAGGATCGCCTGTTCCGCCTGGAGAACATCATGTTCCAGCGCCGGGTGCCCCTCATTCTCATGTACGAGGGGTGGGACGCGGCTGGCAAGGGCGGCAACATCAAGCGCGTCGCCCAGGCGCTCGACGCCCGCGCCTACACCATCTTTCCGTCGCCGGCGCCTACCAAGCCCGAACTCGCCCATCCGTTTTTGTGGCGCTACTGGACGCGCCTGCCCAAGGCGGGGCACGTGGGCATGTACGACCGTAGCTGGTACGGCCGCGTGCTCGTGGAGCGCGTGGAGGGCTTCGCCACGCCGGCCGAGTGGTCGCGGGCCTACGATGAGATCAACGAGTTCGAGCACGATCTGGTCGATTGGGGCGCCATTCTGCTGAAGTTCTGGGTCGATGTGAGCCCCGAAGAGCAGCTGCGCCGCTTCCAAGATCGCGAGGACGACCCGGCCAAGCAGTGGAAGATCACCGAGGACGACTGGCGCAATCGCGAGAAGTACCCCCAGTACAAGGCCGCCATCGACGATATGTTCCGCCTGACGTCGACCACGTTCGCCCCTTGGATCGTGCTGGAATCCGATGATAAGCGCTATGCTCGCATCAAGGCCCTGCGCATCATCGTGGAAGCCCTGGAGAAGCGCCTCGGCGAGTGCCCCGCCTCGTAGCGCCTCCCGGGGAGGCAGTTCGCCGTCGCTGTGGGGTTTTTCCTTGCGCCAACCCGGGGTTCAGGGTACTATGAACCCAACATCAGCAAGCTGGCGGGTGCGCAGAGGACGGGCCCGTTGCATAGAAGGAGTCCGCTATGTCATTGTTCGGTTTCGAAGTTCCCATGGAGGCCATTTGGGTCGTTGTGGCCATCATCGTGCTCGTCATTGTGGTGTTCATCGCCAAGGGCTTCATGGACGAAATGAAGAAGTAAATGCTCGCCCGTTCGACGGGGTGAGCTCAGGGCCCCTGCGGGGCCTTTTTTGTTTTCCGCAGGCCGCAAGGCCGGGGAGGCGAGAACGTCGGCGCAGGGCCGGCAAGACGTCGCAGCCAGCGCGGTCGAACGACTGCCCCTAGGGCCGACGCTAGGTAGAGAGATCGATATCGAAGGGGGACGCCTCATGGCTACCGCAGAGAATACCGATACCAAGAAGAAAAAGAAGAAGCGCGGGTGCTTCTGGCGCATCGTGTTCTGGCTTGCGCTCGTCGTGTTCATCGGCTCGGTGGGAACGCTAGGCTATCTGTTCTACACCTATTGGCAGGGCCAGAACGAGTACGAGGAGATCGCCAGCCGCACCGTCGAGGTGCCGGAAGATGGGCAGGTGACCAACTTGGCCGATCTGGTGGTCGATTGGGACGCCCTGCGTGCGATAAACCCGGATATCGTCGCGTGGGTGTACATGCCCGGCACCATCATCAACTACCCGGTGGCTCACAAAGACGGCGACTCGGAGTACTACCTGCACCACAACTTCAGCCTGGGCGAGGGCTCCTTCGGCGCCGAGTTCGGCTCCATCATGCTCTCGGGCGAGAACGCCGGCGATTTCTCCGATGAGGTGAACATCCTCTACGGCCACCACATGCGCAACGGCTCCATGTTCGCCCTGTTCGCCGAGTTCCGTGATTCCGCCATCTTCAATGAGCATCGCACCATTTACCTGCTCACCCCCGAGGGCAACTACCGCCTGCAGACGTTCGCCGTGGAACACGTGCCCATGACTCACGCCTCCATCGCCACGCCGAACTACCCCACCGACGAGGAGTTTTCGGCCTTCAAGGACTGGCTCGTGGAGGAGTCCATCGTCACGCCCGACCCCGATACCACCGATACCCTCGCCGACGCGACGAAGCTCTTCGGTTTCTGTACGTGCGATGGAGCCGACAACACCTGGCGCTATATCACCTTCGCCGATGTTGCTGAATTCGTCCCTATCAGCTATGTTGGCGCCGATACCTACCAGGGCGACACGGCGGTGGAAGACGGCGCGGCCGACGAGATCGCCGCCGATGCGCAAGAACGAGCGGAGAACTAGTGGCGGACAGCGTATTTCCCGGCGAGCAGCCGGATCGGTTGGAAGAGGAGTGCGGCGTCTTCGGCGTATACGCGCCGGGCGAGGACGTGGCGCGCCTGACCTGCTACGGGCTGCAGGCCCTGCAGCATCGCGGCCAGGAGAGCGCCGGCATTGCCGTGGGCGACGGCTCCACGGTCATCGAGGCGAAGGACTTGGGGCTTGTGACCCAGGTCTTCGACGAGGCGACGCTGGCGGGTCTTGGCGAGGGCGTGGTGGCCATCGGGCATGTGCGCTATTCCACGAGCGGCGGGAAGGCCTCCTGGGAGGCGGCCCAGCCGCATATCTCCGCCATCGACGATACGCTCATCGCGCTGGCCCACAACGGCACGCTGGTGAACACGAACCACCTGCGGGCGCAGCTCATCGACGAGGGCGAGCATCTGCGCGCCGGCACCGATTCCGAGGTGGCGGCCAAAGCCATCGGGCATCTCACGCGCCAGACGCACCACCTGCGCGAGGGTATCCGCTACGCCATGGAGAACCTGGAAGGCGCCTATGCCATGGTGCTCGCGAGCCCCGAGGCGCTCTACGCCTTCCGCGACCCCCATGGCATTCGGCCCTTGTGCATCGGCCAGTTGCCCGAGGGACGCGGCTGGGTGGTGTCGTCGGAAACCTGCGGCCTCGACATCGTCGGCGCCGAGTACGTGCGCGACGTGGAACCCGGCGAGATGGTGCGCTTCACCGCCGAGGGCATGGTAAGCGAGCAAGCCGTGCCGCCGTGCCCGCGGGCCGCCTGCATCTTCGAATACGTGTACTTCGCCCGGCCTGACTCCGTGCTTGACGGGCAGTCGGTCTACCAGGCTCGCCGCGCCATGGGCCGCATTCTGGCCGACGAGGCGCCCGTGGAGGCCGACCTCGTGCTCGGCGTGCCCGACTCCGGCGTGCCGGCGGCCCTGGGCTATTCGGAGGCCTCGGGCATTCCGTTCGCCGACGGCATTGTGAAGAACCGCTACGTGGGCCGCACGTTCATCCAGCCCACCCAAGCCATGCGCCAGCTGGGCATTCGCCTAAAGCTGAACCCGCTGCCGAGCGTGATTACCGGCAAGCGCCTCGTGGTCATCGATGATTCCATCGTGCGCGGCAACACCTCCAAGAAGCTCGTGCAGATGCTGCGCGATGCCGGTGCGGCCGAGGTGCACCTGCGCATCGTGAGCCCCGAGGTGCTCTGGCCCTGCTTCTACGGCATCGACACCGATACCCGCGAGCAGCTCATCGCCGCGAACATGACGTTGGAGGAGATGAACGATTGGATCGGCTCCGACTCGCTCGCGTTCATCAGCCTGGACGGCCTGCGCGCCTCGCTCGCCGATGCGGGCCACGACGGCTTCTGCACGGCTTGCTTCACCGGCGACTACCCGGTGCCCATTCCCGACGATGTGGCAAAGAAGAGCTTTCTTACCCGCAAGGACTTCGAGGCGGTGTACGCCGGCGAGGTTTCATAGACACTGAAAGGAACCCCATGGAAAACCAGAACAGCGTGACCTATGCCGAGGCAGGCGTCGATATCGTGGAGGGCGCCCGTGCCGTGGACGCCATCAAGGACACGGTGCATTCCACCTATCGCCCCGAAGTGGTGGGCGACATCGGCGGCTTCGGCGGCCTGTTCTCCATCGCGGCGGCCAAGGACATGGCCGATCCGCTTTTGGTGTCGGGCACCGATGGCGTGGGCACGAAGCTCAAGGTCGCTCAGCGTCTTGGCGTGCACGATACGGTGGGCATCGATCTGGTGGCCATGTGCGTGAACGATATTCTTGCCACCGGCGCGGAGCCTTTGTTCTTCCTCGACTACGTGGCCGTGGGCAAGCTGGATGCCGAGGCCATGGCCAAGATCGTCGGCGGCATCGGCGAGGGCTGCCGCCAGTCCGGCTGCGCGCTCATCGGCGGCGAGATGGCCGAGCATCCCGGCGTGATGGATCCGGACGACTACGATCTGTCCGGTTTCTGCGTGGGCCTGGTCGATCGCCTGCGCATGCTCGATCCCGAAAGCGTGCGCGAAGGCGACGTGCTCATCGGCCTCGCCTCGTCCGGCCTGCATTCCAACGGCTACTCGCTGGCCCGCAAGGTGTGCATCGAGGGCCGTACCGAGGAGGAGCTGCGCGAGGCTCGCGAGGACTTGGGTGGCCAGAGCATTCTGGAAGCCCTGCTCACGCCGACGCGCATTTACGTGAAGCCGGTGCGCGCGGTCATGGAGCAGGTGCCCGGCGGCATCCGCGCTCTGGCTCATATCACTGGCGGCGGCATCACCGAGAACCTGAACCGCGCCTTGCCCGCAGGCGTGAACGCCGAGGTCGATTTGGGCACCTGGCCCATTCCGTCGGTGGTGCGCTTTGCCTGCGAGCAGGCGAATCTTTCGGAGGCGGAGGCGCTGAAGACCTTCAACATGGGTCTCGGTATGGTGCTGATTGTTGATCCGGCTGCTGCTGAGGCCGTAGAGGCCGCTCTGGCCGCTACTGGCGAAGAGACCTACCGTGTCGGCCGCATTGTCGCTGGCGAAGGCGAGGTCCAATACGCCAACGAAGGGGAGCTGTTCTAATGGAGAAGCTGAAGATCGGCGTGCTGCTTTCCGGCAGCGGAACGAACCTGCAGGCCATTATCGACGAGATCGCGAATGGCCTGCCCGTGGAAATCGTGTATGTGCTGTCCTCGCGCCCCGATGCCTACGGCATTGAGCGGGCGCGCGCGGTCGGCATTCCCGTGACGGTGTTCGATCGCTCCTGCTACGAGGATCGCGAAGCGGCTGACGCCCGCATCGCTGCCATCATGCAGGAAGCCGGGGCCGAGTACCTGGTCATGGCCGGCTACATGCGCAAGCTCACCCCGGTGGTGCTCGACGCTTTCCCCGACCATGTGCTGAACCTGCATCCGGCGTTGCTGCCCTCGTTCAAGGGGGCCCATGCCATCCAGGACGCATGGGATGCCGGTGTGAAGGTGACGGGCGTGACGGTGCACCTGGCTAACGAGGACTACGACAAGGGCCCCATCGTGGCCCAGCGAGCAGTGCCGGTGCTGGAGGACGACGACATCGATGCTTTGGAGGCGCGCATCCACGAGACGGAGCACATCATCTACCCCGAAGTGCTGCGCGCCATCGCCGAGGGCCGCATGACCTTGGACGCCGACCGCAAGATTCACATCCGCTCGGTCGATTAGGGCAATCTGGTGTTGATCGAGCGGCCGATCCCGGGCCAATGACAAGAATTTCAGATTTTTTGGTCACAAAGTCGAGTTCTGGGTTTTTCGAATGGCTGTTGACGGTTGAAATAGACGAAAATGGGTTGCATTCCCTGTTGTTTTGGTTGCGCATAGGAGTTTTAGGAGCAAATTGGGTTATCCCAAAAACCCAGAACTCGATTTTGTGACCAGATTTGAAAAAGTTTTTGTTGGAGGAAGCAATGAAGCGCGAAACTATAGCAACCATCATTGAAGACCTGCAAGCCGGACGCACTCCGGTGCTGGCCGTGGAGGATTTCCCGGCGTTCTCGGATGAGGCAACGGCGGGCGATCCGCATATCGGCCCCGAGACGCTGCAGGCCATCGCCGCCACGCTGACCGAAGCCGACATTCCTACGTTTGAGCGCGCTCTGCGCGCCATGGATGAGGGCGATCTGGCTTGGCTCGGCTTCAAGGTCGTCTACAATGCAGCTGCCGCCCAGGGCAACGTGGACAATGAGGTCACGAAGAAGTACGGCGAGCAAGGTTCCGCCGATGGCGAGCCGCTCGTGTTCTTCTGCAACGACGCCAAGGAGATCGTGGCCTCGCGTGAGCTTTCGCCTCGCGACACCTTTCAGGCAAAGGACGTTACCCGCGGCCCTTCGATGCACAACGACCAGTTCGACGGCCTCACCTGGGCCAGCGAGCCGCTCTTCGGGAAGGTGCGTGTCTGGTTGCTCGGTGCGTCGGATGCGGCGGTCGAGGTGGCACAGCTCGCCGATCACGTGGGCTTCCATGTGGTGGCCGTCGACTACGACCCGGCGTTCTTGAACGAGGAGCGATTCCCGCAAGCCGAGCGCATCATGCTGCATGGCGGCAATTTCGACGAGTTGGCCAACATGCCGGCGCGTCCCGAGGACTATGTGTGCGTGCTCACGCGCGGGCATATGTTCGACCCGGAAAGCTGCATCTGGGCGCTGCAGAACGGGGTGCACTACGTGGGCATGATGGGGTGCGCGGGGAAGAACTCTACGGTGCACGACCTCGTCATCAACGCGGGCATCTCCGAGGCCGATTGGGATCGCGTGAAGCGCCCCATCGGGCTCAAGTTCGGCGCTAAGACCCCGGCTGAGCTGGCCATCGCCATCGTGGCCGAGCTGGTCGATGTGCGTTACAAGCAGCGCTACAGCGACGAGGCCCGCAACCGCCACGAGAAGAGCCTGGGGCGGGAGTAGCCGCTCTTCTTGTGCGCGAGCCGCCGACGGAAAAGCCGTGGGAAAACGGGGAGCGCTCTTCCTCAGGAGGCTCTTTCCGTGATACCCTGCTCCCTGAAGCGAACGCGCTGTGACTGACGGGTACGCGTGGGAAACCACGGGGGAGCAGCGCGCTTATCCCGCCGACCGTCTGGGCAAGCCTTCTCGCAGGAGGGGCTTGCCCTTTTTCATTGGGCGGGATGCGAAAAACCGTCGACGTGGCTGAGGGCCAATGCGAAAAGCGTGCGGGCTGCAGCGGCGTCGGAGAGAGCCCCAAGAGAAAGGGAACGCCTGTGCAAGATCTCGTCGAACTGCTGAAGAACAACCCCTACCCGGGCCGAGGCATCGTGGTGGGCAAGGATACGGTGTACTACTTCATCATGGGTCGCTCGGTCAACAGCCGCAACCGCATCTTCGCCATCGAACCCGACGGCATCCGCACCGAGGCCCACGATCCCGCGCTTCTGGAAGACCCGAGCCTCATCATCTATCACCCGGTGCGCACGATGGGCGACGCGCTCGTGGTCACCAACGGCGATCAAACCGACACCATCGTGGAGGCGGGTGATTTCCGCGCTGGCTGCATGCAGCGCGAGTACGAGCCCGACGCGCCGAACTTCACGCCGCGCATCTCGGCTATCGTAAACCCCGACGGCTCCTTCGAGATGTCCATCTTGAAGCACGCCGATGGCGACCGCTGCACCCGCGAGTTCTTCGCCTACGAGGGCGTCGATGAGGGCTGCGGCTACTTCATCAGCACCTATCAGGGCGACGGCAATCCGCTGCCCACCTTCGCCGGCGAGCCCATCCCCGTCACGCTGCCGACCCCCGATGCCCTGTGGGCTGCCCTGAACGACGACAACAAGGTGAGCCTGTATGCCAACGTCGGCGGCGAGGTAACCCTCTACAACAAGAACCTCGGCGATTAGGAGATACTCATGAACGAACTGGAACTTAAATACGGCTGCAACCCGAACCAGAAGCCGTCCCGCATCTTCATGAAGGACGGCAGCGATCTGCCCATTCAGGTGCTGAACGGCAAGCCCGGCTTCATCAACTTCCTCGACGCCTTCAACTCCTGGCAGCTCGTGAAGGAGCTGAAGGAGGCCACGGGGTTGCCGGCGGCCGCCTCCTTCAAGCACGTGTCCCCGGCTGGGGCCGCTGTGGGCCATCCCCTCACCGAGACCGACCGTGCCATGTACTTCGTGGAAGACGAGGGCGAGCTTTCCCCCATCGCCTGCGCCTACATTCGCGCCCGCGGTGCCGACCGTCTGTGCTCCTACGGCGACTGGGCGGCGCTGTCTGATGTGTGCGACGCCGATGTGGCCCGTTACCTGGCGCGTGAGGTGTCCGACGGCATCATCGCGCCGGGCTACACCGACGAGGCGCTGGAGATTCTGAAGACCAAGCGCAAGGGCTCCTACAACGTGGTGCAGATCGATCCCGATTACGTGCCGGCCGAAACCGAGCTGAAGGACGTCTTCGGCATCACCTTCGAGCAGGGTCACAACAACTTCGAGATCAACGAGGCGCTGTTGGAGAACGTGGTGACCGAGAACAAGGAGATTCCCGAAGCTGCGAAGATCGACATGATCGTCGCGCTCATCACGCTGAAGTACACCCAGTCCAATTCCGTGTGCTACGTGAAGGACGGCCAGGCCATCGGCGTGGGCGCCGGCCAGCAGAGCCGCATCCACTGCACGCGCCTGGCGGGCAACAAGGCCGACCAGTGGTGGCTGCGCCAGATGCCCGAGGTGCTGAACCTTCCCTTCAAGGACGACGTTCGCCGTCCCGATCGTGACAACGCCATCGACGTGTACCTGTCCGACGACGAGTGCGACGACGTGCTGCGCGACGGCGAGTGGCAGCGCGTATTCACCGAGCAGCCCAAGGCGCTCACCCGCGAGCAGAAGAAAGACTGGATCGCGAAGATGAGCGGCGTGACCGTGGGCTCCGACGCCTTCTTCCCCTTCGGCGACAACGTGGAGCGCGCCCGCAAGTCCGGCGTCGATTACATCGCCGAGCCCGGCGGCTCCATCCGCGACGACAACGTCATCGAGGTGGCGAACAAGTACGGCATCGCCATGGCCTTCACCGGCATGCGCCTGTTCCATCACTAATCGGGCGTTTGGGGCCTTGTCTGGGGCCTAAGGTGTCGGTTGTCGAACCCTTTGCGGCCGCTCTTTCGGGAGCGGCCGTTTTGCGCCATAATGGGTACGTCAATGGCCCGTCGGGCCGCGCGTGGGAGCGCGGTGCGCGCCGTGGATGAGGATGCGGCAGGTACGTGCCTCGGGAAATGCGGGTGGAAAGCCCGCGCTATACCAGTAACCGTAAGGTTCGCCGTTGCGCCGAAGGGCGTGGCGGCGGCGAAGTCGGAACACCGAGCCGAGCAAGAGGGCCCTGGAAGAAAGGATAAGGAACTATGAACAAATTCGACATCACGGAGCTTCCCAAGCAGTGGCTCGTGGCCTTGGTGGCCCTGGCTTTCACCTTCGTGCTGGTGGTGCCGGGCTGTGCCGGCGAGGCGGCCGATAACGGCGGCAGCGGCAGCGGAGAGAACGCGGCCGAGCAGGCGGCCCAGGTGGCCGAGGAAGAAGGCCCCATCGAGGCCGGCCAGGCGGCGGAGGACATCGTCGTGCCCGTTTCCATCACGATGCCCGAAAGCGCCGGCGCCGAGCCCAAGACCATCGAGGTGACGGTAGCCGATGGCTCCACGGTGCTGCAGGCGACGGAGGCCGCCGGCTGGGACGTGCAGGTGGAGAACAGCGACTACGGCAAGTTCGTCACGTCAATCAACGGCATCGCCAATGGCTCGGAAGGCGATGCTTCCGGCTGGGTATACACGGTGAACGACGAGCAGGTGATGGAAGCCTGCGACGTGCGCCAGCTGACCGCCGGCGACTCGGTGCAGTGGTCGTTCTACGTGGGCTAACCCGCAGCTCGTGTAATCCGACGGGCTCCTCCCCGCGAGGAGCCCGCTTTGCAGCTCCGTTGTTTCTTGTGGCGTTCTAAGGAGTTCCCCATGATCATTCTCGACGAGCCCTACGCCTCCGTTCCGCTGCTCGATTGGATGGAGGCCTCGGCCCATCCCGTGCTCACCAACGAGTTTACCGAGAAGCTGACGGCCGGCGGCCGTGCGTTGAACTTGGTGGACGCCGCCGAGTGCGCCCGGCGTCTGGAAGCGGGGGAGCGCATCTACACGAACTCCGAGAATGCTCTGGCTTGGATTCTCGATCACGTGGAGAATCCGACGCTCACTGACGCCATCCGCCTGTTCAAGGACAAGGCGGCCATGCGCGAGAAGCTCGCGCCCTTAAGTCCGGGCCTGTTCCACGAAACCGTCGATCGCGCGGGGCTGGAAGCGGTGAACGTCGCCGACTTGCCGTTGCCGGTGGTGTTGAAGCCCTCCGTGGGGTTTTGCTCGATGGGCGTCTACGTTATTGAAGAGCCGGAGGACTGGGCGGCCGCCGTGGCCGATATCGCCCGGCGCGAGGACGGGTGGCACGAGCGCTATCCGGAAAGCGTCGTCGGCAGCAGCGAGTACCTTATCGAGGGTTACCTCGCGGGCACGGAATACGCCTTGGACGCCTACTTCGACGAGGGCGGCACACCCCATATCCTGAACATCTTGCGCCACGACTTCGCCGGCCCGGAGGATACTTCCGATCGCATGTACCTCACCGACGGTGCCATCGTGGACGCCTGGAACGACCGCTTCACGGCGTGGCTGGCGGCCGTGAACAAGGTGGTGGGCGCCCGCAGCATTCCCGTGCACGTGGAATTGCGCGTCGATGAGGACACGATCGCCCCCATCGAGTTCAACCCCCTGCGCTTCGCGGGCCTCGGCGGCACCGATGTGGCTTTCTACGGCGTGGGCCTGCGCACCTACGAGGCCTTCCTGGAAGATACGCCAGTCGATCTGGAAGCGCTGTACGCGGCGCATCCGGGCAAGGTGTACTCCATGTCGCTGCTGAATCCGGCGCCCGAGGCCGACTTGGCGCGCCCCTTCGATGGTGCGGCGCTCTGCGAGCGGTTCAGCCATGTGCTCGCCTACCATGGGTTCGACCCGGTGACGGTGGGCTTCTACGGGTTCCTGTTCCTGGAAACCGATGCGGAAGGCACGGGGGCCGACGAGCGCGATTGGCTTTTGCGCAGCGATCTCATGGAGTTCGTGGGCGGCGCGTTATAATGATGCACCTACCCCTGTCTCCTACCACGACGGAGGTGCGCTGATGCGCGGCAATTTGCAGAAAATCATGATCGGCCTGGTGGTCGTCATTGTGCTTGCGTTCATATTCTTTTCCGGCGACTCGCTGGTGAAGCTCGTCGACACCATCAAGCAGGGCACGCCCTTCTTCATCATTGCGGCGGTGGTGGCCCAGCTGTGCAAGTACCTGGCCCAGGGCCGCGGCTTTCAGGCCTGCTTCAACACGGTGAACGGGCACATCAGCTACCGCACGGGACTTTCGCTCGTGTTCGGCACCTTCTTCATGAACACGGTGGCGCCCTCTATGAACCTGGCCGGCACGTCGCTCGTCATGGCCACGGCCACGCGCAACGGCATGCAGGCGGGAAAGGGCACCACGGCGGCGCTGCTCATGCAGCTGTCCATCGATTCCGGCTTCGTCATCATCATGCTCACCACCTTCGGCGTGCTCACCTTCACGGTAGGGCTGCAACCGGGCTGGCTGGCGCTCGGGCTGGTGGCCGTGGCGCTCGTGGGCGGCCTCGTGTTCGTCATCGCCGTGGGCGGTCTGAAGCCCCAGCTGGTGCTGAAGGTGCTGCGGCCCTTCGTGAAGCTGGCGGACAAGATCCTCGCGAAGTTCAAGAAGCCGGCCATCGACGAGTCCGTGGAGCGCACCATCCACAACTTCTCGAGCGCCGCGCACCTCATCACGAAGAATCCGCGCAAGACGGTGCAGTCGTTTTTGTGGACGACCCTTTCCAGCATCTGCGAGATGAGCTGCTTCGTGCTCGTCGGCTTCGCGTTCGGCGTGCACCACCCAGAAGCGCTCATTTGCGGGTATGTTGTGGCCACGCTGTTCGCTATGATTTCCTTTGTGCCCCAGGGCGTCGGCGTTGTGGAGGCGGCGGTGACCGTGGCCTTCGCGCTCTTCGGCATCGATTCGGCCACGGGCCTTGCGGTGGTCATCGTCTACCGCGGCATTGTGTTCTGGCTGCCGTTCCTCGTGGGCGCGGTGGTCATCCAGCGCATCAAGGCGTTTATGCCGCTGGGAAAGCGCGATCTGAAAGGCAAGGCCGAAGCCATGGAGAACGAGCTGCCCGACAAGGTGGAGGCCGTGAAGCAGGTTGAATCCAGCGGGGCCGCCAAGTGGGAGACTACCGAGGCGCGGCCTGAGCTTGAGAAGGTGCCGGCAGGGGCCTCGGGAACCGCGACCGGGCCAGGGACGGTCCCAAAGGAAACGAAGTAGGCGGGAGCCGGGAAGACGCCTGGCGCGAAAGGATGCAAACGCGATGACGGAGACGAATCTGACGGGCGCGGCCCTGGAAGTGGCGCAGAAGCGCGAGACGCAGGGGCTCAACCACACGCTGGGCGTTCACTTCACCAAGGTGGAGCCGGGCCTCGTCGAGGCGGAGATGCCCATCACTCCGGCGCTTTTGCAGCCTTTTGGTTTTCTGCACGGAGGCGCCACTATCGCGCTTCTGGAATCGGTCGCTTCGGCCGGCGGCGAGCTGGCGTGCGACTTGGAGACCGAGCAGCCCTTCGGCGTGGAGGTGACCATCCGTCACAAGAAGAGCGGTCGGGAAGGAGACGTGGCTCGCGGCGTGGCGAAACTCGCCGAGCGCAAACCGTCGTCGAAGGCCGGCTACAAGCTGTATTGGGAGGTGGCCGCCTACGACGGGGACGGCGACGTCATCAGCGACGGCGTCATCGTGGTGAAGGTGGTGCCGAAAGACTACCTCGCCCAAAAGCTCGCCGAACGCGGGCAGGCGTAAAATTCCGCCGACTTTTCTCTTGCGCTGGGCGGGCTCTGTGGTATCATAGCGTTCGCTGTCCGCAAGGACGCACTTTCGGGTTGTGGCTCAGTTTGGTAGAGCGCTGCGTTCGGGACGCAGAGGCCGCAGGTTCAAATCCTGTCAACCCGACCATCGAATTCAAGAGCCGGCCTCGCGCCGGCTCTTCTTGTGTCTGCCTGCGGGTGGGCTCCAAGGGTCGGTGAGGCTTTGGCTCGCGCCTTCGCGTGCCGTGTCTAAAACAGCTGTCTTAGGCCCTGCGGTCTAGCGGGGAAGACACGGTATAATGCCAGGTTGACGTTGTGCGCTCTCGGTGCCCCGAAGGGCCGTTTTAGTGCAAGGAGGAGATCTCATGCGCATACTGGTAGTGAATGCGGGCTCGTCGTCGCTGAAGAGCCAGCTCATCGAGACCGACGGCAAGGTGTCGCTCATGAAGTGCCTGGCCGAGAAGGTGGGCACGCCCGACGCCTATATGAACGTGTCCTTCGCGCCGGATTTCCAGAAGGCCACCTATCGCGTGGCGGACATGACTGTGGCCGAGTGCTTGAAGAAGCTTTTGGAAGTGCTCGTCGACGATCCGGAGAGCCCCATCAGCGATCTCTCGCAGATCGACGCCATCGGCAACCGCATCGTGGCCGGCGGCGAGTACTTCACCAAATCCGTGATCATTGACGAGCCGGCCCGCGAGAAGCTTGAGCTGTGCGAGGAGCTGGCACCGCTGCACAACCCGCCGGCCGACGCCTGCATCGACATGATGGCCGCGCTCATGCCGAACACGCCCCAAGTCGCCGTCTTCGACACCGCCTTCCACGCCACGATGCCGCCCAAGGCCTACATGTACCCGTTGCCGGCCCGCTACTACGACGACTACCGCATCCGCCGCTACGGCGCCCACGGCACGAGCCACCGCTACGCGGCTCAGCAGGCGGCGAACCTGCTCGGCCGTCCGCTGCGCGATCTGGGACTCATCACGTGCCATTTGGGCAACGGCGGCTCCATCACGGCGGTCAACCACGGGAAGTCCATCGACACCACCATGGGCTTCACGCCGCTGGAGGGCCTCATGATGGGCACGCGCTCCGGCTCCATCGATCCGGCCATCCTCACCTACATCATGCGCCGCGAGGGCATCTCCTTCGACGAGATGGATGCCGTGCTAAACCGCGAGAGCGGCGTGCTCGGCGTGTCGGGGCTGTCGGCCGACATGCGCGACGTGCTGGCGGCGGCCGATGCGGGCAACGAGCAGGCGCGGCTGGCCATCGACATGTACGTGTACCGGGTGCAGAAGGCCATCGGCGGCTTCTACGCGGCCATGACCCGCACCGACGCCGTGGTGATGACCGCCGGCATCGGCGAGAACTCCGCCGAGCTGCGCGAGCTCATCTTCGAGGGGCTGGCGCACATGGGTATGATCCTCGACCACGAGCGCAACCACGTGGTGGGCCAGATCGGCGTGAACCGCATCATCTCCATCGACGACAGTCCCATCAAGATCTGCGTGGTCACCACCGACGAGGAAATGCGTATCGCCCGCGAAACCGACAACCTGGTGAGCCAGCTGGGATAAAGCCCTGCTTGTCGGCAGGTGGCAAGCCGCCGACCCGTAGCCTGGAGCGGCATTTTGACGGATGCGGGAGCGCTGCGTGGCAAAATGGTGCCTCGGGCTGCGGTGTTTATGTGGGATAACTTTCTAGAAAGTAAAGAAATACCAGGTCATAAGCTTGGACGTATTTGTTATATTCAGCTTACACCGCAGCCCGAGGCGCGAAAATGTCGGAGACGACGACTGGTGCTGACAAAAAGACGGCCCGTGCTACGGGTGCCAGGCGGCGGCACTCGCGGCACGGGCCAGATGTTGCTTGGGGCTTCTTACTTCCCGGCGGCGGCGTTCTCGCCGGCGATCTTGCCGTACACCATGCACATGCCGCAGGAGAGACCCTTCAGCGAGATGGGGTACTGCACCGCGAAGCGGCCGCCCTGGGTGGCGCCGGCCGCGTACAGGCCGGGGATGAGCTCGCGGTCGGTGTTGTACACGTGGCACTCCTCGTCGGACTCCAGGCCGCCCAGGTTGCCCAGGGTGAGGGCGCATCCGCACTCGGCGGCGTAGAAGGGGCCGTTTTCCAGGGCGAACAGGCGCTGGGAGCTCTTGAAGAAATCGGTGTCCTCGCCGGCGCGGGCCAGCTCGTTGTAGCGCTCGATGGAGGCCTTGGCGGTCTCGACGTCCATGCCCTCGATCATGCCGAGCAGTTCGTCGATGGTGTCGGCCTTAAGGCAGCGGCCCTCTTCCACGGCCGCATCGATGTCGGCGGGGGTGCGCACGTTGATGCGCAGGCCGGAGGCGGTGTACTCGGGCAGAGGCTCGTCGCGGTAGATGCAGGCCACGCCGTGGGCGGCGGGGAAGTACGCCAGCTGCTCGGGCCAGGACGCGTCGAAGAACTGGTAGGCCTTGCGCTGAGGCTGCAGCTCCACCTGGTTCTCCAGCTGCTGGCCGGGCAGGTCCTCGTTCATGAAGCGCTTGCCGCGCAGGTTCAGCCAGAGGTAGCCGTTGTTGCCGATGACGCCGCGGCCGTCGGCGCCTGCGCCGCCGCCCATGTGGTGGATCATCGGGGCGTGCCACTGCTCGATGGCCGCGCCGGCCCAGGCTCCCATCTTGTGGCCCTCGCCGACGTTGGTGTAGTTGCCTTCGTCATCAAGGTCGATGCTCAGGATGTTGATGCCGTTTTCCACGCATTCCGGCGCGTAGAACTTCATCATGTCTTCGTTGCCCAGGTAATCGCCCGTGGCTAGAATGACGCTGGGCGCGGTGATCTTGAGGTAGCCGTCGGAGCCGGCGGCCTGGGCGTAGATGCCCGCGACGGCGCCGGTGTCGTCCAGGATCAGCTCGACGCCCTTGGTGGAGTAGCGCACCTCGGCGCCGGCGTCCACGGCGGCCTGCAGGTTGTCGGCCATGACGGTGGCCAGGCTGGAAAAGCCGACGGACGTGGGATAGCAGGGCAGATCCTCTTTGGTGTAGTCGTAGGTCTCCGGCATCGGGTACATGTAGGGGTACAGGTAGTTGGCCTGGGCGTCCGCCGGAATCTCGGCGTAGCTTTCAGGCGCCATGTACAGGTTCTTGCTGGCGCCGACGAACCAGTCGAGCGCAGCGCCGGACTCATCGTAGTAACGGCTGATGATGCTCTGGCTCACGTGGTGGCTGCACTCCTCCATGTGCATGTTCACGACCATCTTCTTATCGAGGAAGCCGTCGCCGCGGCCCCACTGGGCCTGGGTCTGGCCGCCAAAGATGGCCATGTCGCTGGCCACGCTGTTGAGGTGCGAGGAAGACTCCAGGCACACCACCTTCGCGCCAGCCTCGGCCGCGGCGCGGGCCGCCGGCACGCCGGCTGCGCCCAGGCCCACCACGACTACATCGGCCGTCAGCTCTTCTTCCACCTGATCGTCGCTGATTGCGGGCGCCTCGCCGAGCCAGGGCAGCGTGCCCGTGCCGTCGAAGCCGACGGTGGAATTGGCTGCGCCCGTGGCGCCAAGCGTCTCGTCCGCGCTGCTCGAAGAGGCGGCCGGCGCGGCCGATTGCGGCGCGCAGCCGGCGAGTCCGGCCCCCGCGATGGCGGCGCTGACGAGCGCGGCTCCGGAGAGGAAATTGCGGCGAGTGACGTTCATTTCAGACATGAGAACCTCCCTGTTTCCCGTGGGGCGCTTCCGCTGCCCCGTGGCGTCCCCGGCGGTTCCGGGGGCGTTTCTTCGTCGGCGCCGTGGCCGACCTGTTGGGGCTATCATGGCCCGTGCGGCGGCGGTGCGCATCAACCGCCGGGGTCGAATCGGGGTTGAATGCGAGCCGCAACGGCGCTTCTTCGACGGGTGGAAAAGGCGAAATCACGGTTGAATGAGCGGCAAAACCCCAGGTGGGGTATCGTCCGTTAGGGTTGAATGGCCGTTTGTGCCCGGTATTTCGACGGGGCCGCGCCCAGGCGGTCTTTCTTGTGCCATAATGCCCCTGGAAGGGAGGATCGTGACCAAACGCAACGCCATAGGGATACGTCCGGAGCATATCCGCTTTGCGGTGGGCTACGGAAGCGTCAGCGCCTGGGGCGTTATGATGCTCTATGTGCCGTGGGCCGCGTCGCCCGGCTTCTCGTTGCAGGCGCTTCTGTCCATGGTGCCCGGGCTCGTTGTGTGCCTGGCATGCCTGCTTCTCTTCCGGCAGCACCTGTCGCTTTCGGGACGCACGCCGCTTGTGGCCGGGGCGGCTCTTCTTACGAGCTTGGGGACCCTTGCGTGTACCTATCCGACCCTGGCCGCCATACCGGGCGCTTTTGTGACAGGCATGGCACTTTCGGGTGGGTTCGCCATCTTGCTCATCATGGCGTGGTTCGACGCCTTCGCGCATATTGGCCCGCGCGGCATCATCGTTCTCTCCGGCTGCAGCATCGTCGTGACGGCACCGGGAAGCTGGTTCTTCGTCCAATGCGACGACGCCTTGGCCAGTGTGCTCACCTCGCTTCTGCCCATGCTGTCCTTCGTGCTTCTGCCTTTGGCGTCTGCGAAGGCGCCAAATAGCGGGGAAGGGGAGGAGACGCCAGGGGCCTTGCAAGGTAGCGCGACGGCCGTTGATCGGGAAGAAGAGCGCGGGGAGCGTGCCCCCGAGCGCTTGCTGGTGCGAACGCCGGGACTTGCCGATGTGCTGTCGGCGGCGGTGCCCCTGCGCACGCTGGCCGGCTTCGCTATCACCTTCTTCGTGCTCAGCTCCATCACCACTATTGTTGTCGGTCGCGACGATCTCTCGCAACTCGGCGCGCCTTCGCTCGTCATTCCGCTGGCAGCGGCGCTCTTCTTCGTGGCCAGCGGCTTTTTCGCCCGCGGGAAGATCGATCCCTCCATTCTCTACAAAGTGCTGCTGTGCGCGTCTGCGGCCTTCGTTTTCTTTTCGTTCTACCTGGGGGATGTCAACGGCGCGCTCACGCTGCACGCCCACAACATCATCGAGGCCATGGCCTGGGTCGTGCTGGCCTTGGGTGCGAAGAAGACGCCGGTGGCGCCGCATCTGGTCTTTGCCGTGGGCTGGATTGCCGAATGCGTCGGCAAGACGCTGGGCCAGCTGGTGGCGCCTTTGCTCGCCGGCGACCCGCTCGTGCTTATGGCCGTTGTCGTCATGCTGGTGCTTTTGGGCGTCGGCTTCGCCTTCAGCGAGGGCTACAACCTGCTTGACATCGATGACGAAGAGGGGAAGGCCGAAGCCCTCGCAGCCGAGCGTGTCGAGGCTGCCGAAGGCGCGAGTGCGAACGCTCGCCGCGAGGCCCTTCCCGTCGCGGTCGGGGAGGACGGAGCTCCTGCGGCTGTATCCGAAACAGCAGCTTCTCTCCCGTGTCGTTCCGAGCGCAGCGTCGCAGGCGCGGAGTCGAAGGATCGTCCCGCTGACGGCGAGAGCACCGGCGAGCATTCTTGCGGTGAGCGCCCGGATCTCTACGCCGCCTTCTGCGCCGAGTACGACCTCTCGCCCCGCGAAAGCGAGGTCTTCCGCCTGTGGGTCACGGGCCACGGTCTGAAGTACATCCAGAACGCGCTGTTCGTCTCGGAGTCCACGGTGAAGTCGCATCTGCGCAGCATCTATCGCAAATGCGACACCCACAACCGCGACGAGATCATCGCCCTCTTCGAACGCGAGGCCCCGGAGCTCGGTTGACGCGTCCGGCGCGGCTGGTTGCGAGCCTGCGGCCGGCTTCTGCGGCGAGGGCTACACCGACGCCGGCGAGCCCGATTTCGTGAGCGCTGCCGAGCAGCCGCTTTCCACGCTTTCTGCCGATGCGGACACGGCCTCCTATGCCAACCTGCGCCGTCTCGTGAGATCGGGAGCGGGCTTGGGGACGATTGATCCGGGTGCCGTGCGCATCGAGGAGATGCTGAACTACTTCGACTACGACTACGCCACGCCCGCAGAGGGCGACGATTTCGCGCTGACCGCCCGCGCCGGGGCGTGCCCCTGGAACGCCGAAAGCGAGCTGGTCGTGCTCGGGCTTACGGTAGGGCAGACGGCCACGGAGGCACCGCCGACGAATCTCGTGCTGCTGGTGGATGTGTCGGGTTCCATGGGGGACGCCGAGAAGCTTCCGCTTCTGAAGGAGTCCATGGCGCGTATCGTGAAAGGGCTGCGGGCGGAGGATCGGGTCTCGATCGTCACCTACTCCGGCGTGGAAGAGGTGGTGCTCAAGGGGGCTTCCGGCGATGATGCCGAAGCCATCCTCGGCGCTATCAACGGTCTTGAGGCGGCTGGTTCCACCAACGGCGAGGCGGGGCTTTCCATGGCCTACCGCGTGGCCGAGGAGACGCACATCGAGGGGGGCGTGAACCGCATCGTCATGGCCTCGGACGGCGATTTGAACGTGGGTATCTCCTCCGAGGACGAGCTGAACGCCTTCGTCAGTGAGAAGCGCGGCCAGGGTACCTATCTCTCGGTGCTGGGCTTCGGCTCGGGTAACTACCAGGATGCCAAGATGGAAACGCTGGCCGATCACGGCAATGGCTCGTACCATTACATCGATTCCGCCGACGAGGCAGCCCGCGTCTACGAGCGTTTTCTGGCCGCCGGGGCGGTTCCTGTGGCCGACGATGTGAAGCTGCAAGTGGAATTCGATCCGCGGATGGTGGAGAGCTACCGGCTCATCGGCTACGCGAACCGCACCATGGCCGATGAGGACTTCCGCAACGACGGGGCCGACGCGGGAGAATTGTGCGCTGGTGCCGAGCTGACCGTCGCCTACGAGGTAGTGCTCACCGACGAGGGACGGCGTCGCGAAGGGGATGAGCCGTGGCTCACGTGCGCGGTGCGCTACCAGCCGGCCGGCGAGCGAGCGGGGGAGGCGCCGGCAGAGCAGCGGTTCGCTGTGGGCCGCGAGAGCTGGTTTGCCGAGCCCGGCGACGACTGGTCGTTGGCCGCGGCGGTCGTCGAGTTCGGCATGCTCGCCCGGGACTCCGAGTTCGTCGGCACGGCCACGGCCGATGACGCGGCCGCGCTAGCCGAAAGCTCCGCGAGCTCACTGGATACCACCGACCGCGCCGGCCGCCGCGAGCTGGCCGACCTCATCCGCCAAGCATCGCGCAATGCCGCCTTCGATGGCGTCGTTGCTGCTAGCTGAGGGCCCTCGTTGGAGGATTCCTGCTAAATTATGCTTCTGCCTCGAGGGAGCTACTTGTCCGCTGCCAAGGCGTACCTACTCGTAGCCCATGGCGGCCAGTTGATCCTCATTGAGGCCGAAGTAGTGGCCCAGCTCGTGGATGATGGTCTTGCCGACCTCCTCTACGATTTCCTCGCGGCTGTCGAAGCAGCGCTCGTGAGGACCTTTGAAGACGGTAATGACGTCGGGGATATCGTCGTCGTAGCCGTTGGCCCGCTCCACGATGGAAAGCCCGTCGAACAGCCCGAGGAGGTCGTCGAATTCATCTTCGCCTTCCGCATTCCGCATCTCCGCGCCCCATTCTTCGTCGTGTCCCAAATGGTAGGCGCTCGGCTCCTCTTCCCATACGATGGCCACGTTCCGCAATGCTTCCATGAACTGCTCGGGCATCGCATCGAGCGCCTCGGCGATGGCGACTTCGAATTCCTCATCGGTCATGCGATACATGGGAACCTCCACGTGGTTGGACACTGTTCGCGTCAAATGGTGACAGTGTGCGCGATTGCAATTATTGTAGTGTAGCAGCTGTCACTTCCTTGGCTTACGCTGCGTCTTAGCTCTATGGGGAATTCGGCATATCTCGGCACTCCTATGCCAGGATCACAGGTTTGGTATTGCGCGGGGCGCAGCGCTGGCGAGATCGGAGGTTTGGTACCGCGCTGCGGGAAAATACTGGCGAAATCGTGCGTTTGGTATCTTTTCGTGGCAAAATCTTAAGTTTGGTACCCGCTCTTGGGCGAATCTCGAGGTTTGGTACCTGCGAAAGCCGCGCGAGAGAATCGCGACCAGGCATTTCTTCGGGTGCAGGGAACCAAATCGCCGAAGTCGGCAGAAATCAGGGAACCAAACTTCGATTTCTGCCAGGGCCACGCCTCCAGAGGAGCCAAACGGCCTGATTTGCCAAAGTTGCCGTCATCGTCGGGCGTCGTTGAAGTATTTGTGCGAAACACGGCGCGGTGAGGGGGTTTGTGTTACCATTGCCCGCGCATTCAAAGGCGCGCGGAGGGTCCGGGCGCACTGCTCGTCGGAAGTGACGCGCCGACGGCAATTATCGACAGGCAAGGCGACCCCTTGCCCGACCTTATGGAGGAATTGCATGAAGATTCTGGGCATGGGAGTTCCCGAGCTCCTCATCATCCTGGTCGTTATCCTGCTCATCTTCGGCCCGAAGAACCTGCCCAAACTCGGCAGCGCGCTCGGCAAGACGGTGAAGAACCTGCGCGAGGGCATGGGCGCCGGCGAAAAGGACATCGAGGAGGCCGCCGACGACGAGGAAGTCGTCGAAGTGGTGGAAGAGGTCGTGGAAGAGCCTGCTGCCGCTCCGAAGAAGACGGTGAAGAAGGTCGTCAAGAAGAAGGCCGAGTAACCTCGCTCCTTCGACAACATCAGGTAAGAACGGTGGTGCGCCCGCTGCGTTAGGCGGGCGCACCACCGATGTATAAGAGAGAAAACAGGAATCATCATGGCTAACGACAACTACGTGCTGACCGAAGAAGGCAAGAAGAAGCTCGAGGAGGAGCTGCACTACCTCGAGAACGAGAAGCGCGCCGAAATCGGCGAGCGCATCAAGGTCGCTCGCGAGTTCGGCGACATCTCCGAGAACTCCGAGTACGACGACGCCAAAAACGAGCAGGGCATGATGGAGGCGCGCATCGCCGAGATCAGCCGCATCCTCTCCGAGGCCACCGTCGTGAACGCGCCGAAGCGCTCGAGCAAGGTGAACATCGGCTCCACGGTGACCGTGGACATGAACGGCCGCGAGCGCGTGTTCACCATCGTGGGCGGCGCCGAGTCCGACGCCCACGAGGGCAAGATCTCCAACGAATCGCCGGTGGGTCAGGCGCTGCTCGGCTGCAAGAAGGGCGACGAAGTGACGACGACCGGCCCCACCGGCCGCGACATCAAGCTGACCGTTATCAAGATCGAGCACTAGGAGACCGGAATGGCCGAAGCGGTAGAAATCATCGAAGACGATCCCATCGAGGTGCGCCGCGCCAAGCGCGAGGCGCTGATTGCCGCGGGCATCGATCCCTATGGGCACTCGGTCAAGCGCAGCCATTCGGTAGGCGAGCTGAACGAGAAGTACGCGCACTTGGAGGACGGCGAGTCCACCGAGGATGAGGTGCTCATCGCCGGCCGCGTCATGGCCAAGCGCGTCCAGGGCAAGATCGCGTTTCTGGAGCTGCGCGAGTCCGGCTGCGACATTCAGCTGTTCTGCCGCATCAATGCGCTTGGCGAGGAGGCCTTCGCGGCGCTGTGCGATTTGGACGTGGGCGACTGGATTGCCGTGCATGGCACCATGATGCGCACGAAGCGCGGGCAGCTGTCCGTGGCGGTGGATTCCTTCGAGCTGATGAGCAAGTCGCTGCGACCTCTGCCTGAGAAGTTCCACGGCCTGACGGATAAGGAGACCCGCTATCGCCAGCGCTACGTGGATCTCGTCATGAACCCCGAGGTGCGCACCACCTTCGAGCGCCGCTTCAAGATCGTCTCGGCTATCCGCCGCTATATGGAGAGCCAGGGCTACTACGAGGTGGAAACGCCGTTTCTGCATGCCATCATCGGCGGCGCGAACGCGAAGCCCTTTATCACGCACTTCAACGCGCTCGACCGCGACTACTATCTGCGCATCGCCACGGAGCTGCCGCTGAAGCGTCTGCTCGTGGGCGGTTTCGAGAAGGTGTTCGAGATCGGCCGTCAGTTCCGCAACGAGGGCATGGATCCGTACCACAACCCCGAGTTCACCACCATGGAGGCCTACGAGGCCTTCGGCGACCTCGACTCCATGATGGATCTCACCGAGGGCTGCATCAAGGCCGCGGCCGAGGCGGCCTGCGGCACCCTTAAGATCGAGTACCAGGGAACGCCGGTAGACTTGTCCGGCGACTGGCGCCGCGCCTCCATGATGGAGCTGGCCAGCGAGCACGCCGGCGAGGAGGTGTCCTTCGACCGCACTCGCGACGAGCTGGTGGCCATTCTGGAAAAAAACGGCGGCCATGCCGAGGCGGCCTGGGGCAAGGGCAAGCTCATCTCCGAGATCTTCGAGGCCGTGGCGGAGGAGAAGCTCATCCAGCCCACCTTCGTCGTCGACCACCCGCTGGAGATCTCGCCTCTGGCGAAGAAGCATCCGGAGAACCCCGAACTCACCCAGCGCTTCGAGCTGTTCATCCTGGGCCACGAGTACGGCAACGCCTTCACCGAGCTGAACGACCCGGTGGATCAGGCCGAGCGTTTCCGCGCCCAGGTGGCGGCCAAGGACATGGGCGACGACGAGGCCATGGGCTTCGACGCCGACTACATCCGCGCGCTGGAGTACGGCATGCCGCCGGCCGGTGGCGTGGGCATCGGCATCGACCGCTTGGTCATGCTGCTCACCGATGCGCCGTCCATTCGCGACGTGCTGCTGTTCCCCCACATGAAGGACGAGGTGCTCGGGGACGGGAAGCCGGTGGGTGCGACTGAGAAGGCGCCCGCCGAGGGTGCGCCGGCCGAGGGTGCGCCGGCTGCAACTTGCGCGGCTGAGGCCGCCATTGCTGAGACGGCCGAGCCCTCCAAGCCCATCGACTTCTCCAGCGTCGTCATCGAGCCCCTCTTCGAGGACGAGGTGGACTTCGACACCTTCAGCAAGTCGGACTTCCGCGCCGTGAAGGTGAAGGAGTGCATCGCGGTGCCGAAGTCGAAGAAGCTGCTGCAGTTCACCCTGGACGACGGCACGGGTACCGACCGCACCATCCTGTCGGGCATCCACGCCTACTACGAGCCCGAAGAGCTCGTGGGTAAGACGCTCATCGCCATCACCAACTTGCCGCCGCGCAAGATGATGGGCGTGGCCTCCGAGGGCATGCTCATGTCCGCGATTCACGAGGTGCCCGGCGACGACGGCGAGCCCGAGGAGCGCCTGAACCTCCTCATGGTAGACGACCGCATCCCCGCCGGCGCCAAGCTGTACTAGGCGCTCGCGCTGACGACTCCAGGACGGCCCCCTTCGCAACTGCGGCGAAGGGGGCCGTCCTTTGTATCCAGCTTCTTGACGGCTGGTGAATGACGACGCGTTGTGGGGCGCCCTCTGCTTAGAATGGGAGGGGAGAGGAGGTGCCCCATGAGCGCCACAGATGACGAACAGCAACGCGACGAAGACGACGAGCGCGCCGCCCGCGAGCGGCGAGAGCGCCGCGAGGAGCGCCGGCGGCGCAAGGAGCGCACGCGCCGCGAGGGCCTGCGTCGGCGCTTGGGCGACTCCTCCGCGTTCAAACGCGAGACCTTCTACGCTCTGGAGAACCTGAATCGGGCGAACTGGCCGGCGAAGATCGTCGGAGGTGCGCTGTTCGCGCTCATCCTCCTGAATGCTGTGGTGGTGTTCGTCTCCGCTCAGCCGGGGCTCGATCCCGTGGCGGCCAATATCATCCAGGGCTTCTACCGGTTCTCGACTGTGTGCTTCTTCGTGGAGTATATCGCTCGCATCTGGATTGCCGATTTGGCCTACGGCAACTGCACGCCGGCTCGCGCGCGGCTGCGCTATATCTTCTCGCCGTGGGGCATCATCGACTTCTTGTCCTTCGGGCCGAATATGGCGGCGTGGTTCCTGCCTGTCACGCCCGCGCTGCAGAACATCATCAGCGTGGTGCGGTTGGTGCGCCTGATAAAGATCTCCCGCTACATGCGGGGTCTGCGCACCATCGGCCGCGTCATTTCGAAACACTATCACGAGATCGTAGCATCGTTTCTGGTCATCGCCATGCTCGTGGTAGTGGCCAGTGTCGTGATGTACGAGATCGAGCACCCGGCCCAGCCCGACAAGTTCAACAACCTTTTGTCCGGCATCTATTGGGCCGTGACCACGGTGACCGGCACCGGCTACGGCGATTTGGTGCCCATTACACCGGCCGGCCGCATCGTGGGCTCGGTCATCATGTTCCTCTCGGTGGCACTCGTGGCCATTCCCGGCGGCATCTTCTCGGCCGGTTTCGTGGCCGAGTTCCAAAACGCCAATCTGCGCAAGATCGAGCGCGACGTCCGCCGCGAGGACGCCCGTCAAGACAACCGCGACGAGGAGGAGCGCGCCGCCGACGAAGAAACCGAGCATGACACGCCTCCTCCCTCACAACGTGCCCACAAATGACGGCTTCTCGGGGTGGAGGTTTAGCAATTCAAGATAGAGAGTGCTAAACTGCACGGGAACTATTTACCGTGCCCGACGTGCCAGTTTCACCAGAGAGAAAGCATTCGCAGAAGGGCACCAACCCAAGGAACGAGGCAACCATGTCATTCGAGAAATTCACGGACAAGGCGCGTAAAGTGCTTGTCCTGGCTCAGGATGAGGCGCGCTCGCTTCACCAGCCCTACGTGGGCACCGAGCATATCCTGCTCGGCCTCATCCAGGAGAAGGACGGTCTTGCCGCCCAGGCGCTCGACCGCTTGAACGTCAGCTACGACGGCGTCGTTCAGGCCATCCGCCAGGTGGTCACCATCGACGAGGACACCGACGTCTCCGGACATCTCTCCTTCACGCCGCGCGTCAAGCGCGTGCTGGAGAACTCGCTGCGCGAGGCCATGCAGATGGGGCAGTCCTACATCTCCACGGAGCACTTGCTGCTCGGCATCGTGCGCGAGGGCGAGGGCACGGCGCTCGAGGTGCTGGGCCGCCTGAACGTCTCCGGCGACGACGTGCGCGGGGCGCTGAACGATCTCGTGGGCCAATCGCCGGTCTACGCCGGGCGCGCGGGCTTCGATGGCCCGGCGAGCTCGTCGGATTCCATGCTCACCGAGTTCGGCACCGATCTCACCAAGAAGGCCCGCGAGGGCAAGCTGGATCCGGTCATCGGCCGCGCGTCGGAAATCGAGCGCGTCATGCAGATCCTCTCGCGCCGCCAGAAGAACAACCCGCTCATTCTGGGCGAGCCCGGCGTGGGCAAAACCGCCATCGCCGAGGGCTTAGCCCAGCTCATCGTGGCCAACCAGGTGCCCGACATCCTGCGCAACAAGCGCCTTATCACGCTGGACGTGTCCGCGCTCGTGGCCGGCTCGAAGTACCGCGGCGAGTTCGAGGAGCGTCTGAAGAAGGTCATCAAGGAGGTCATGGACGCCGGCGACGTGCTGCTGTTCATCGACGAGATCCATACCATCATCGGTGCCGGTTCTGCGGAAGGCTCCATCGATGCGGCCGCTATTCTGAAGCCCCCGCTGTCCCGCGGCGAGATTCAGATCATCGGCGCCACCACCCTGGAGGAGTTCCGCAAGCACCTGGAGAAGGACTCCGCGCTGGAGCGCCGTTTCCAGCCGCTCACCATCAACGAGCCCAACGAGGAGCAGGCCGTGCGCATCATGGAGGGCCTGCGCGACAAGTACGAGGCGCACCACGGCGTGCACTTCACCGACGAGGCGCTGACCGCTGCCGTGCAGCTGGCCAACCGCTACATCCAGGATCGCTACCTGCCCGACAAGGCCATCGACGTCATGGACGAGGCCGGCGCCCGCATGCGCATCCGCAACATGACGCTGCCCAAGGAGCTGCGCGATTTGGACGAGAAGCTGCGGAAGGTGCGCGCCGACAAGGATCGCGCCATCGGCGAGCAGCAGTTCGAGCGCGCCGCCGAGCTGCGCGACGAGGAAGAGGCCCTGAAGCAGGAGCGCGAAGAGGCCGAGAAGAAGTGGGAGGAGGACACCTCCAAGACCGTGCAGAACGTCACGGTCGAGGACATCGCCGACGTGGTGTCCATGTCCACTGGCGTGCCCGTGAGCAACCTCACCGAGGCCGAGACCGAAAAGCTGCTGCGCATGGAAGGCGTCCTGCACGAGCGCATCATCGGCCAGGACGAGGCCGTCACGGCGCTTTCCAAGGCCATCCGCCGCTCCCGCTCGGGCTTGAAGGATCCGAAGCGCCCCGCTGGTTCGTTCATCTTCCTGGGCCCGTCGGGCGTGGGCAAGACCGAGCTTTCCAAGGCGCTGGCCGAGTTCCTGTTCAACTCCGAGGACGCGCTTCTGTCCTTCGACATGTCCGAGTACATGGAGAAGCACACGGTGAGCCGCCTGGTGGGTTCGCCTCCGGGCTACGTGGGCTTCGACGAGGGCGGCCAGCTCACCAAGGCCGTGCGCCAGCGCCCGTACTCGGTGGTGCTCTTCGACGAGATTGAGAAGGCGCATCCGGATGTGTTCAACATCCTGCTGCAAATTCTGGAGGAGGGGCGCCTGACCGACGCCCAGGGGCGCACTGTGGACTTCCGCAACACCGTCATCATCATGACCTCGAACGTGGGCGCCCGCGACATCACCACCACGACCACGCTGGGCTTCTCGAACTCGGGGCAGAACGGGCTTTCCGACAAGGAAATCAAGAGCCGCGTCATGCACGAGCTGAAGAACGCCTTCAGGCCGGAGTTTTTGAACCGCATCGACGAGATCATCGTGTTCAAGAGCCTGACCGAGGACGAGATCGTGCAGATCGTCGACCTCATGGTGGCCGAGCTGCGCGAGCGCATGATCGCCCAGAACATGACCATCAACCTGGACGACGCCGCCAAACGCCTCGTGGCCAAAGAGGGCACTGACACCGCCTTCGGTGCGCGCCCCTTGCGTCGCGCCATCCAGCGCATGCTGGAGGATCCGCTGTCCGAGCAGATTCTCGAGGGCCGCTGGACGAGCGGTTCGGTGGTGGACGTCACCGTGTCCGAGGACGGCGAGGAGCTGGTGTTCTCCGAGGGAACCGGTTCCATCCCGGCGCCCCGCAAGCGCGACTCCATCGCCCGTGACGCCGAGCTTTTGCTGACGAACTACGACCTGGGCCACGCCGGCGTGGGAAGTGGCCGCGGCGCCGGCACCCCCGCCGGTTCCCTGGCGGGAGGGGAATAGGGTCGTTTTCGGCTACCGGCGCTTGCCCGAGCGTATTGCCGGGCGGCCGCGATTTGCTCGGTGCACTTGTGGCTCGCCTCGCAGGCTGGGTCTTGACGAGCGCACTGCGCTCCGGTTGCGCAGCATGTGCGGATTTTGCTGTATGGCAGGAGGCTCTCCGGAGCCTCCTTTTTACGTGCTGGCGTTGCCGTCCCAGCGTTGCCGTCCCAGCATTGCCGCCTCGGCGTTGTCTCGGCGCGCTGTTTCCGGAAACGCTGCGGTAAATGCCAGTTCGACCCCGAAATGGCCGACACTTCGCTTCAGAAAAGGGCCCCAATTCGGCCATTTCGCCCTTCAACTGGCATTTTTGCTCATGGTTGAAGGCCATTTCGCCCTTCAACTGGCATTCAGGTGAGAAAATTCGAAAATCCCTCTGATGGCTTATACTATAAGCAAGTATCAGAGCGTGCCCTCGTGGTCTTGCGCTCGAACGCCACGCTATCGCCATGGGAGGATTTATGCCGAACATCATCGATCCCGTCACCGAGCCCTCGGTTCTTCGCGAGCCGTCCTTTTGCATGGATGAGCTCGATTTCGATGCCCTGAGCTCGCCGCTTCTGCAGCTGCAGGGCAAAGTGGACAAAAAGCCCCAGACGGCGGCCATCATTCTGGCCGGTGGCACAGGGGAGCGCTTCGGCAAAGAAGGTGGCAAGCAGCTGGTGGAGATTGCCGGCAAGCCCATCCTCACGTGGTCGGCCGAGGCCTTCGACGCGGTAGGCGATGTGGGGCTCATCGTCATCGTGTGCCCCGAGGAGCGCATGCACGAGTACTTGTCCCGCGCCATCGACCCGTTTCCCTTCGTCACGCCCGTGGTGCTCGCGCCCTCGGGGGCCATTCGTCAGGAGTCGGCGTTCTCGGGGCTCGAGATGGTGGGCGACGAGTACGAGTACGTGGTGCTGCACGACGGTGCCCGGCCGCTCGTGTCGCCAGACCTCATCGAGCACACCATCAACATGGTCAAGGGCAACTTCGATGCCGACGGCGCCATTGTGGCGCATCCGGCGGTGGATACGCTGAAGGTCGTGGAAGACGGCGTGGTGGTGGGCACCCCCGACCGGTCGGTGTTCTGGAATGCTCAGACGCCCCAGGTCTTCCGTGCGGGCATCTACCGTCGCGCCCATGCAAGTGCGCTGTCTGACGGGTTCGTGGGAACTGACGACTCTTCGCTCATCGAGCGGCTTGGCGGTAAAGTGCTGATCGTGGAAGGGAAGCGCGACAACATTAAGCTTACGGTGCCCGAGGACTATGTGCTTCTCGCCAGTGCCGTCCGCACTATGCTTTTGAACTCCGAGCATAGGTAACGGTCGACGAAGACGGCATTTTCTGCAGCAAATCGCGAGTTATAAGCGTCTGGAGCTTGCTTCGTTCGAGACATTCAAAAGCTGCGAATTTCTGACCTGGGGTTTTGCTGGGCGGAAAACCTGGAATGCGGCGAAGCGCATCGCGCAGACGCTTATAACTCGCGATTTGCTGCAAAATCGGACCCTTCCAATGACCGAGAGGGAAATGAGAAGGGTTCTCAACGGCGACATACATGATGGAGGAAGGCGGAAGGAGCCGGTATGAACGACCTGCGAAATCTTCGGACGGGGCTGGGGATGGATGTGCATGCCTTTGCTCCGGGCCGCAAGCTCATCTTGGGCGGGGTGGACATCCCGCACCATCAGGGGCTCGACGGGCACTCCGATGCCGACGTGCTGGCCCATGCCATCTCCGACGCGCTGCTCGGTGCTGTGCGCGGGGGCGACATCGGGAAGCTGTTCCCCGACACCGACCCGGCCTACAAGGATGCCGATTCGCTCAAGCTGCTCGCCGAGGTGGCTCGCTTTGTGCGCGAGCGTGGTTTCGAGATCATCGACGTGGACAGCGTCATCGCCGCCCAGGCCCCGAAGCTCTCGCCCTACCGCGAGGCTATGCGCGAGAACCTGGCAGCGGCCATGGGAGTGCCCGTGGAAAACGTCGGCGTAAAGGCCACCACCACCGAGCACTTGGGCCACGAGGGTCGCGAAGAAGGCATCACCGCCTATGCCACCTGCCTCGTGTGCCGCATTTAACGACCATCAGAACCTAACCTGAACCTTCGACTACGCACCGGAGAAGGCGGCCTTCTACGTCCTGCGCGTCCGCTGGGTGAGCGACGTCGGCGAGGTGAGCCCCGCGAGCGTCTTCGCTGAGCTGCAGGCGGGCGAGTGGGAAGACGCTCGCTCGGCCGCCTCGTTGCCGACACGACTGAAGCGCCAGCGCGAGCTGTGCAGCTTGACCCAGGAGGAGTTGGCTGAGCGATCGGGGATAAGCTTGCGCTCCATCCAAATGTACGAGCAGCGGCAGAAGAACACCAATCGCGCCTCCGCTGAGGCGGTCTACCGCCTCGCCTGCGCCTTGCGCTGCTCCATGGAAGGGCTGCTGCAGTTTTAGGTTGATTCTCGCAATCCCAAAATCTCTCCCAAGCGTCGCACATTTCTCCGCTCTCAAGCGTATTGTCTGTGAAAGGCCTTTTGTGGAAGGCGGTGACGGGGCGGCAAGCTAGCGGCTGCGGCGTTGGCGCCTTCCCTTTCGGACGAGAAGGAAACCTGTGGACAACCGCCAGTACCGACAGATCGTCGATGCCCACGCCGACATGGTGTACCGCATCGCGCTCAATCAGACGCGACGGGTACCCGATGCTGAGGACGTGGTGCAGGTGGTGTTCCTGAAGCTCTACGAGAAGCCGCCGATGTGGCTTGATGACGGGGCCGAGCGTGGCGGTCGAGCCATGGCGGCCGGAACCGAGCGCGAACCCGCCCGCGACGAGCGTCTGCGCGCCTGGCTCATCCGCGTCACGGTGAACGAGTGCAAAAGCCTCTGGCGCAGCCTGTGGCGCCAGCGAGTGGAGCTGCGGGAGATCCGCGACGGCGACGCGCCTCCCTTCGAGGAGCCCGCGTTCGCCGAGCCGGCTCACGAGGCGCTGTACGCGGCTTTGGGCACGCTGCCCGAAAAGTGCCGCATTGTCGTGCACCTGTTCTACTTCGAGGACATGGGCACCCGCGAGATCGCCGAGGTGCTGGGCATTAAGGAGCCCACGGTTCGCACCCGGCTCGTCCGAGCAAGGAAACTACTGAAACAGTCACTGAAGGAGGCGTGGGAAGATGAGCAACCAGAGCCAATACAAAGCCATGATGGGCGAGGTCCATGCCTCTGCTGACCTGATAGGAAAGGTTAAGGGCATTCCCATGGAGAAGACGAAGAAGCGTACGACGGCCCTGAAATTCGCGACCGCCACCTGCGCGGCATTGCTCGGGGTATTCGTGGTTACCAACGGCGTCTGCTATGCTGCCACGGGCGAGACCTGGGTGGAGAAGGCCACGGTCTACATCAACGGCGAGCCAGTGGAGATGGACGTGCAGATGAGCCAGAACGGCGACACTACCGTCGGCGAGATCAACTACACGGTGGAAGGCGCCGATGGCGAAGGCGGCGAGGTGCAGATGACCATGATCTCGGAGGGCGGCGACTTCGACGACACCACCTACGAGATTCACGACTACACGGTGGAAGGCGCCGAAGACGGATCGCCGAACGCCGACGACATGGTGCTCGAGTCCACTGATGGCCACGTGGTTTTAGCCCCCGAGGGCGTCGAGCCCATCGACCTGACCGACCAGCTGGCCACTAACGGCGCCGCCATGGGCACTTATGACAAAGACGGTGCCACCTACGTGTACCAGGTAAGCGGCGAGCCCGGCAACTGGCACGCCTCCGTGCATCTTGAGGGCGTCGATGCCGAAGCTTCCCCGTCCGCCGCTGCCGAGGCGCGATAGAGTTCCGATAGAACGGTTGTAGAATTCCGCCGCGCATCGTGCGCGTCCCCTATAATCTCCCGCGCGGGCGCAGTCCCTGCGGGAGATTTTTGTGTGGAAGGAAGCGGTTATGGCGAGGTTGACGGAGCGGGCCTTCGAGAACGCAGTGGTGCGACTGCGCGACGGTCAGGGCGCGCTGGGTCAAAGCGCGTTGGATGTGTTGCACGAGCAGCGGGAGGAACTGGCGAACCAGATGCTGGCGCGACTGGCCGGCAGCGATGAGTTCGCCGCTATGCTGGAACGCAACTTCGGACCTTACCGACGCCTCATGACCTATTACGAGTGCGCCATGATGGAGGTGGAGACGAAATTCCGCGTACTGGACGCCGAGTTCGGGCTGCAGCACGATCGCAACCCCATCGAGTCCATCAAATCGCGCTTGAAAAGCACCGACAGCCTGGCGAAGAAGCTCGCCCGCAAAGGCTTCCCCATGTCGGTGGATTCCATCGAGGAGAACATCTTCGATGTGGCGGGCGTGCGCGTGGTCTGCACCTTTCCCGAAGATATGTTCTCTCTGGCCGAGTCGCTGCTTTCCCAGGATGACGTGATCCTTATCGAACGGCGCGACTACGTGGCTTCCCCGAAGCCGAGCGGGTACCGCAGCCTGCACCTTATCATCGAGGTGCCCATTTTCCTCGAACGTGAGAAGCGCTCGGTGAAAGTGGAAGTGCAGCTGCGCACCATCTCCATGAACTTCTGGGCCTCGTTGGAGCACCAGCTGCGCTACAAGAAGAACCTTCCCGACGAAGAGGCCGCGGCGGTGGCCGCCGAGCTGGCCGATCTGGCCGAGACCGCCGCCGATCTAGATCGCCGCATGCAGGCGCTGCGCAACTACTTGGACGACGGGGAAGAGTAGGGGCAGACAGTGCTCGTGCTCACCTTGTAGCCTGAAAGTCTCGCACTCCATATCATTCCCGATCGGTAATAGAACCGCCCAAATTTCCTTTTCATTCCCGATCGGTAATGATATAGTTCTCGATCGGCAGATATTCCCGATAGGTAATGAGAGCGTCATGCGCATTAACTCGATGAAAGTCCTGGGGCAAGCCATTCGTGCGCGTCGCAAAGAGCTCGGCTATTCGCAGCAAGAGATGGCCGAGTATTGTGGGTGCGGCACGCGCTTCATTTCCGATTTGGAGAACGGCAAGGAGACCATTCAGTTTGGCAAGGCCCTCGACGTAGCTTCTATGCTCGGGCTCGACCTGAGCATAGACGTGAGAGGGGCCGCGCGGTGAGTGACCTGCTCGAGTAGCTGCGACGATTCTTGAGGAATTGGCCGGCTCGATGGAAGCGGCATTTGAGACGGCTGCTATCGAATTGGCAAAGGTTGGCGCGGGCGACGACGCCTACGCCATGGCGCAACGCATCGTAGCGGGCGCAGCCAAGCGTAAAGACGTCATGCTAAAAGCCGTTGGCTTGTTGAGCTGATGTTCGTGCTTTAATCGCCTGTGTCGCAAAGGTGAGGGTGCTTTCTTGCGCTACAATGGCTCTCATTCTGAATGAACGCCCGAAGGAGCTTTTATGATCAAGCTGTACGATACGCGCCGCCGCCAGAAGGTGGATTTCGAACCCGTCGAGCCCGGGAAGGTGTCCATGTACGTGTGCGGTCCCACGGTGTACAACCGCATCCACATCGGCAACGCGCGCACGTTCATCTCCTTCGATATGATTCGCCGTTACCTCAGCTGGCGCGGCTTCGATGTCACCTTTGTGCAGAACGTGACCGACGTGGACGACAAGATCATCCGCCGGGCCGCCGAGGAAGGGCGCACCGCTGCCGAAGTGGCCGAGGAGTACACGCGCCTGTTCATCGAGGACATGCGTGCAGCCGGCGTGCAGGATCCCGATATCCGCCCGAAGGCCACCGAAGAGATCGACACCATGATCGCCCTCATCGAGCGCCTCATCGAGCGCGGCCACGCCTACGTGTCGGAGGGCGACGTGTACTTCGACGTGCGTTCCTATCCGGGTTACGGCCAGCTGTCCGGACGCGATATCGACGAGGCGGAAAGCGGCCACCGCGAGCTTCGCGCCGACGGCCAGGGCCTGGAGGAGCGCAAGCGCGACGAGCTGGACTTCGCCCTGTGGAAGGCCGCCAAGCCCGGCGAGCCGGCGTGGGCGTCGCCCTGGGGCGAGGGCCGTCCGGGGTGGCACATCGAGTGCTCGGCCATGTCCGAGAAGTACCTGGGGCTGCCCTTCGACATTCACGGCGGCGGGGCCGACTTGGTGTTCCCGCACCACGAGAACGAGCGCGCCCAATCCGAGTGCGCCTGCGACAGCACGTTTGCCAACTACTGGATGCACTCCGGCATGCTGCAGATCGCCAATGCCGAGACGGGCGAGACCGAGAAGATGTCGAAGTCGCTGAACAACTTTTTGCTTCTGCACGAGGTACTCGAGCAGGTGCGGCCGGCCGCCCTGCGCATGCTCATGCTGCAGAGCCATTACCGCAGCCCGCTCGTATTCGGCGAGCAGCGCGTGGCAGAGGCCGACGCGGCCTTGACACGCATCGAGAACGCCGTGAGGGCCCTGGACTGGCTGCTGGAGACCGGCGCGCCCCGCGGCGAGGCGGCCCTCGAGCCGGAGACGGCGGCGGAGGCGCTCGCGGCCACGTTGGATGCCGCGGCCCTTTCCGATCGCGTGGCCGTTCTGCGCGACGGTTTCACCGAGGCCATGGACGACGACTTCAATGCGCCGGCGGCCCTGGGCGAGATCTTCTCCTTCGTGAGCGACGTGAACGCGCTCGTGGCCGATGCGAAGACCCTTGCGGCCGAAGAGGCCGCCGCCGTGCGCGCGGCGCGCGACGCCATTGTCGAGCTCATGGACGTGCTCGGCATCGACGTGGCGGCCGCCGAGGTAGGGGAGGCCTATCCGGTGGAAGTGGTTGCGCTGGCCGCCGATCTGGCCGGCTATGACGGCAACGATCCGGAGATCGCCGTGGCGCGCCTTCTGGAGGCTCGTGCGACGGCCCGCAAGGAGAAGAGGTGGGCCGTGGCCGACGGCGTCCGCGACGGCCTGGCCGGCTTGGGCTTCATCATCGAGGACACCCCGCAAGGCGCCCGCGTTACCTACGAGGGGTAGCGCTCCCTCGCCGTCCGGCGGGAGTCGCCCGGCGTTTTGGCTTGCGGGCCGCCGTCGCAGCCTCTCGCCTTTCAGGAGGAATTGCAAAGAAACGCCCCGGCGCAGGGAGGGAAGGCGCCGGGGCGTTTTGAATTGGTCGGCGCTTGCGAGGGCGCCGTCGGAGTAGGCGGTAAGGTTAGGCCATCTGCTTCACGACATGCATGGCCTCGGTCATGGTGCGACCGCAGGCGAAGCCGTGGAGCTGGTCGGGGTAGCAGCCGGAGAACACCGAGCCGGAGCAGTCGCCCGCCGCGTACAGACCCTCGATGGGGTTGCCGTCGGCATCGAGCGCCTGGCAGTCCTTGTTGATGCGGATGCCGTCGATGGTGGTCAGCAGCGTGCCGCCCAGGGTCGCGCCGTAGAACGGGGGCGTGCGCAGCTCGGAGAGGCGATAGGCCTCCTTGCCGAAGTCCGGATCCTCCTGAGCGTCGAACAGCTCGTTGTAGCGCTCGCACTCGGCAAGGAAGTTCTCCTTGGCCTGACCGGCGAATCCGAGCTTGTCGGCCAGCTCGTCCAAAGTGTCGGCTTTCTGCAAACGACCGTCCTCAATCTCCTTCTCGAAGAACTTGTCCAGGTCGTAGGAGCCGTCCTCCCGCTTTACGCCCAAAACGCGGTTGCGGGTTCCAGCCGAGCATCCGAGGGTGTGGAAGCGCTGCACGTCATCGCCGAAGTTGCTGTCCCAAATCGACACGTACACACCTCCGGGCTGCTGAGCCGCTGCATGGGGCAGGTAGTCGTAGTCGGCAGACTCATTGGCGAAGCGCTCGCCGTTCATGTTCACTTTCAGGAAGGGCTGGGTTCCCGGCCCGAATTGCCCGTTGCCGGGAAACTGGGGCATGCCCGCCTCGATGGACTCCTCGGTGTAGCCGGCTACGGTGCCGGGAGCCACCAGGCCGCGGTCGAAGATCATGGTGGCGGAGGTGAGGTCCTTGACCGCGCCGGCCCACAAGGCGGCCTTGATGCCGCCGCCGGTGTTGTTCTGGTTGTAGCCGAGGGCGGTCACCGAGGCGGTCGTGATGGGGGAAAGCGCCGTGAGCATGTCGGGATTGGCGGCATATCCGCCCGTGGTGAGCAGCACTCCCTTTGCGGCGTTGATCTGCACATAGCCGTCTTTGGTGTTGAAGATGGCGCCAGTCACGCGGCCGCCGTCCTCGCGAACGAGCTTGGCAAGCTCGTGGCCGAACGTCACTTCCTTGCCGGCCTCATGAAGGTGCTTTTCGAACAGCACGTTTCTCTCGTCGAAATCACGGCCGCCGTTGTCATCTTCGTAGTGGTGCTCGAACGGGGGAGTGTAGAAGGGAGTGCCGCCCATGCCGTCGGGCATTTCGAACTCGTCTGCGACGACGTGCGCCCCGGCGCCCTCCATGATGCCGTTGACGAACTCGAACATGTCGTTGGATTCGTCCATCCACATACGGATGAGACGCTGGTCGCAGTTGCCCTGGGAGTAGCGGATGATTTCGCCAAGCAGGCGCTGGCGGTCGACTTCGATGCCCTGCTCCTTGAAGGGGCGGGTGCCCAGAGCGGCGAACCAGTGGCGCGTGGCGCCCACGGTCTCGCCCTTCTCGCAGATGATGAAGTTGACGTCCTGGTCGGTGGCGTAGGCGGCCGCGGCCATGCCGCCGTTGCCCGCGCCCACGATGAGCAGGTCGCATTCGCGGGTCTCTGCGATATCGCCCTCGGCGATTTCTGGAGCGCTTCCCAGCCAGTCGCCTGCGGGCTGCGCGTTCGCCTCCTCGGTGCCGGTGGCGGCCATTGCCTCGGTCTCCGAGACGCTTTTGGGCGCACAGCCGGCGAGTCCCATCGCCGCAAGGGCGCTGACGGCAGCGGCGCCGCCAAGGAAGTTGCGTCGCGAGATGGTCGATGAACTTTTCTGCATGGTTCCCTCCTGAACGTAAGTTGGGTCGCGGCGTGTTTCGTCTGCTGTAAGCGCCGCATTGACGATGGGCATCTTAGGAGGCCCCGCCAGCGAACGCACCACCCCAACAGGGGGCTTGAGGCCGGTAGAAGCCGTTTTGCTGGGCGAATCACCCCATTGGGGGGAGCGCTCACCCCTGCAGGACAACGGCTGAGGCGCTACAATGGAGCCCGCATGAGCGAAGGAGGGCGCAGGGATGAGTTGGTCGGCGAAGAATGCGAAGTCCATGTTGGTGGTTTGCGTGGCAGCGGCGCTGTTTCCCTTTGGCGCCCACTTTCAAATGGCGGGGGTGTATGCCGCCGTGGCAGACTACGGAGCGGGATTGCGCGAGGCGAGCACGGGGCTTCGCGTCATACTGTTTCTCCTGCTGGTCCTCGTGGCCTCGTGGCGGCCTCGGATTCTCGATCAACGTACGCTGGGCGTGGCCTCCATCGGGTGTGCGCTGACGTCGTTCGTCGCGCTGGAATTGGCCATTCCTTCGGTCAACGTGGGCTTCAGCGCCGTGGGTCTGGCCTGCTCCGGCGTGGCGACCGTGTGGGCTGGTGCGCAGCTGGCTCTAGCATTTATCAGGCTCGACTCATTAAGAGAGGCCGTTGTGGCGGTGAGCGTCGGTTCCCTTGCGGGTCGGGCGGCGGCCGGCGTGATACCGGCTTTCGACCCCCACGTGGCTGTGGCACTCTGTCCGATTATCCAAGTTGTCATCATCGCTCTGCTGTACAAGGGCAATAGCGGCACGCTGACCGCCATTGCGCATCAGGATGCGCCGGTGGATGTGGAGCTGGCGAACCCCGCCTCATTTCTGCCTCCCGTCAGCGGCCTTTTCCTATGCGCGCTTCTGTTCCATATCGCCTCGGGTTACGGGCTTGCCCTTGGGGAAGGCATCGCCTTGGAAGGGCCGCAGGTGTTTCCCGTATTCGTCCTGGCGGGCATAACCGTATGGCTGCTCTTCGGCCGGGCCGACGAGAAGGCCGACTCTTTGTTCTCGATTTCTTTCTTGCTGGTCACGGCAGGTTACCTGAGTGCCCCTTTTGCGGTGTTGGTGGGCGCGAATACAGCCCACGCCCTCATCAACGCGGGTACGTTCTGCTTCGATGTGCTGGCATGGATCGCCGTGATTGCCATAGGCCGACGCAACGTGCTCGCGCTGCTGCCGACGTTCGGGCTTTTGCGCTGCATGATGAGCCTCGGCACCTTGCTTGGCGCTACGATCGGCCATATGTCGAGCAGTCTGGTGGGCACGAGTCCTATGCTGATGCAGGCGATTGCCGCAGGGATGCTGTTCTTGTTCGTTGCGGTTACCTGGGTATGGCTCAGGGACTTTAGTTTTTCCCAGACGATTCGGGGAATTGAGCTGCTGCCGGAAGGCGGAAGGCTTCAGGTGGCCCCCTCGGGCGATTTCGCTGATGGCGCGGCAGGGGCGGTTGTGTGCCGTGGCTTGGCGGGGAATCCCGAGATGCCTGAGGGACGTGACGGCGTTGCGGCGGATACTCGCGACGAGAGTCTCTCGAAGGATTCCGTTATCCCCGATGAGAGGGAGAGCCGTTTCGATGCCCGCTGCGCGGAGCTTGCCTGCGCGGCCGGTCTCACCGAGCGGGAAAGCGAGATCCTGGCTTTTTTGGCCCGCGGTCGCAACGGCCGTTACCTCATGGACCACTACGTAGTGTCCCGCAACACGGTGAAGAGCCACATCAAGCACATTTATGCCAAGCTTGGCGTTCATTCCCAGCAGGAACTCATCGACCGCGTGGAACATGGGGAGTAGGACGGGTCGTGCCGTGCGTTCGTCGGGATGACGGAAGGATGGGTGCACGGGATAGGGCCTATCGCGTAGAATGGCGGCATGACTAATTCTTCGAAGATAACCATGGAGCTTCTCGCGCCGGCTGGCGGGATGGAGCAGCTGCGGGCCGCGGTGCTGTTCGGGGCCGATGCGGTGTACCTGGCGGCCGACAAGTTCGGCATGCGCGCCCGGGCGGCGAACTTCCGCATGGAAGAGATTCCCGCGGCAGTGGCCTTCGCCCATGCCCATGGCGTGAAGGTGCACGTCACCTGCAACATTCTCATGCACCCCGACGATATTGACGGGCTGCCGGAGTACTTTCGCGCGCTCGATGCGGCCGGGGTCGACGCTCTCATCATCGGCGACTTGGGCGCCTTCGCTGTGGCCGGCGAGGTTGCGCCGCGCATCGAGCGCCATGTGAGCACCCAGGCTTCCGTGGCCAATGCCGCGGCGGCGCGGGTGTGGCATTCCCTGGGCGCCAAGCGCGTGGTATGCGCTCGCGAGATGTCGCTTGCCGACATTGCCCGCCTGCGCCAGGACGCGCCACCTGATCTGGAGATCGAGGCCTTCGTTCACGGCGCCATGTGCATGGCCGTCTCGGGTCGCTGCCTTATCAGCAGCTACCTCACGGGCCGCTCCGGCAACAAGGGTCACTGCACCCAGCCCTGCCGCTGGAGCTACCAGCTGGGTGCTGCCGCGCCTACGGAGTTCGCAGCGGAAAAGCGCCCCACAGAATTCCTCCTAGAAGAGGAGAAGCGCCCCGGCGAGTTCTTCCCCATCGAACAGGACGATCGCGGCACCTTCATCATGAACGCCAAGGACATGAACATGCTCGCCCACCTGCGCGAGCTGGCCGATGCGGGCGTCGATTCCATCAAAATCGAGGGCCGCAACAAGAAGGCCTTCTACGTGGCGAGCGTCGTGGGTGCCTATCGCCGCGTGCTTGATGGCGAGTTGCCCGATGGGGTAGCCGACGAGCTTCTGGCCGTGTCGCACCGCCCCTATGGCACCGGCTTCTACTTCGAAGAAGCCGAGCAGGCCCCAGCCTACGACGGCTACGAGCAAGAGACCATGCACATGGCCGACATCGTCGCCTGCGAGGGCGGCTACCTGTACCTGTTGTGCCGCAACCGTTTCGCGGAAGGCGATGAGCTGGAAACCCTCGCGCCTTACGAGCCGGCCCGCACGATCACCGTGCGCGACCTGCACTGGCTCAACACCTTCGGGCCCGATGTTCACGATGAGGACGCTCCCACCACGGTGGAAGAGGCCCTGGCTCGTGCTACCGCCGTCGACTGGGAGGCTGCCGCGGCGGCCAACCGCTCCTGCAACCTGTACCGTATGCGCGCAGATGCCCCTGTGGTTCCGGGCGCGTTCCTGCGCAAGCGCACCTTCCGCCGCTCCGCCCGCCATGGCAGTTAGGGGAACGCTATGATCATCGTCGGCGATGTCATGAATATGAGGGCCTTCGACAGCATTTGGCTTGCGGCGCCCTGCGAGGGCGCGGCCGCGCGTGAGGTTACGGGCGTGGGCACGCTCGACCACGAGCCGTTCACGGGCGGCTACGAGGTGTTCACCCAGGGCGAATTCGTGTTCACCACGCTGGGTTTCGCCGACGTGCACCCCGATTTGGCCGAGGAGGCGCTGCTTGCCCTCGTCGAGCGCGAGGTGGCGGCGGTGGCCGTGAAGCCCGTGGTCTTAAAGGAACTGCCGCCGTCGGTGGCAGCGGCCTCGGCAGAGCGTGGCGTGCCCGTGTTCTTCTACGAGGGGCGCTACATGGAGCGGGTCATCGCTGACCTGATGAACCTGCTCGACGACGACGCCGCCGAATGGGAGCGCAATCACCTGATCGATCTTATCTTGGCGCCCTCCGACGAGCATGCCGTGCGCTCCACGTTCTTCACGATTGCAGGAGTGACCGGTGCCACGATCCAGTGCATGGCCATACGCGCCGTCACCGACGACGGTGCGTCGCTGCGCGCGTTGCAGAAGGTGGTGGAGGGCGTGCTTGCCGGTTATGGTGAGCGTTGGGACGATGTCGAGCGCACCTTCGTATGCCGCTACCGGGGGATGCTTCTGGGGTTCGTCTCCTTCAAGAGGCCCCCGCTCAAGGCTATTGCCATATCCGATGCCGACCTGGCAAAGTGCATCGCCACGGCGGGTCCTTTGGTGTGCGGCATCAGCCAGGAAGTGAGCCTGGGGGAGGGCGATCTGGCGGTGCGGCAGGCCATGGCGGCCCTGCGCACCGCCGAGCGGGAGGACGCCGGCATCGTGCGGTGGACGACCCTGCGCTTCGACGCCTTCCGCGCGGCGGCCCGAAGCGACCGCTTGTACGCGCGTGCTGCCGACCTTCTGCGCTCGCTTCTGTTCGATTACGATGCTGAGCACGATGCCGACTTGGGTGCGACGGCCGAGGCGTTCGCTGCCGCCTATGGCGAGGTGAGCCGCACGGCCGAGGCGCTGTTCCAGCACCCGAACACCGTGCGCTACCGCCTGAAGAAGATAAAGGAGGTCCTCTCCGTGCAGGACGCGACCGACCGCGAACTGGCGGCGTTGCTCGCGCTGGCGTACCTGACATAGCTCGGCTCCCGCATCATTGGGGCTATCGGCGCGAGGGAGGGGGCATGCTGTTTCTTTCATCGTCGCGAAGCCGATCTTGCAGACGATAATCTTGTGCAACTGCACAAATAGAAGCGCATGGGTTCATCCGATCGACCAAACGATGACCTTTATCGTGGGCCTAAACTAGGCGCCGTCGAAAGGAGAACCATCATGAAACTGTTCAACGACCAGGCCGTAGCCGCCGTTGCTTCCCTTGATTCCGCCGACGCCGCCTACTGCGCCAAGCTGGAGCAGCGCTTTGCCCATATGGGCATCAGCTCAAAGGCAGCCTCCAGCGCTGTGCAGTCGCTCGTCGAGGCCGATGCCGTGCCCCAGGTTGGCGTCTGGGCCGCCCTGCCCTCCGCGTTCAAGGGCCTTTTCCAGAAGAAAACCGAGGTGAAGCCTGTCGCCTCCGAGGCGTTCGAGGCTTCTCTGTCCGAAGCGCTCGCCTAGGTTCGTCGCAGCAGACGCCTCCGCTTCGCCGCATGGTGCCACCTCTTCGTCGGCCCCGTGCTGCCGCGCTTGCATCTGCTGCGTGCCCCTTGGCGTGTCGAGTCACCGACTCTCAAGCCTTGCCGGCTGCCAATTTCCCATCCAGGGCAGCCTCGGTTTTCCCAAACGCAAAGCGACCCCGCCAAAGTCGGCGGGGTCGCTTCAGGTAAGTTCAAGTAAGTTCAGGTAAGTAAGAGTAGGTCGGGAGTTGGCGGAGGGGGTGCCGCGCGCAGTTCATTGAAGTGCATTAGGAAATGCCGGAACCCCCGACGAGCCCTGCACTTCAATGCTGTTTGAGCACGGCACCCCCTCCGCCAACTCCCGACCGGACAACCAGGGTTAGTCCTCAACCTCCACGAGCTCGATGTCGAAGTTCAGGTCTTTTCCCGCCAGCTCATGGTTCATGTCGAAGGTGACAATGCCGTCTTCGATGGACTGCACGAACACGGGGAAGGGCTGGCCGCCCGGGCCCATCATGTAGACGGTCTGGCCGACGGGCAGCTGGTCGGCGTTGGGGATCTGATCCACGGGCACCTTCTGCACCATGGCGTCATCGCGCTCGCCATAGGCCTCGGCGGCGGGGATGTGCACGGTCTTCTTCTCGCCCACGGCCATGTCCTCCACGGCGGCGTCGAAGCCGGGGATCATCTGGCCGGCCATGCAGACAAACTCGATGGGCTCGCCGCGGTCCACGGACGAATCGAACTTGGTGCCGTCGTCCAGCGTGCCGGTGTAGTGAACCTTGACCTTCTTACCTTTGTTGCTCATGAGAGCTCCTTTCCAAAAGATGTGCGCCTAAGTCTAGCGGAAGGGGGCGTGCGGGGCGGGGAAGGGGCGCAACCTGCTCCAAGTTGTCATAAACGGAGCTTTTTGCCTTTGGGATGGCCCCAGTGGGGGTATGATGAAAACAATAACGAAAACGCTCATCTTTGTGCGCATGCTCAAGAAAGAGCTGATTATATAAACGGGCAGAGAGGAAGGAAGATTCTATGGGCTATCGAGCGGGAGTTGTGGGAGCGGCCGGTTTCGCCGGCATCGAGCTGGTGCGCCTGCTGTCGCGCCATCCTGAGTTCGATCTGGCGGCGGCAACCTCCGACGCGCTGGCGGGAACTCCTATCGCGAAGGCCTATCCCGCCTTCACCGGGGTAACCGATCTCGCGTTCTCCACCCACGAGGATACTGATTTCTCTGCCTTCGACGTGGTGTTTCTGGCGGTGCCCCACAAGGCGGCCATGGGCATGGCGCCCGACCTTATGGCCGCCGGCGTCACGGTCGTCGACCTGTCGGCCGATTTCCGCCTGAAGGATCCGGCCATTTACGAGAAGTGGTACGCGCCTCATACGGCCACCGATCTTCTGGCCCAAGCCGCCTTCGGACTGCCCGAGCTTACGGGCGATGAGTTGGCCGCCGCGGCCGAGCGCCGCGCTGCCGGCGAGGCCGTGCTCGTGGGCTGCGCCGGCTGCTATCCGACGGCCACCTCGCTCGCTGCGGCGCCCGCTATCCGCGCGGGGCTCGTGGACGCGGTGGCGCCGGTGGTGGCCGATGCCGTCTCGGGCGTGACCGGCGCGGGCAAGAAGGCCACGGAGCGCACCCATTACTGCTTCGCCAACGAGAACCTGGAGGCCTACGGCGTGGGCACCCATCGCCACACTCCCGAGATCGAGCAGATCTTAGGGCTGGAGGGCCGGCTCGTGTTCACGCCGCATCTCGCCCCGCTCAACCGCGGACTGCTGTCCACGGTGACGCTGCCGCTGGCTTCGGGGGCTGCCCCCACCACCGAGGAGCTCGTGGAGTTGTATCGCGACTTCTACGCGGCAAGCCCGCTCGTCTCCGTCATGGACGCCGGCGTGCAGCCCCGCACGGCGTCGGTGGCGGGAACCTGCCGCGCCCAAGTGGGCGTGGCGGTACACCCCGCCGGCATGATTGTGGCCACCGGCGCCATCGACAACCTGGGGAAGGGTGCGGCCGGCCAGGGCGTGCAGTGCGCCAACATCGTGTTCGGCCTGCCCGAGACCTGCGGTTTGGAAGAGATCGCCAACCCCGTGTAAAGCTGGAAGGGGACGAGAGTCGCAAGGCGCCGTCCCGTGGGAAAGAGAGGACCTATGACCGAGAACGACACTTTCGCTTTCGATCCTGAGGGCAATGCGGCCAGCGCGCTCGGCTTTTCCGCCGTGGGCGTGCACGCGGGCTTTAGGGCCGACCCGGAGCGTCTCGACATGGCGCTCGTCGTTGCCGACGAGCCCTGTGCGGCGGCGGCCACCTTCACGACCAATGTGTTCTGCGCGGCGCCCGTGCGCGTGTCCCGCGAGCATTTGGACGAGGGGGGCGCCGGATCTCCCGCCTACGGGTGCGCCCGGGCCGTCGTCGTCAACTCTGGCATCGCGAACGCCGCCACGGGCGAGATCGGTTTGGAAAACGCCCGCAAGACCGCCGAGCTCGTCGGTGAGGCCGTGGGCTGCCCGGCCGACGAGGTGCTCGTGGCCTCTACGGGCGTCATCGGCCAGCACCTGCGTCTTGAGCCCTTCGCGGAGGGCGTGCCGGCGGCGCTTGCGGCCATGGCGAAAGTGGCCGACGATCTCGTCGGCCGCACATCCCAGGGCCTGACGGCGGCCCGCGCCATCATGACCACCGACACCTGCCCCAAGCACGGCTCGGTCAGCTTCTCCGGCGACGGCATCGGATACCCGGGCGTCACCTTCACGGTGGGCGGTATGTGCAAGGGCGCGGGCATGATCATGCCGAATATGGCCACCATGATCGCCGTCATCACCACCGACGCGCCTCTCGCCGCGCCCGATCTGTCGCAGGCCCTCACGGCGGCGGTGAGCAAGAGCTTCAACAAAGTCACGGTGGACTCCGACACCTCCACCAACGACACCTGCTTCGCCCTGGCATCCGGCGCTGCCGCGCCCGACGGCCCCGCTTTCACGCCCGGCACGCCGGCCTTCGACGCCTTCCAGCGCGCCCTCGACCAGCTTGCGACGACGCTCGCCCGCAAGATGGCCGCCGACGGCGAGGGGGCCACGCGCCTCATCACCGTCACCGTGCGTGGGGCCGCTACGGCTGACGACGCCGATGCGGCTGCTCGTACGGTGGCCAATTCGCCGCTCGTGAAGACCGCCGTCTACGGACACGATGCCAACTGGGGCCGTGTTGCCGCCGCCCTCGGACGGTCCGGTGCTCGTTTCAATCAGGAGGACGTGGATATCGATATACTGGGCCTGCCCGTGTGCCGTGCCGGTCTGGTGGTCGATTTCGACGAAGAAGAGGCCCTGCGTCGCTTCGAAGAACCCGAAGTGGCCATCGAGGTGGATCTGCACGCGGGGGAGGAGTCGGCCACGATGTGGACCTGCGACTTCTCGCACGAGTACGTGACGATCAATGGAGACTACCGCTCATGAAATACGCTAACGAAGCCCGTGCCGAGGGCGTGCCCGTACGCACCGGCGAGATCCTCTACGAGGCCATGCCATGGCTCAAGCAGGTGACGGGCAAGACCATCGTCATCAAGTACGGCGGCTCGGCCATGGAGAACCCCCAGCTGGCTGCCGAGGTCATGGCCGACATCGTGCTTTTGAAGATCTTGGGCGTGAACCCGGTGCTCGTCCATGGGGGCGGCAAGGCCATCAACCGCGCCTTCGCCAAGTTCGATCTGCCGGTGGAGTTTGTCGACGGCCAGCGCGTCACCACCGACGACGCCATGGATCTTGTGCGCATGGTGCTCACGGGCGAAGTGAACCAGCAGCTGGTGGAGGCCATGAACGCCCATGGCAACATGGGAGTGGGCGTGTCGGGCACCGACGCGGGCATCATCGTGGCCGAGCAGGCCGATCCGCGGCTGGGGCGTGTGGGCAAGATCACGCGCATCAACACGCCGCTCATCGAGGACTTGGTGGCCGACGACTACATTCCCATCATCGCCTCCATCGCCATTGGCGAGGACGGTGGCTGCTACAACGTGAACGCCGACGTTGCTGCCGGCTACATCGCCGCGGCCATCGGCGCCCACAAGATCATCTTCCTCACCGATGTGGACGGCCTCTACGAGAACTACCCCGACCCCGACTCGCTTATCGCCGAGATGTCGCTGGGGGAGGCCGAGGCCATGGTGCGCGGCGACAAGCTGGCCTCGGGCATGATTCCGAAGCTGGCGAGCTGCGTGCGCGCCCTCGATTCCGGCGTCAGCGCGGCCCATATCATCAACGGCACGGTGCCCCATGCGCTTCTGCTGGAAATGCTCACCGACTCCGGCATGGGAACCATGGTGGGCGGCCTCGCTTCCGCCCAGTTCCTGAACGTCTCGCCGGTGAGCAAATTCGCCGCCAAACTCATTGAAAACCGTTAGGAGCATCCCATGACTCTCGCCCGCGAAATGGCTTTGGAATCCGAATACGTGATGGGCACCTTCGCCCGCAAGCCCGTGGAATTCGTCGAAGGCCACGGCATGACGCTCATCGACGATGCCGGCAACGAGTACCTCGATTTCCTCTCCGGCATCGGTGTCTGCAGCCTCGGCCACTGCCACCCCTCCATCGTGCAGGCCGTGAGCGATCAGGCGGCCAAGCTCATCCACGTGAGCAACTACTACTACATCGAGCACCGCGGGGAAGTGGCCCAGCTGCTGTCGAACATGCTGAACGCCTACGTCGATGAGCCGAGCCCCGAGACGTGGAAGACCTTCTTCGCGAACTCCGGCGCCGAGGCCAACGAGTGCGCCATCAAGCTGGCGCGCCTGTACGCCCGTCGCCGCACGGAAGCCGCCGGCAAAGATGCCGAGCTGGCCCCGCGCCTCATCGTCACGCTGGCCAAGAGCTTTCACGGCCGCACCTTGGCGACGCTTGCGGCCACGGCCCAGCCGGCCAAGCAGGAGGCCTTCCAGCCGCTGCCGGCCGGGTTCACGGCCACGCCCATCAACGATGTGGAAGCGCTCGAGCGCCTGTTCGAGACCCAGGGCGACCGCATCTGCGCCGTCATGATCGAGTGCATCCAGGGCGAGAGCGGCGTACATCCCTGCACCGAGGAGTTCGTCGGCGCCATCCGCCGCCTCACCGAAGAGCACGGTGCGCTCATGATCTGCGACGAGGTGCAGAGCGGCATCTTCCGCACGGGGCTGCCCTACGGGTTCCAGAACTTCGGGGTGCTGCCCGACATCGTCACCATGGCCAAGGGCATCGCCTCTGGTGTGGTGGCCGGCGCCTGCGCGGCCAAAAGCTCCATCGCGGCGGCGTTCGCGCCGGGCGATCACGGCACCACCTTCGGCGGCTCGAACATCGCCATGGCCGCGGCCCACGTGACGCTGTCCACGCTGCTCGCCCCGGGTATGGGGGCGCAGATCGAGTCGGTCGGCGCCTACATGCGCGAGCGGCTGGCCCGACTGCCCCACGTGCAGGAGGTGCGCGGCTTCGGTCTCATGAACGGTATCGACCTCACCCATGAGGCGCCGTCGGCTCCCGATGTGGTGGCCGCCGGCCTGGAAGCGGGCCTCGTCCTGAACGCCACCGGCCCCCATACGCTGCGTTTCCTGCCCCCGCTCATCTGCACGGAAGCCGACGTGGACGTGCTGGTTCAGAAGCTGGAGCAGTTGCTGTAAAACGCCATCACATCGAGCCATCATCGAGCGACCCTTGCACAAAAAGCTTGGGTCGCTCTTGTATATAAGTGCACAATTTCCCAGGTAAAATAAGCAAATTTTTGTGCAACTGCACAGCACAGTGCACAATTAAATTGCGCCGTTTCCGCAAAAATTTTGAAATTCGGGGTTGACGACTCATAAATTAGGGCATAATGCCGTCAACCGCACAGCCGAGGGCTTACGGCGCAAGGCGCCAGGGCCCCATAACTCGGACGGCTGCGCGTACTTGAAAGGAATTGTCACGATGCAGGCAGCAGCTCTCATAGCTTCCAAGCACAGCGGAATCGCTGCTGCTGCCCCGTGCCCCCAGTTCCTCGCCACGGCTTACGTCGACCGACGCCGACGTACCTCTTCTCTGCGACGCCGACGCGCGTAGCAGATCTTTTCGCGCGCTCAGCGCACCGCCGCGCGGCCCCGCCCGGGTCCGCCAAAGGCCGTGGCCTCCCGAAGTTCCTCTTCGAAACCTCAAGCACCATCGCGCAGGAACCCTGCGCATCGTCCCAGACGCGACTTCACGCCACGCCTTTCCATCGCAAAGCGAGCCGGGCACCCCATAAGGAAACCCAAAAGCAGCTCCCGACACGAAAGGCAACTCCCATGACCACGACGAACTCATCCCTTCACGACGCCCCGCAGATCTCCGCCAAGCCGGCCCCCGGGGAGAAGGAACGGTGCGTGCTCGCCTACTCCGGCGGCCTCGACACCTCCGTGTGCATCAAATGGCTGCAAGAGGAATACGATCTCGACGTCATCGCCGTCGTGGGCGACCTCGGCCAGGAGCACGAGGGCCTCGAGGCCATCAAGGCCAAGGCGCTCGCCACCGGTGCCATCGGCTGCGCGGTCATCGACATGCGGGAGACCTTCGCCAACGAGTACCTCGCCTGTGCCATGGCCGCCAACGCCATGTACGAAAACAAGTACCCGCTCGTGAGCGCGCTCTCGCGGCCGCTCATCGCCAAGCACCTCGTGGCGGTGGCCCACCAGTTCGGCGCCAAGTACGTGGCCCACGGCTGCACGGGCAAGGGCAACGACCAGGTGCGCTTCGAGTCCTCGGTGCTCATGCTGGATCCGGCGCTCACCATCATCGCGCCGGTGCGCAACTGGGATCTCGGCTGCCGGGCCGACGAGATCGAATGGGCGGCGGCCCACGGCGTGCCGGTTAAGGCCACCACCGACAAGCCCTACTCCATCGACGACAACCTGTGGGGCCGGGCCATCGAGTGCGGCGTGCTGGAGGATCCCTGGTGCGAGCCGCCGGCGGATATTTGGACCATGACGTGCGATCCGGCCTGCGCGCCCGACGAGCCCACCTACGTGGAAATCGAGTTCGATCAGGGCGTTCCCTGTGCGCTTGACGGCACTCCGATGAGCTTCCTCGACATCATCTACGCCATGAACGATATCGCCGGCACCAACGGCTACGGCCGCATCGATATGGTGGAGAACCGGCTCGTGGGCGTGAAGAGCCGCGAGTGCTACGAGGTGCCGGGCGGTCTGGCCCTCATCCAGGCTCACAAGGCCCTGGAGGATCTGTGCCTGGAGCGGGGCGTGCTGCACCACAAACTCGCCATCGAGCAGACCTGGGCCGAGCAGGTGTACAACGGCCTGTGGTTCTCGCCGCTGAAGGAGGCCTTCGACGCCTTCCTCGCCCACACCCAGCAATGCGTGTCCGGCACGGTGAAGCTGAAGTTCTTCAAGGGTTCCTGCACCGTGGTGGGACGCAAGAGCACCTACTCGCTGTATGATTTCGGCCTGGCCACCTACGATGCCGACGACGCTTTCGACCATCAGGCCGCCAAGGGCTTCATCGACATCCACGGCCTGTCCTGCAAGGTGTGGGCGAAAAACCGGCTCGCCACGGGCGCGCGCATGCCCTCCTACGACGACGTGAACCTCGCGAACACTGCTTACGGCAAGATGAGCGCCGTGGTGGAGGAAGCCGAGGAGATTCTGGAAGGCGCCGACGCCGTCACGGCCTAGGGACGCTCAACGAGCACGACAACGAGGGGAGCGGGCGGTCTTGAGGGGCGCCCGCCTGGCTTACCGATTTACCGAGGAGACACTATGGCACTGTGGTCTGGAAGATTCACCGAAGGCGCCGATGCCTTTACCCAGCGCTTCGGGGCGTCGCTGCCCGTGGATCAGCGACTCTACGTCGAGGACATCGCCGGCTCTATCGCCCATGCTAACATGCTGGCCGCCCAGGGCATCATCGCGACCGCCGATGCCGAAGCCATTGCAGAAGGGCTCCAGGGCATTCTGGCTGACATCGAGTCCGGCGCGCTCACGTTCGACGTGATGGAAAGCGAGGACATCCACATGGCCATTGAGGCGGAGCTGACCCGCCGCGTGGGGGATGCCGGGGCTCGGCTGCACACGGGCCGCTCGCGCAACGACCAGGTGGCCACGGACACGCGCCTGTACGCCAAGCGTCGCGCCGGCGAGCTCATGGCCGCCAACGTCGCCCTGCGCGAGGCGCTCATCGCCCAGGCCGAAGCGAACTTCGACGTCATCCTGCCGGGCTACACGCACCTGCAGCATGCCCAGCCGGTGCTGTTCTCGCACCATATGCTTGCCTACGTGCAGATGCTCGCGCGCGATTACGAGCGCCTCGCCGCCGCCCGCGACGCCGCCGACGCGTGCCCCTTGGGAGCCGCGGCCTTGGCCGGAACCACCTACCCGCTCGACCGCTTCGCCACCGCAGAGGCGCTCGGCTTCGACCATCCCATCCCGAACTCGCTCGATGCTGTGTCCGACCGCGACTTTCTGCTCGACCTCATCTACGCCTGTAGCGTGTCGTGTTTGCACCTGTCGCGTTTGTGCGAGGAGATCGTGCTGTGGTCGTCGGCGGAGTTCGGGTTCATCACGCTGTCGGATGCCTACTCCACCGGCTCCTCCATCATGCCCCAGAAGAAGAATCCCGATTTCGCGGAGCTCATCCGCGGCAAGTCGGGCCGGGTCGTGGGCGATCTGGTGGCCCTCATGATGACGTTGAAGTCGCTGCCGCTTGCCTACAACAAGGATCTGCAGGAGGACAAGGAAGGCGCCATGGACGCCGCCGACACCTTGGAGGACTGCTACACCTGCGCTGCCGGCATGATCGCCACCATGACGGTGAACGCCGACGCCATGGCCGCCCAGGCGAAGAAGGGATATCTGGCCGCGACGGATGTGGCCGACTACCTGGCCAAGAAGGGCCTGCCCTTCCGCCGGGCCCACGAGATCGTGGGGCATCTGGTGCTTCTGTGCGACCAGCGCGGCTGCGATTTGGAAGACCTCACGCTGGACGATTTCAAGGCGGAGAGCGATCTCTTCGAATCCGATATCGTGGAGTGCCTGAACCTGCCCGCCATCGTTGCCGCCCGCACCACCTTCGGCGGCACGGCCCCCGAAGCGGTGCGCGTGCAGCTGGCGGCCGCCAAGGCGCAGCTGTAAGGTGCTTGCGCATAGCTCGCTTTCAAAGGGCTGAGGCTCAGTCTGTTCCCTAGCTGGAAATAAGATACTCGTGATTATAATAATCACGAGTATCTTACGTTCCGGGCAGACTGCTGCGCTGTCCTCTGTGCATTTCCTGGTGGCGGCTCCATCTTATGAACCCTCCATAACTCATTGGTAAAATGGCCAGACCTATAACTGATGGAGGTTAATTCGTGGGTTCTCGCGCAATGAAGGGCCGTAAGGGCACGAAAGTAAAGAATAAGAAGGTCATCGTTTTGTCGGTGCTGGGCGTGTTCGTCGCCTTTCTCGCGGCGGGCGTGTTCGGCGTGGTGACGCTGTGCAACTCCTGGCTGGAGGATCTGCCCGACTACCAGAACGCCGACGCTTACAACACGGCGCAGCCAACCATGGTTTACGCATCGGACGGCACGACGCTGCTCGCCGAGTTCCAGCTGGAGAATCGCGACCCGGTGGCTCTCGACCAGATTAGCGAGTACGTGCTGAAGGGCACCGTCGCCACCGAGGACGAGCGCTTCTACACCCACTCCGGCGTCGATTACCTCGGTGTGGCCCGCGCGCTCGTGAACAACCTCATGGGCGGCGAGCTGGAGGGCGCCTCCACCATCACTCAGCAGTTCGTGCGCAACACGATTCTTTCCGACGAGATGCGCGACATCTCCTTCAAGCGCAAGATCCGCGAGATGTACATTTCCCAGAAGCTGGAAGAGCAGTACTCCAAAGACGAGATCCTGCTCATGTACCTGAACACTATCAACTACGGTTCCGGTGCCTACGGTATCGAGGCCGCCGCCGAGCGCTACTTCTCCAAGGACGCGAAGGACCTCACGTTGAACGAGGCGGCCACGCTCGTGGGCATTCCCCAGTCGCCCACCTACAATAACCCCATCGATTATCCGGACAACTGCCTGAAGCGCCGCAACACCGTGCTCGACCGCATGGTGTCCAACGGGGTTATCACGGCGGAGGAGGCCGACGCGGTGAAGGCCGAGCCCATCGAGCTGAACCCCTCCGAGCCCTCCATGACGGGCATTCTGGCCTACCCCTACTTCACGAGCTACGTGCGCAACCAGCTGACCAACCCCGAGGGCAAGTACGCCTATTCCACCTCCGAGCTGTTCAAGGGCGGGTTGAAGGTGATCACGACGCTGGATATCGAGGCCCAGACCGCCGCCGAAGAGGCTGCGGCCGAAAAGGAAGAGGAGGCCGGCGATCCCTTCGAGGTGGCCATGGCCGTTGTGAACCCCGAGAACGGCTACATCGACGCGCTGGTGGGCGGTCGCGATTACGAGAGCTCCCAGGTGAACATGGCCACGGGCGAGGGCGGCGCGGGCCGTCAGGCCGGATCGTCGTTCAAGCTGTTCACGCTTTTGGCGGCTATCAACGAGGGCATCGACCCGGAAACGCTCATCGATGCTGGCTACAAGGTTGATTTGGAGGGCGGCGAGCCTGTCTACAACAACGATAAGGCCGATTACGGCACGCGCACCATCAAGAGCGCTTTCGGCGTGTCGTCGAACACGGCGTTTATTCGCTTGCTTCTCTCCGTGGGCGTCGATAAGGTGATCGAGATGGCCCACGCCATGGGTATCACCTCCGATTTGCCGGCGGTGGCGGGCCTTACCCTGGGCATCGGTTCGGTCACGCCGCTCGAAATGGCTGACGCCTATGCCACGGTGGCCAACGGCGGCGTCCACTACGATCCGGAGTGCATCATCTCCATCGAGGACAAGAACGGCAACGTCATCGTGGACAACACCGACCCCACGGGCGAGCGGGTGTTCTCTCGCGAAGTGGCTCGGGCGGCGCTCGACTGCATGGAAGTGGTCATCGACAACGGCACTGGCAAGGCGGCTCGTCCCGATAACGGCCAGGAGGCCGGAGGCAAGACCGGTACCACCGACGACAAGAAGGACAGCTGGTTCTGCGGTGTGACCCCGCAGTACGCCGTGGCCATCTGGCTGGGTGACCGCTCCGACTATTCCGAGGCCCAGGCGACGACTACGACGGCGGCCAGCGTCTTCGGCGATTTCATCGACAAGATGATCTCCCCGACGCAGACGGTGAAGTTCTTCGAGGCAGATAAGCCCGAGTACAAGAAGGATTACCGCGACGAGGACAACCATATCGGCGGCTACTACTCTTCCAAGAAAAAGAAAGACGACACCGAGGTGACCACGAAGCAGGATGATGGGGAGACGCCCGAGGGCGACGGCGACGAGAACGGCGGCAACGAAGGCGGAGAGGGCAACGAGGGCGGCGGCAACGCCGAGCCGACACCGACACCGACGCCGGAGCCTACCCCGGAGCCCGAGCCAACGCCGGAGCCGACGCCGGAGCCGACGCCCGACCCAGCCCCGGACGACGGTGGCGGCGAGGGTGCCTAAAGCAGCGTAGCCGCGACATAATTGTTGCGATACCGTGACGGCGGTACGGGCCCGGGGGTGCGGACTGCTATCATAGCGAATGAGAAACCAAAGCCTCGCTCGACGAGGCTGCCCTGAGCAAGCAACCGGTGCCTCAAGGCACCGAAGACGGGAGAAATCATGAGGAAACGTACCATCGTGCGGGTTTTGGCTGTGGCCCTTGGCGCGGCTTTGGCCCTCGGCGCTCTTGCCGGTTGCCAGTCGCCGGCCACCGGAGCCACCGACCAGCAGCAGGCCAATCGCACCTACATGACTAAGGTCAACCAGGCGGTGGAGGAGCTGAACACGCGCCTCGGCGAATTCGACGAGGCGGTGGCTCAGGAGAGCGTCGTCAATATGCGCAACAAGGCCAACAGCGCCTTCGAGGCCATTGACGCTCTGGCGGCCATCGATACGCCGGACGCCATGAAAGATCTGCAGACGAACTACGTCGACGGCTGCAACAAGCTGAAGGATGCCCTGAACAGCTACATCGATTTGTACACGGAGATCAGCAGCGCAACCGAGGAGGCGCCCTTCGACTTCAGCGCCTACGACGGGCGCGTGAAGGAAATCCAAGACGCCTACAACGAGGGCATCGACAAACTGAAGGCCGCCGACGAAGAGGCTTTGAAGCTGAATGAAGACTAATCAAGTAGAACTGCTGGCGCCGGCCGGCAATATGGCGGCGCTGCATGCGGCGGTGGCTGGCGGGGCCGATGCGGTGTATCTGGGGCTTGAGACCTTCAATGCACGGCGCGGGGCCGACAACTTCACCCTGGAGACGCTGCGGGAGGCCTGCGACTTCGCGCATCTGCGCGGGGTTTCCGTCTACGTCACCATGAACACCATCATCTTGCCCGACGAGGTAGGGGAGGCCTTGGAATGCGTGCGCCAGGCTTACCGCGCCGGAGCCGACGGCTTCATCGTACAGGACATCGGCCTGGCTGCGGAGATCTCCCGCACGCTCCCCGAAGCGTCGCTGCACCTTTCCACGCAGATGAACACCCACAACCTCGCCGGCGTGCGCGTGGCGGCCCGCTTAGGGGCCGAGCGCATTACGCTCGCCCGCGAGGTGTCGCTGGACGAGATCGCCCTTCTGTGCGCGGCGGCGGCCGAAGAGGGGATGGAAGTGGAGGTGTTCGCCCACGGCGCATTGTGCGTGTGCTACTCGGGCCAGTGCTTCATGTCCTCCATGATCGGCGGCCGCTCGGCCAACCGGGGGATGTGCGCTCAAGCGTGCCGGCTTCCCTATGAGCTGCAGAACAAGGCTCTGCAGAAGAGCCTTCCCTCGCCGGGCGATCACTTGCTTTCGCCCCAGGATCTGTGCACGGTGGATCGCGTGGATGACCTCGTGGCCGCCGGCGTGGCGTCGCTTAAAATCGAGGGCCGCATGAAGTCGCCCGAGTACGTCTTCGCCGTGACCTCCGTCTATCGTAAAGCTCTCGATGCTGCTTTGGCGAAGGAGAACGCGGCTATCACCGATGCCGATCGCGACCGCCTCACCGATGCCTTCTCCCGCGGTTTCACCACGGCCTATCTGGACGGCAAACGCGGCAACGATATCATGAGTTACCAGCGTCCCAACAACCGCGGCCTGTTCCTCGGCCGCGTCGACGAGGTGCGCGATGGCGCCGCCTATTTGAAGAGCGCCCATGCTCTGACAGAAGGCGACGTCCTGGAGTTCTGGACGCGCAAGGGCAACGGCACGCTGACGCTGGGGCCGGTGCGCACCGACAAGAAGGGCCGCTACCATTTGCCGCTGGAAGGCAAGACGCGCACGGTGAAGGCCGGCGACCGCGTTTTCCGCGTCCGCAGTGCCGAGGCCGCCTTCGAAGACGACGCCCGTGAGCCCCGCGTGCCCCTCGTCGGCACCGCCACCCTCCACATCGGCGAGCCTCTTCGCATGGAATTCCGCCCCGCATCCGAGGCCGATATCGAAGGCGCTCCCCGCACTTCTCTTGCCGTTGCCCGTCGCCTGCAAGCTGCCTTCCCCGATGGGGTTTCCGGTGTCGCCGAAGGCGCGCCCGTAGAGGCGGCTCGCACCCGCGCCGTCTCCTTCGACGACGTTGCCGCCCACATCGACCGCCTTGGCAACACGCCCTACCAGCTGGTGAACCTTACTATCGATATGGACGACGGCGTCGGCATCGGCTTCTCGGCCCTGCATGGCGTGCGCGCGGCGGCGCTGGACGTCCTCACCGAAGCGCTTACCGCCGAGGGCCACGGGCGCACCCTGCCCCGCACTACTCCGCGCGAGCCTCTGCCCGCAGCGCGTCCCACCGGCTGCCGCGTGGCCGTCACGGTCACGAACCCCGCTTGCGCTCGCGCCGCCAAGCGCGCCGGCGCGCACATCATCTATGTGCCGGCTCTGAACTACCGGCGCGGCGAGGCGGTTATCGCCGGCCAGAAGAACGCCGCTGCCGAGCAGGCCGGTTACCCCAAGGGCTGCATTCCCATCATGCCTGTGGCCGATCACGAGGCCGTTGGCGGCGCGCGCGAAGCGGTCGTCGATGCCGACGTGTGGAAGTATGCTGCTGAGGGCAAGCCGCTTTTGGCCGAAAGCCTCGGTGCTATGGAACGGGCTTCCGAAGAGGGGGCGCTGCTCGATGTCGGCTCCCATGTGCCCATTACCAACCAGCTCTCCCTGGCCGTCGCCAGCGAGTTCGGTGCCGCGCGCGTGTGGCTCTCGCCGGAGCTCACGCTGCGGCAAATCGAAGAGGTTGCCAAAGATGCCCCGGTGGAACTGGGCGTGCTGCTCATCGGCGCCCAGGAACTCATGGTCACCGAGCACTGCATGCTCATGAGCCAGGGCCCCTGCGACGAGAACTGCGCCGAATGCCCGCGTCGCAAGAGCCCCCATGTGCTGAAGGATCGCAAGGGCTACGAGTTCCCGGTCGTCACCGACGCCATGGGCCGCAGCCACCTCTACAACGCGGTGGAGCTGGATATCGCCTCGTCGATGCCCGAGTTGCTCGCGGCTGGTATCTCCTCCTATATGGTGGACGCCACCCTCATGAACGCCGAGGAGACGGCCCACGCCGTGGGACGCGCCATTCGTGCCCTGCATGTGGCCCAAAACGACGGCAACGCCATCGCGAAGATGCCCAACACCACCTCCGGCCACCTCTACCGCGGCGTCTCGTAGCGGCTGTGCTAGAATTTCCAGCACTTGTATAAAGGTATCGCGATATTAAAGAAAAGCGGAGGCATCATGCTTACTCCTGAGGAACAACTGCACATTATCAAATCCGGTACGGCGCAGATCGTGCCCGAATCGGCGCTCCTGGAGAAGCTCAAGCGCGGCGTGCCGCTGAACGTGAAGCTCGGCGTCGATCCGACAGCCCCCGATATCCATCTGGGCCATGCGGTGCCCCTGCGCAAGCTGCGCCAGTTCCAGGATCTGGGGCATCAGGTGACACTCATCATCGGCGACGGCACGGCGCTCATCGGGGACCCGTCCGGGCGCAACACCACGCGCCCGCAGCTCTCGCGCGAGAAGATTCAGGAGAACGCGCAGACCTACGTTGACCAGGCGTTCAAGATCCTCGATCCCGAGAAGACCGTGCTGCGCTACAACTCCGAGTGGATTCTCGATTTGAACATGGAGTCGCTGCTGAAGCTTCTCGCGAACTTCACGGTGGCCCGCATCTTGGAGCGCGACGACTTCCACAACCGTTACACGTCGGGCCAGTCCATCAGCTTGCACGAGTTCCTCTACCCGGTCATGCAGGCCTACGACTCCGTGGTCATCAAGGCCGATGTGGAGCTCGGCGGCACCGACCAGCTGTTCAACCTGCTCGCCGGTCGCGAGCTCATGGAGAAGATGGGCATGGAGCCCCAGGTCTGCCTCACGCTGCCCTTGCTCGAGGGCACCGATGGCGTGAAGAAGATGTCGAAGAGCTACGGCAACTACATCGGGCTCACTGACGAGGCGGCCGACATGTTCGGTAAGGTCATGTCCATTCCCGACGAGCTCATGGTGAAGTACTACCGCCTCGCCTCCACCGAGGCTGTGGACGAAATCGACCGTATCGAGGCAGGGCTGGCTGCTGACGAGCTGCATCCCAACAAGGTGAAGCGCGCGCTCGCCCGCAACATCGTGGCCGCCTACTACGACGACGTGGCCGCCGAGGCCGCCGAGGCCGACTTCGACCTCAAGTTCAAGGAGCACGGCTTCCCGGCCGACGCCCCCATCTTCGCGCCCGATCTGACGCCGGATGAGAACGGCCTGGTATATGTGGCGAAGATTCTGGTAGATGCCGGCGTGGCTGGCACCGCCTCCGAGGCGCGTCGCCTTATCGACGGCGGCGGCGTGAAGGTCAACGGCGAGGCGCTTGCCCCCAAAGCCTACAATGTGGCTCCCGAGGTTCTCGCCGGCGCCGAGGTGCAGGTGGGGAAGAAGAAGTTCGTGCGCTTCGAGTAGCTTTTGAGGCCGGCGTAAGTGTGCTGAGGTTTGCCGGCTGAGTGCCAGCGGCGTTTTCCGCTTAGAGGAGTTTTTTCCAGAAATGAAAAAAGTTGCAAGGATTCGCATGGCTGAATCGTGTTACTTGCAGAGACGGAAGAAAACTCAAGGAGGAACCTGAATTATGAAGAAGTCTACCTTCGTTGTTGTCGTGGTGCTCGCGTTGGCGCTTTGCGTGCCGGCGGTGGCTTTCGCCGCCCTTTCCCCGTCGTCGCCGATGGCGATCGGCTCCCGTTCGGCTGCGGCGACGTGTCCGAATTACGCCGACCGCAATGCCAACGGTGCGTGCGACCGGCATGAGAATGGTGCGTGCCCCGGCTACACTGATGCCGACGGCGATGGCGTCTGCGACAACTACCAAGACGGTGCGTGCTCTGGGTATGTGGATGCCGACGGCGACGGCATATGCGACAACTGCGCCGGTGCTGGAGCGAACTGCCCGGGCTACGTGGATGCCGACGGTGATGGCGTCTGCGACAACTACGGCAGCGGGAACGGCCAGGGTCATGGCCATGGCCGTCACCATGGCGGCGGTCACGGCTGCGCTCGCTAAACAAACCCTGCGAGTGCGTGAGATCTGCCCCTGACATAGAAGAGACTATGGCGCGTCATGGCGATACCGTGTGGCGCGTTTGCCTTACGGCGCTTTGTCGCCATGCGGATGCCGAGGACGCGTTCCAGAATTCATTTCTAAAATACGCACTCGCAGATGATGTTCAGTTTCGTGAAGAGGAACATCGCAAGGCGTGGTTGATTCGCGTTGCTTCGAACACGTGCCGCGATATGCGGCGGGCGGCTGCGAGTAAGAATGTGCCGCTTGATGAGACCTCATTCGAATCGCTCGCGTCCCGCGATGAGGAGGCTCAGCCCGATTCGCGTGTGAAAGAAGTGCTCGATGCCATGAGCGACCTCGATGACCCTCCCCGCACTCCCGTGTATCTTGCCCTGTACGAGGGCTACACGGCTCCGGAGATCGCCTCGATGCTCGACGTCCCCGTGAATACCGTGTATTCCTGGATTGCCCGCGGCAAAAAGACGCTGAAGGAGGCCCTCTCATGACCGATCTTGAGCAGCGTATCCGTGAGGCCTACGATGCTCAGCATGCTTCCGAGGCGCTCCGCGGACGCACGCTGGCCCTTCTCGAGGAAGAGCGGAAGAGGCGGCCGGATGCTCCTTCTGTTGAGGTGCATCGCGCCTCCCTGCGGCGTCGCCCGCGAGCACGTGTCGTCACTGCTTGGGCCGCATGCCTTTTGCTCGCGCTTGCCCTCGTCGGTGCCTATGGCGTGTATCGTGCGCCGTCTGCTTTCGTGGACATTGAGGTGAATCCCTCTCTTGAGCTTACGGTTAATACGTTCGGTATCGTGATTGAAGCCGAAGCGCTCAATGATGATGGCGCTGTCGTGCTCGGCGCTGTTGATATGCTGAATCGCCCTTACGGCGACGTCATCGGCGCGCTGCTGTCGAGTGACGCATTCGGCTCTTATGCTGAGAAAGATGCGTTTATTGATGTCAACGTGGTTTCTGAGAACAATCGCTTGGGGGAGAGCCTTGTTGCTCAAAGCGACGAGGCGCTGTCCTCTGCATCCTGTGAACATGCTTGTCGCCGTGCCGATAGCGCCACTCGCGATGCGGCAGCTGCGGCGGGTTTGGGCGTTGGTCGCTATCAGGCTGCCCAAGAGCTGATGAGCCTCGATCCCTCATACACGCTCGAGGAGTGTGCTTCTATGACTATGCGTCAGCTGCGTGATCGCATCGACGCATGCCACAGCGGCCAGGAGGGCGATTCCTACGAGGGCCACGGACATGGCCAAGGGGCTGGTAAGGGATATGGTCACGGCCGCCATGGCAATTAAACGAGGCGACGCATAACGTATTGCGACGGAGTTTCGGCCGTCTCAGGGGCCATTCGTGCGGATGAAAGATTTTTCAAATTCCCCCCTTGCGCGAAATCCCGGGAGCTGTATCATATGCGAGCTGCCTTTTTCGGAAGTGCGGAAGGCGGCGCCCCCGGCGGTCCGGGCGGCCCGTCGGGCGAGAGAGCGAAGTTGTCGAGATTTCGTGAACCGCTTGACGGGGGATGCGAGTCCCTGTAAAGTATTTCCTTGCGCCGCTCGCGAGGGCGGCGGGGCGGGAAGCCTCCCGCGGAACCTTGACAACCGGATACTGAGGATGGAATTCGAGAGACGGAACAAACGTCTTCTCGGATGTCAGACGGACATTCGAGAGAGCAAGCTTAACTTTTTCCCTGTCAGGGGCCCTAAGGCCCCGACGGAGAGTTTTCAAACAGAATCACACTCACATGATCTGTCGGCGGCGGAGACGCCGCCTTCGAACGGAGAGTTTGATCCTGGCTCAGGATGAACGCTGGCGGCGTGCTTAACACATGCAAGTCGAACGATTAAGACGGCTTCGGCCGTGTATAGAGTGGCGAACGGGTGAGTAACACGTGACCAACCTGCCCCGCGCTCCGGGACAACCGCTGGAAACGGCGGCTAATACCGGATGCTCCGGGGAGGCCCCATGGCCTCCCCGGGAAAGCCCCGACGGCGCGGGATGGGGTCGCGGCCCATTAGGTAGACGGCGGGGTAACGGCCCACCGTGCCCGCGATGGGTAGCCGGACTGAGAGGTCGACCGGCCACATTGGGACTGAGATACGGCCCAGACTCCTACGGGAGGCAGCAGTGGGGAATTTTGCGCAATGGGGGCAACCCTGACGCAGCAACGCCGCGTGCGGGACGAAGGCCTTCGGGTTGTAAACCGCTTTCAGCAGGGAAGACATAGACGGTACCTGCAGAAGAAGCTCCGGCTAACTACGTGCCAGCAGCCGCGGTAATACGTAGGGGGCGAGCGTTATCCGGATTCATTGGGCGTAAAGCGCGCGTAGGCGGCCGCCTAAGCGGAACCTCTAATCCCGGGGCTCAACCTCGGGCCGGGTTCCGGACTGGGCGGCTCGAGTGCGGTAGAGGCAGGCGGAATTCCCGGTGTAGCGGTGGAATGCGCAGATATCGGGAAGAACACCGATGGCGAAGGCAGCCTGCTGGGCCGCCACTGACGCTGAGGCGCGAAAGCTGGGGGAGCGAACAGGATTAGATACCCTGGTAGTCCCAGCCGTAAACGATGGACGCTAGGTGTGGGGGGACCATCCCCCCGTGCCGCAGCCAACGCATTAAGCGTCCCGCCTGGGGAGTACGGCCGCAAGGCTAAAACTCAAAGGAATTGACGGGGGCCCGCACAAGCAGCGGAGCATGTGGCTTAATTCGAAGCAACGCGAAGAACCTTACCAGGGCTTGACATGCGAGTGAAGCCGCGGAGACGCGGTGGCCGAGAGGAGCTCGCGCAGGTGGTGCATGGCTGTCGTCAGCTCGTGTCGTGAGATGTTGGGTTAAGTCCCGCAACGAGCGCAACCCCCGTCCCGTGTTGCCAGCATTCAGTTGGGGACTCGCGGGAGACTGCCGGCGTCAAGCCGGAGGAAGGTGGGGACGACGTCAAGTCATCATGCCCCTTATGCCCTGGGCTGCACACGTGCTACAATGGCCGGTACAGAGGGTTGCCACCCCGCGAGGGGGAGCGGATCCCGGAAAGCCGGTCCCAGTTCGGATCGCAGGCTGCAACCCGCCTGCGTGAAGTCGGAGTTGCTAGTAATCGCGGATCAGCATGCCGCGGTGAATACGTTCCCGGGCCTTGTACACACCGCCCGTCACACCACCCGAGTCGTCTGCACCCGAAGCCGCCGGCCGAACCCTTCTGGGGCGGAGGCGTCGAAGGTGTGGAGGGTAAGGGGGGTGAAGTCGTAACAAGGTAGCCGTACCGGAAGGTGCGGCTGGATCACCTCCTTTCTAGGGAGACAACCTAGAGCCGCTCTCATCCTCCCCAGCATCCGGCTGCGAGGGCTCCGAGCGAGAGTCCCCGCGCACCTTGACAGTTGCATAGCGCGTGACATGAAAATGTCAACATGATCAACACCAACATCAATTTCCTAAGCTGATTAGGTTCTCGATGGGTGCTCGCATCATGGAATAGACGATTCATCACGATCGCGAACGTATGTTATACGACGGAATAAATTCTCATTTATATCCAACGGACGAAACCATTAGAAGTAATTACTTCTTTGGCGACCTAGGTAATGGACAAGATATCTAGGGCGCACGGCGGATGCCTTGGCACAGGAAGTCGACGAAGGACGCGGCAAGCTGCGATAAGCCCCGGGGAGTGGCAAACACACCTTGATCCGGGGATCTCCGAATGGGGGAACCCAGCAGGGGTCATGCCCTGCTACCCGCGCCTGAATAAAATAGGGCGCAGGGAGGCAACCGGGGGAACTGAAACATCTAAGTACCCCGAGGAAGAGAAATCAACCGAGATTGCGCGAGTAGCGGCGAGCGAAAGCGCACCAGCCCAAACCCGGGCGCGTGTAAGCGGCAGGCGTTGCCGCCCGGGGGTTGCGGGACTCGCGTCCAGGTGCTGCCCACCTGGGAGCGGTTACAAATCCACATGGTAGCGGAACGGCATGGAAGGGCCGGCCGCAGCGGGTGAGAGCCCCGTACGCGAAACCATGCGGACCGCTGACGAGTATCCCGAGTAGGGCCGGGCACGTGAAACCCGGTCCGAAGCCGGGGGGACCACCCTCCAAGGCTGAACACTCTCCTGTGACCGATAGCGAACCAGTACCGTGAGGGAAAGGTGAAAAGCACCCCGAGAGGGGAGTGAAACAGTACCTGAAACCGTGCGCCCACAAGCAGTCGGAGCAGCCTTTGCGCTGTGACGGCGTGCCTTTTGTAGAATGAGCCAGCGAGTTGCGGTGTGCGGCGAGGTTAAGTTTGGAAACGAGCCGCAGCGAAAGCGAGCCTTTAAGATGGCGAGTGAGTCGCACGCTGCAGACGCGAAGCCGGGTGAGCTATCCTGGGGCAGGCTGAAGCGGGGGTAAGACCCCGTGGAGGGCCGAACCCACTTCGGTTGAAAACGGAGGGGATGACCCCAGGATAGGGGTGAAAGGCCAATCAAACCCGGAGATATCTCGTTCTCCCCGAAATAGCTTTAGGGCTAGCCTCGGCCGTTAACCCGCGGTGGTAGAGCCACCGGATCGACGAGGGGGCTTCACCGCCTACCGACTCGAACCGAACTCCGAATGCCGCGGGTCGAGAGGCCGGGAGTCAGAGGGCGTGGGCTAAGCTGCGCGCTCGAGAGGGAAACAGCCCAGACCGCCCGCTAAGGTCCCCAAGTCATCGCTGAGTGGCAAAGGATGTGCGTCTGCCCAGACAACCAGGATGTTGGCTTAGAAGCAGCCATGCATTTAAAGAGTGCGTAACAGCTCACTGGTCGAGTGGACATGCGCCGACAATTCACGGGGCTAAGCGATGCACCGAAGCGGCGGACTGAGAATTCAGTGGTAGGGGAGCTCTCCGCGGGGGGCGAAGCAGCAGGGCGACCTGCTGTGGACCGCGCGGAGGTGAGAATGCTGGCATGAGTAACGAGACCAGGGCGAGAAACCCTGGCGCCGTGAGCCTAAGGGTTCCTGGGCGAGGCTAATCCCCCCAGGGTCAGTCGGGAGCTAAGGCGAGGCCGAGAGGCGTAGCCGATGCGCAGCGGGCAGACATTCCCGCACCGCCGACGGCGCGGCATTACCGATGGGGCGACGGAGAAGGGTAGCCGGGCGGGGTTCTGGACGTCCCCGTGAAAGCGCGTAGGGCGCGCAGCGTGGAAATCAGCTGCGCATGGGGCCTGAGACGCGAGACGAAGCGACTGAGCGAAGCCGGTGAGCCCATGCTTCCGAGAAAAACCTCTAGGGAGTGCCGTCGGCGCCCGTACCAAAACCGACACAGGTGGGCGGGTAGAACATACCGAGGCGATCGGGAGAACCACGGTTAAGGAACTCGGCATACTGGCCCCGTAACTTCGGGAGAAGGGGCGCCGCCGGCTGTGAACGCCCTCGCGGCGGGAGCGGCTGGCGGCCGCAGCGAAACGGCCCAAGCGACTGTTTATCAAAAACACAGGACTCTGCAAAGCGGTAACGCGACGTATAGGGTCTGACGCCTGCCCGGTGCCGGAAGGTTACGCGGATGCGTCAGCCGAAAGGCGAAGCGCTGAAGCCAAGCCCCGGTAAACGGCGGCCGTAACTATAACGGTCCTAAGGTAGCGAAATTCCTTGTCGGGTAAGTTCCGACCTGCACGAATGGCGTAACGATTTGGGCGCTGTCTCAACCGTGGACCCGGTGAAATTGTACTGTTCGTGAAGATGCGAACTACCCGCGGAAGGACGGAAAGACCCCGTGAACCTTTACTGCAGCTTGGCATTGGCATCTGGTACGGCGCGTAGAGGATAGGCGGGAGCCTTTGAAGCGGGGGCGCAAGCCCCCGTGGAGGCGACCTTGGAATACCGCCCTCGTCGTGCCGGCTGCCTAACGCGCGGCCGTGATCCGGCGCGCGGACCGTGCCAGGCGGGTAGTTTGACTGGGGCGGTCGCCTCCCAAAACGTAACGGAGGCGCGCGAAAGGTCCGCTCAGGACGGTCGGCAACCGTCCCGAGAGCGCAAGAGTGCAAGCGGGCTTGACTGCGAGAGAGACACCTCGAGCAGGGACGAAAGTCGGTTCTAGTGATCCGGCGGCACAGAGTGGAATGGCCGTCGCTCAACGGATAAAAGGTACTCCGGGGATAACAGGCTGATCTTGCCCAAGAGTCCACATCGACGGCAAGGTTTGGCACCTCGATGTCGGCTCATCGCATCCTGGGGCTGAAGTCGGTCCCAAGGGTATGGCTGTTCGCCATTTAAAGCGGTACGCGAGCTGGGTTCAGAACGTCGTGAGACAGTTCGGTCCCTATCCTCCGCGGGCGCAAGGGAGTTGAGGAGATCTGCCCCTAGTACGAGAGGACCGGGGTGGACGGACCTCTGGTGACGCGGTTGTCGACCAACGGCACCGCCGCCTAGCTACGTCCGGCACGGATAACCGCTGAAGGCATCTAAGTGGGAAGCCGCCTCCGAGATGAGCTCCCTTTCCGGTAAGGGCCCAGATAGACTATCTGGTCGATAGGGCGCAGCTGCAAGCAGGGCGACCTGCTCAGGCGAGCGCTACTAATAGCCCGAGCTCTTCTTCATTGCCAAGACTACGATCGAGATCGAGAGATGGACGTGTCGCGCGCATGCAACCGCCAGGGTGGCGCGGGGGATCCCCGGGCCCCCTCGGACGGCAAGACGATTGCCGCGGGAGCGCCTCCCGCGAGCGGAACCATGGAGTGGGGGATCACCCGATCCCATTCCGAACTCGGCAGTTAAGCCCCACCTCGCCGAAAGTACTGCGGCGCCAGGCCGCGGGAGGACAGGTCGTTCCGCTCGCAGGGGGCGCTTTTCTGCGTTCCGGCCGCCCTGACGGGACGGCCGGACCTGCCGACGCCGCGGCTCCGACGGGCGCCCGGCCTCGCCCCTTGTTCGGGGCTCGGCGCGGCGCGGAGGCCGCTTGGCCCCGAGGCGGGGCGATTCCGGGCGCCCGTCGGACCCTCGCCGACTTCCTCGGGCGAGCCTGTGCGACAAAACTATATTATTATTTGGACGCCCATGCGGGCGTCTTTTTGTTTTTGTGCGCCCTTAACCGTGAAATGGGAACGGCTTCTTTCTTTGAAAATATAAGGACGCGTATAATGTTTTCTGGAAAACTGGCGTCGATGACAGAGCCGAAGGGCTCGTCAGGAAAGGGAGGTTTCCCTTGAGTTCAGAGACCCCTGAAGATAAGAAGCGCGTTGAGGAGGCGCTGAAGGATTCGGCGAAGCTGAAGGAGTTGGTGGAGGCTCTTTCCGATGGGAGCCGCCGCGGCCGCCAGCAGGCAGCGAAGGTCATTGCGGGCGTGGCTGCTGAGAATCCTGAAATACTCGTGCCTTTCGCGTCCGATCTCGTCGACGCATTGGAGCGCCCCGAGGCTCAGACGCGTTGGGAATGTCTTGATGCGCTGACTTACGTCGTGCCCTTCGACTCTCGGCCCTGCGACAAGGCCATCCCCGGCGCCGAGGCGGCCCTGTTCGACGAGGACAGCGGCCCTTTGCGTTTGGCCGCCATGCGCTTTCTGTGCAAGCTGGGTGCGACGACCGAGAAGCGCTCGGAAAAGGTATGGCCTCTCATTGACGAGGGCATCCAGTGCTATCACGGCGATTTGGAATTCCAGGATATGCTTCTGGCGGTCATCGACTTCTCCCAGGGGAAGCTGGACGGGTCTGTGAAAAGCGCCCTGGCCGATCGTATGCGCTTCGATGCCGAGAACGGCAAGGGCATGCTCAAGCGCCGTGCCGCTCAGATCATCGAAAATGTAGCTTAGTTCCAAGGAGATTGACACATGAGCTTTGAAGCTTCTTTGAAGGTGGGCGATGGGGCCTACACCTATTACCCGGTGAGCGAGATAGAAGGGGCGGCGCAGCTGCCTTACTCCCTTACCGTGCTTTTGGAGAATGCGCTGCGCTGCGGGCGCACGCCCGAAGAGGCCCAGGCCATGGCCGAGCGCATCGTAACTGCCGGCTTGGCGGGCCAGACGGGCGAGGAAGTGGAGTTCTCGCCGGCGCGCGTGTTGTTCCAGGACTTCACGGGTGTGCCGGTGTTCGTCGATTTCGCCGTCATGCGCGAGGCGTGCGCCGATCTGGGCGGCGATCCGAAGAAGATCAACCCGCAGGTACCGTGCGATTTGGTCATCGACCATTCGGTCATCGCGGATGTGGCCGGGTGCGACGGCTGCATGGATGAGAACATGAAGCTGGAGTTCAAGCGCAATGGCGAGCGCTACGACTTTTTGAAGTGGGCCCAGGAGTCCTTCGAGAACGTGCGCATCGTGCCGCCGGGACAGGGCATCTGCCACCAGCTGAACATCGAGAAGTTCGCCAGCGTGGTCATGGAGTCTCCCGCCGGCCTTACCGGCGCCGATGGCACGCCCGTGGTGTACTTCGACACGCTTGTGGGTACCGACTCCCATACGCCCACGGCCAACGGCATCGGTGTGCTCGGCTGGGGCGTGGGCGGCATCGAGGCGGAGGCGGCCGCGCTGGGCCAACCCATCACGACGCTTGTGCCCCGCGTCATCGGCGTGAAGCTGACGGGCGACTTGTCCGAAGGCGTGTCGGCCATGGATGTGTCGCTGACGTTCGCGCAGATGCTGCGCGAACGCGGTGTGGTGGGCTGCTTTGTGGAATGCTTCGGCCCCGGCGTGGCGGCGCTTTCCGCCACCCAGCGCGCCTGCATCTCGAATATGACCCCGGAGTACGGCTGCACCTGCACGCTGTTCCCGGTGGACGACCGCACCCTGGACTACCTGCGCCTCACGGGCCGCAGCGCCGAGCAGGTGGCTCTGGTTGAAGCCTACGCGAAGGCCCAGGGCTACTGGAATGATCCCGAGGCGGCGCCGCGCACCTATGCCGAGGTGATCGAGCTCGATCTTTCCACGGTTCAACCTTCTCTGGCGGGCCCCTCGCGCCCCCACGATCGCATTCCGCTCGCCAAGGCCGGCGAGCGCTTCCGCGCCATCTGCGCCGAGCGCGGCCTCGACGATGCGACGGTGCATGTGGAAGTTGACGGCGAGGACTACGAGCTGACCCACGGAGCCATTGCCATCGCCGCCGTGACGAGCTGCACCACGGCTACCGACCAGGCCATGATGCTGGCCACGGGCCTCATGGCGCGCAACGCCGCCGAGCGCGGGCTTGCGCCGGCACCCTGGGTGAAGACCATCTTGGCTCCCGGTAGCCGCGCCACCGAGCTTCTGCTCGAGCGGGCGGGGCTTACTGAGCCCTTGCGCCAGCTGGGCTTCTATACCTGCGGTTTCGGCTGCATGAGCTGCATTGGCAACTCGGGCCCTCTGTCCGAGGCCATGCATGCCGTGGCCGACGACATCGAGCTGGCCAGCGTTCTGTCGGGCAACCGCAACTTCGAGGGCCGCATTTCACCGGACGTGTCGCAGAACTACCTGATGCAGCCGGCCAACGTCATCGCCTACGCCATCGCCGGCACCATGGACATCGATCTGGAGAAGGATCCCCTTGGCACGGACGCTGAGGGCAATCCCGTGTTCTACGCCGACATCGTGCCCGCCGCCGACGAGGTGGCCGCTCTTGTGGACGAGTTCGTGACGGCCGACTTGTACGAGCAGGGCGCCGCAAACATGTTTGAGGGCGACGCCGCGTGGCAGGCCCTGGGGGCCGAGCCGAGCGATACCTTCGCTTGGGACGACGACTCTACCTACGTGCGCCGCCCGCCCTATTTCGACGGCATGACCCGCGAGGTTGCGGGCCAGGATGCCATCGAGGGCGCCCGCGTGCTCGGCAACTTCGGCGACTTCATCACGACCGATCATATCTCGCCGGCCGGTGCCATCGCGCCGGACATGCCGGCGGCCGAGTACCTGGAGGCCCATGGCGTGGCCCCGGCCGACTTCAACACCTACGGCAGCCGCCGCGGCAACCACGAGGTGATGATGCGCGGCACCTTCGCTAACGTGAAGCTGCAGAACAAGTTGGCCGATGGACGCAAGGGCGGCTGGACCCGCGACTTCACTACCGGTGAGATAACGCCTCTGTACTACGCCGCCGAAAACTACGCCGCCTCCGACACGCCGGCGGCAGTCCTTGCGGGCAAGATGTACGGAAGTGGCTCGTCCCGAGACTGGGCGGCCAAGGGCCCGATGCTGCTCGGCGTGCGCGTGGCCATCGCCGAGAGCTTCGAGCGCATCCATCGTTCCAACCTCATCGGCATGGGCATCCTGCCGCTGCAGTTCATCGAGGGGCAAAACGCGGAGACGCTGGGCCTCGACGGCTCCGAGACCATCACGGTGGCGCCCATCGACTTCTCGGCGGGGCTGCCGAGTCCGGCTGTCGTGAAGGTGACGGCCGAGAAGCCCGATGGAAGCGCCGTGACCTTCGATGCCACCGTGCGCATCGACACGCCCACGGAGGGCCGCTACTACGAAAACGGCGGCATCCTCCAGTACGTGCTGCGCGATCTGATTGAAGGATAAGAGCCGATCGCGCATTGTCCAGCCCCCGTCGCTGCTTGTGAGCGACGGGGGCTTTTTGCTGCCGTCTGTGCGCTTTTCCGTTGCCGAACGCGCCGAAAGCTAGCTTGCGCGCCTGCAATGCGGTACGATTACGGGCACGTGATTTTTGACCCCTAGGAGCAACGAAACGACTATGGAAGACTTCCGCAACGAATATTGCATGCACACCGCCACCTGCGGGCAGCTGCGTGCGACTGATGTGAACCAAGAGGTGACTTTGTGCGGTTGGGCGTGGCACACCCGCGACCACGGCGGCCTCATCTTCATCGACCTGCGCGACCGTGATGGCTATACCCAGGTGGTGGTCGATCCCGATTGCGTGAGCGAGGAGGACTTCCATGCGGCCGAGCACTTGGGTCGCGAGTACGTGCTGAAGGTGTCCGGGCGCGTGCGCGAGCGTGCACCGGAGGCGATCAACCCGAACATGATCACGGGCGAGATCGAAGTTTTGGCCAATGCGGTAGAGGTGCTGAACACGTCGGTGACGCCGCCCTTCTCCATTGAGGATGGCATCGAGACCGATGAGATCACGCGCATGAAGTGGCGCTATCTGGACATCCGCCGTCCCGAGATGCTCGCCAACCTGAAGCTGCGCCACACGGTGACCCAGGCCATGCGCCGGGCCCTGGACGAGCGCGGTTTCCTGGAGATCGAGACCCCGATTCTGGCGAACTCCACGCCCGAGGGCGCCCGCGACTACATCGTGCCGTCGCGGCCGAACCCGGGCAAGTTCTACGCCCTGCCCCAGAGCCCCCAGCAGTTCAAGCAGATGCTCATGTGCGCCGGCGTAGAGCGCTACTACCAGATCGCCCGGTGCTTCCGCGACGAGGACCTGCGCGCCGATCGCCAGCCCGAGTTCACCCAGGTAGATATCGAGATGTCCTTCGTCGAGGGCGACGATGTGTGCGACATGATGGAAGGCGTCATGGCCGAGACCTTGAAGGCCGTGGGCGTGACCGACGTGACCTTCCCGCTGCAGAAGATGCAGTATGCCGACGCCATGCGCGACTACGGCTGCGACCGCCCCGACGTGCGCTTCGGCATGCTTCTGCACGACATCACCGACATCGTGAAGGACACTGGCTTCAAGGTGTTCGCCTCCGTCGCCCAATCCGGCGGCGTGGTGAAGGCCATCAACGTCAAGGGTGCCGGCGACTGGTCCCGCGGCGAGGTGGAGAAGCTCGCCAGCATCGCCGAGGCCAACGGCGCCAAGGGCATGGCCTGGGTGGCGTTCACCACCGATGGCCAGGAGAAGAGCCCCATCAAGAAGTTCTTCACCGACGAGGAGTGGGCGGCCCTGAAGGCCGAGATGGAAGTGGAGCCCGGCGACCTTCTGCTGTTCGCGGCCGATAAGCCCGAGATCGCCAACGCGGTGCTCTCCGCCCTGCGCCTGCACATGGCCGACGCCATGAACATCCCCCGCGAGGGCCACGCGCTGCTGTGGGTCGTGAACTTCCCCATGTTCCGCTACGACGAGGACGAGAAGAAGTACGCTGCCGAGCACCATCCCTTCACCCATGTGTTGAAGGAGGATCTGGACAAGATCGAGAGCGATCCGCTGGCCTGCGGCAGCTACTCCTACGACTTGGTCATGGACGGCTTCGAGGTGGGCGGCGGCACCATCCGCATCCACAACGCCGAGGAGCAGCGCCGCATCCTGCGCGTCGTGGGGCTGACCGATGATGAGATCGACGAGAAGTTCGGCCACCTCATCCGCGCGCTGGAGCTGGGCGCCCCGCCGCACGGCGGCATCGCGCTGGGCTTGGATCGCCTCGTGATGCTTCTGGCCCGCAAGGACTCCATCCGCGACGTCATCGCCTTCCCGAAGACGAGCAGCGCGAGCGACCCCATGACGGGCGCTCCGAGTGCCGTCACCGGCCGCCAGCTGAAGGACGTGAGCCTGCGCATCCTGTAAGTGCGCAGCGAGCTCGCGCAGATGCGACAACCTGTTTTGCACGGCGCCTGCCCTTCGGGGGGTGGGCGCCTTTTTGTGCGCGGTCGATTCTTCTCTGGCGGCGAGCGAAGGCCTATCGGGTGATGTTGGAGAGCTGTTTGTTGAAGGTCTCCACCGGATAGCCCGTCAGCACGTTTCTGGCGGCAATGAGGCAGGCGGTGAACGAGAGGCGGTTGCCGGCGTAAAGGCGCGCGGCCAATCTGACGGTCGCGCCGTCTTGGAAGGAGACGTCGTCGGCGAGAAGCTCCATCACGGTGCCGATGAGCGATCGGGGAACGCGGTAGTCCTCCTCGAGAAGCTGGACGGTAAGCGCCGCCGTTTCCGGATAAGCTTGGGCGCATCCGGAGGCGATCAGGCGCCGCGCTTTCGCCGATGGCCGCGGCTCGTCGTCGAGCAGGTAGTGCAAGAGGACGGTTTCATCCACGATGGTCGTGGCGGCATCGGCGACGGTTGTCGTGCGAAAGCGCGCGTCGCCCGTGTTCTCCCCCTGCTTTTTGAGCCATGCGGCGCGCTCGTCTCCCGTAAGGTGGGGGTTGGCGTAATGGCGCAGCTTGCCGAAAGCCGACATGCCACCCTCGCTTTTGCTGAGGTGCGGTGTGAAGGGGAGCCGCCGCTCGATAACCGATTGGGCCACGAAGAGGCGCACGGCCTCGGAGGGGGAGAGGCCAAGGGCCTCGAAGAGGCGGTCGGCTTGTTCTTTGAGATCCTCATCGATGCGAATTTGCATGGTTGCGTGCTTGGCCATGGGAGCCTCCTGGGTAGCGCCGTTGTAGCCTCTTCGGTAGTGAGAAGAGGCTTATTTCGAGGGTTCTGTGCCCAATCCACGAAGAAACCCCTGGAAAACGGAATATAGTGTAGTACAAACACATTACAAATAGAAGAAGGCCCGTCAGAGTTGCCTCCCATCTCCAATTTGAAAAAAGCCAAAATTCACTCTTGCGAAACGCTTTCGAGGGGCGTATAACGGCCGTGACATCTTCGAGGGGCACCAGCTGTCCGACTTTAACCTTTTTCCTTTGCTACGGCTTTACCGCAGGGGACACCTGCGTCCATTTTGAGGGGTGCGCAAAGGGCACTCCCGGCGATTCCGGAGCGCCGGGAAGCCGTTGCGCTGCGTCAGGTGGCGCGCGTCTTTGTTGGGTGAAGCGAGCCGCCGCTCCGTGCTTGGGCCGATCCGACGATAGGGGAGGCAACGGCAGGACGCGGAATCATGCCAGCGACGGCCTTGCGGCTGTCGCGCGAGAAGAGCGTAGGAGGATCTACATGGGTTCCAAATTCGTCATTGCCGACCCGGGCCTGTGCATCGGTTGCCAGACCTGCATGGCAGGCTGCCTTCTGAAGCACAGTGTGCCGGGTGACGTTCCCAAGCCGCGATTGAATCTCATCACTACCCTTACCATTTCGGCGCCCATCGTGTGCCACCATTGTGCCGACGCGCCCTGTGTGGCATCGTGCCCCGAAGGCGCGCTATACTTCGATGGCGCCCGCGTGGCCGTCAAGCAGGAGCGCTGCATCGGTTGCCGTAGCTGCGTGCTCGCCTGTCCCTATGGAGCCGTGGAGGTCGTCTCCCAGGAGGGCGCGGCCAAGCTCGGTGGCCTTACGGTGGAAAGCGCCCCCAAGGCGTCCCTCGTCAAGTGCGATTTGTGCTACGACCGCGAGGGCGGCCCGGCCTGCGTGGAGGCCTGTCCTACTGGGGGCCTTATGGTCGTCGACGAGGAGGAGCTGGCCGACCGCCAGCGTCAGCGCCGCATGAGGGCCGCCGTGGCCTCGGGCGCCTTCTCGAGCGTGCCCTTGAACACCGATCTCAACTAGCCCCAAGGAGGAATTGCACTATGGAAAAGCACATGGCCGTCTGCCCGTACTGCGGTGCCGGTTGCAAGCTCAATCTCATCGTGGACGACGGCATGGTCATCGGCGCCGAGGGCCTCGATGGCGTGACCAACGAGGGCGAGCTGTGCCTGAAGGGCCTGTCGGGCTTCGATTTCATCAACGACACCAAGATTCTCACGCCGCGCATCCTGCATCCGATGATCCGCCGCGAGAAGGGCGGCGAGCTGGAGCGCGTCACCTGGGACGAGGCGCTGGACTTCACGGCCAAAAAGCTCATGGCCATCAAGGAGAAGTACGGCCCCGACGCCATTATGCTCACGGGCTCCTCGCGCGGGCCGGGCAACGAGGCCAACTACGTCATGCAGAAGTTCACCCGCGCCTGCGTGGGCACCAACAACATCGACAACTGCGCCCGCACCTGTCACGGCCCCTCGGTCATCGGCCTTATGGATACCGTGGGCTCCGGCGCCATGTCCGTCTCCATTCCCAACATGGAGAACGCCGACCTCATCATGCTGTTCGGCTACAACCCCTCGGCCTCGCACCCGATCGTCGCCCGCCGCATCGTGAAGGCCAAGGAGAAGGGCGCCAAGATCATCGTCGTCGACCCGCGCTCCATTGAGACGGCGCGCATCGCCGATCTGTACATCCAGATCAAGAACGGCTGCAACCTCGCCTTCATGAATGCGTTCGCCAACGTCATCGTGAGCGAGAACCTGCACGACCGCGCCTTCATCGACGCCCACACCAACGGCTTCGACGAGTGGTGGGAGACCATCAAGAACTACACGCCGGAGTCGGTCGCCGACATCTGCGGCTGCAGCCCCGACGATATTCGCAAGGCCGCCCGCATGTACGCCACGGCCCCCAACTCCATTATCGGCTGGGGCATGGGCGTCACCCAGCAGCGCCAGGGCGTGAAGACGGTGCACACCATCGCCGCCATTGCCTGCGTCACGAACCAGATCGGCCGCGATAACGCCGGCCTGGCTCCGGTGCGCGGTCAGAACAACGTCCAGGGCTCCTGCGACATGGGCATGTGGCCGAGCCTGCTTCCCGGCTATCAGAAGGTGGAGAATCCCGAGGCTCGCGCCAAGTTCGAGAAGGCATGGGGCCTGCCGGAGGGGAAGCTTCCCGCCGAGCCCGGCTTCAAGCTGACCGATCTGCCCCACGGCGTGAAAGAGGGCAAGATCAAGGCCTTCTACAACTTCGGCGAGGATCCGCTGCAGACCGAGCCCGACTCCGCCGATATGAAGGAGACGCTGGAGAACCTCGAGCTGCTCATCAGCCAGGACATCTTCATGACCCAGACGACGGCTTTGGCCGACGTGGTGTTCCCGGGCACGTCCTGGGGCGAGCATGACGGCGTGTTCTCCGCTTCCGACCGCACCTTCCAGCGCTTTACGGCCGCCGTGCCGCCCAAGGGCGAGTGCAAGCACGACTGGCAGATCTTCAGCGAGCTGTCGACTCGCATGGGCTATCCCATGCACTACGAGGACACCCAGGAGATTTGGGACGAGATGCGCTCGCTGTGCCCGAACTTCTACGGCGCCACCTACGAGAAGATGGCCGGCGTGGGCCATGCCCAGTGGCCGATTCCGACGCTGGAATGCCCGGGTACCCCGACGCTTTACAAGAACGGCCAGTTCAACACCGCCGACAAGAAGGCCATTCTCATGGCTCACGATTTCGTGGAGCCCACCGAGATGCCCGATGATGCCTATCCGCTCGTGCTGTGCACGGTGCGCGAGGTGGGGCACTACTCCTGCCGTTCCATGACCGGCAACTGCAAGGTGCTCTCGATGCTGGCCGACGAGCCGGGCTACGTGCACATCAACCCCGCCGATGCCGCCGCCCGCACCGTCAAGGACGAGGATCTGGTCTGGGTGAGCTCGCGCCGCGGCAAGGTGATCACGCGCGCGAAGCTGGACGAGCGCATCAACAAGGGCGCCGTCTACATGACCTACCAATGGTGGATCGGCAAGTGCAACGACCTGACCATGCACGTGACCGACCCGTTGTCCGGCACGCCCGAGGACAAGTACTCCGCCTGCGAGGTGCACTGCATCGACGACCAGGTGTGGGCTGAGCGCCATATGCAGTCGCTCTACAGCGCGATGAAGGATCGCCTGGCCGCAGAAGCGGCGCCTCAGAACGTCGCGCCCGCCGCTCAGTAGGGCGCCTCGCTACCGCACTCATTCCGAAAGGACTCTGATGAACACTTTCATCGCCATAGAGCCGGATAGGTGCATTGGATGCGGCACGTGCCTTGCCGCCTGCAGCCACGGCCACCGGGTGGCCGGGCTGCAGGCGGAGCCCCGTCTCGCACTGACGTTTACCCCGCAGGTGACGGCGGCCGTCACCTGCCATCAGTGCGAGGGGGCGCCGTGCTTGGCGGTTTGCCCCGTGGATGCGATCAAGCGCACCGAAGAGGCCATCGTCGTGAACGAGCAGACCTGCATAGGCTGCAAGCTGTGCGCGGTGGTGTGCCCCTTCGGCGCCATCCATCCCTCGGGCACGTCCACGGCGGGCGTTGCCGGCATCTCCTATCCCACTCCCACTCAGCCACGGGGCACATCGCCTCTGCTGGCTTGGAGCATCGGCGTCTACACCTGCGCCGTCAAGTGCGACCTGTGCTCCACCTTGGGCCCCGACGAGGAGCCCCATTGCGTCGAAGCGTGTCCGACCAAGGCACTCTACGTGCGCGATGCCATGACGCTCGCGGGCGTTCGCAAGGACAAGATGCGCGCTGCCGTGGCGGCCAACCAGATCATGATGGGTCGAACGACGAACTTGAAGGAGGCCTAAATGTTGGAACTGATACTGCTTTCCCTCGGGCTCTCCTGCGCCACAGGCGTACTGTCGCTGGTGACGTCGAAGGCCCGCGCTGCTTCCAAGACCATCGCTTGCGTCGGCGGCATGGGCGCGGCGGCCTTGAGTTTCATCGGCGGTGTGGGTGCGCTGTTCCAGACGGCCACCTACGCCAGCTGGATCGGACCTATGCCCTTCACGAACTTCACGCTCTTGCTGAACCCGCTGGCCGGCCTTCTCATCGCGGTCATCGCCGCGCTGGCCTTCGTGGCGTGGCTCTACGGGCTTTCCTACTTCGATGAGTACTACGAGGCGGGCATTGGCGTCATCGGGTTCTTCATGAACCTGTTCATCGCCTCCATGAACCTCGTCATCCTTGCCGACAACGCCTTTTGGTTCCTCGTGTTCTTCGAGCTGATGTCGCTCACGTCCTACGTGCTCGTCATCATCGACCGGACGGAAGCGTCGCTCAAGGGCGGTTTTCTGTACCTCATCATGGCCCATATCGGCTTTCTGATGATCGCGTGCTCGTTCTTCGCTATGGCCTCGGCCACCGGCTCGCTCGAGTTCGAGGCGTTCCGTACTCATGCGTTCGCTCCCGGCATCGCCACGCTGGCCTTCGCGCTGGCCTTCTTCGGCTTCGGGGCGAAGGCGGGCATGGTGCCCTTCCATTCGTGGCTGCCCCAGGCCCATCCGGCGGCGCCCTCCAACGTGAGTGCGCTCATGTCCGGCGGCATGATCAAGATCGGCATCTTCGGTATTTGCAAGGTGTGCTTCGATCTGCTCGGCGCTGCGGGCGGTGAAGTCGGTTGGGGCGTGCTCGTCATCGTCATCGGCGCCGTCTCCTCGGTGCTCGGCGTGGTCTATGCCCTGGGAGAGCACGACCTCAAGAGCCTTCTGGCCTACCACTCCGTCGAGAACATCGGCATCATCCTGCTTGGTGTCGGCGTGGGCATCTACGGCTGGGCCGCAGGTCTGCCCTGGCTTGCCGCCATCGGGCTTCTGGCCGGTCTTTACCACTTGGTGAACCATGCCATGTTCAAGGGCCTGCTCTTCCTCGGTGCCGGTAGCGTGCTGCACGCCACGGGCACTCGCAACATGGAGGTGCTCGGCGGTCTGGCGAAGGCGATGCCCGTCACGGCGGTGTGCTTCCTCATCGGCTCCCTCGCTATTTCGGCCATCCCGCCGCTCAACGGCTTCGTGTCCGAGTGGTTCACCTACCAGGGACTCATTGGGGCGGCCATGGACGGTGGCATCTTCATGCGTATCGTCTTCGCCTTTGCCGTGGTGGCCCTCGCCGTCACCGGCGCTCTGGCGGTCACCTGCTTCGTGAAGGCCTTCGGCGTGACGTTCCTCGCCCGTCCCCGTTCGGAGGCGGCCGAGCATGCCCACGAGGTGCCGGCTCCCATGACCATCGCCATGGTCATCCTCACGGTGGCCTGCATTTCCCTGGGACTCGGCGCGGCCTGGGTGGCGCCTGTTGTCAGCTCCATCGCGAGCTCGATGCTCGCGGCACCGTCTCTGCCGGTGGTCGAGGGCGCGACACTGGTGTCCTTGGACACGGTCTCGGTGGTCTCGCCGCTCATCATGGCCGCTCTTATGGCCGTCGTCATCGCCCTGTGCGCCTTGTTGCGCAATGCCGCCAATCGGAAGGCTGGCATGAAGAGCGACCCGAGCACCTGGGCATGCGGCTATGAGGCGGATCTGTCCATGGAGACGCTCGCCTCTACGGTGGGCGCGAACGTCAAGACCTTCATGGGCCCGCTTTACGCTCTTCGCTACGGCGTGAACCGCGCCGGCCAGGCGGTTGCCCGCTTGATCGCCCGCGCGCTTGAGTCCGATGCCGAAGAGGCTCCCGCCACCCCCGTGGCGACCGGTGGTGCGGCCTCGCGCTACGATCGCGACCGGACGGTCGGCATTGCTCCGGCTGAGCGGCATGCTCCGGCGCTTTCCAATTCGGTGCTCTCCGTCGTGAGCGATGTGGGCGCTTGGTTCGGCCGCATGGAGAGCGGGGATTTCCGCACCTACATCGTTTACATCGTCGGCGCGCTGGTGTTCTTCCTCGCGCTCATCATCCTGGTACGTTAGGGGGATGCCATGACTATCATTATCGCGATACTTCAGGCCATCCTTCTGGTCGCCATCGCCCCGCTTCTTTCCGGCATCACCCGCAAGATTCGCGCGAAGATGCACTCCCGTACGGGCACGAGCGTGCTGCAGGACTATTACGACCTGGCGAAGCTGTGGCGTCGCTGCGAGGTGAAGGAGGGCGGAAGCAGCATTGTCTCCCGCCTTACGCCACCGATATTCTTGGGCTCGTTTATCCTGCTCGCCGCGGGTCTTCCGCTTATGACCCAGGCGTGCCCGGTGCCTATTCTCGGCGACATCATCACCATTCTGTATCTTATGGCCCTTCCGCGCTTCATGTTCGCCCTGGCCTCCATCGACTCGGCCGGTTCCTACACGGCCATCGGCGGTGTGCGCGAGCTGCTCGTGGGCGTGCTGGTTGAGCCCTCGCTCATCCTGGTGCTCTTCGTCATGGCCGTGGCCGCGGGCTCGACCAACGTGGGGCTTATGGCCTCATCGGTAGCCAATCTGACGGCATGCCCCTTGGTGGCCGTCGTCGTGGCCGGCGTGGCCTGCGCCATGGCCTGCTACATCGAGATGGGGAAGCTCCCGTTCGATCTGGCCGAGGCGGAGCAGGAGATTCAGGAAGGACCTCTGGCCGCCTACTCGGGCCCGTCGCTGGCCATGATGAAGCTGGGCGTTTCGCTCAAACAGCTCGTGGTGGCGAGCTTGTTCGTGGCGATCTTTCTGCCCTTCGGCGCGGCGGCCACGGCGTCCCCTCTCGATCTGCTCGGCGGCCTGGTTGCCTACGCATGCAAGGTGCTCGTGGTGTTCCTTATCGCCTCGGTGATCGAGAACGCGGTCATGCGCGTGCGCTACAAGTATCTCGGCCGTTACACCTGGTTCGTCGTGGGGATCGCCTCGCTGTCCCTCGTGTTCCTCGTCATTGGAATTTAGGTGGTGAATATGTTCGGTTACCCATTGGTCAATGTGCTTGGCGCCTGCCTCATCATCACCTCGATGATGGTGGTGCTCGCCCGCACCGGACGGGCGGCGGCCTTCTTGTACTCGCTGCAGTCCTTGGTGCTCGTTGGCGTGCTCGCTTCGCTCGGCGCCGTCACAGGCTCGGCAGAGCTGTTCACCTGGTCGGCCACGGCCTTTGCCACGAAGGTGGTGCTTGTGCCCGCCATCCTGCTGTTCACGCTGAAGAAGATCGGCGATGATGCCGAGGCGGATCTGCCGCCGAAGCTGAACCCCATGAAGTCGGTGGCGCTGGTGGCCGTAGAGGTGTTCGTCTGCTTCGTGGCCGTCTCCGGCATCGATTTGCCCACGGCGGCGGCAGTCAAGCCCACGCTGGCCGTGTCGCTCGCGCACTTCTTCATCGGGCTCACCTGCATCGTTATCCAGCGCTCCATCTTCAAGCAGATCTTCGGGTACTGTCTGATGGAGAACGGCTCCCATGTGACGCTCGCGCTTCTGGCGCCTCAGGCTCCGGAGCTGGTGGAGATCGGTGTCGCCACCGACGCCATCTTCGCGGTGATTATCTTGGCGGTGCTCGTATGGCGCATGGCGCGCTATGCGCACACCCTTGACGCCGACGACCTCTGCGAGCTGAAGGGATAAGCCATGGATTACTCAATGTTACTTCTGGTGCTTTTGGGCTGTCCTTTGGCGGCGGCGCTGCTCATTGCCGCGCTGCCGGCGAAATCGACTCTCCGCGGCGCCTACGAGGCTCTTCACGTACTCTCCCTGGCGGGCGTCGCGGTAGCGGGCCTAACGCTTGTGGTGGCCGCCTTTGCGGGCAGCGACATCTTCGCTTTGGGGGAGTGGTTCCATCTCGACGGTCTCAGCGCCCTGTTCTTGGGGCTCATCGCCGTCATCGCGCCCTGCACGGGCGTGTACTCGCTGCCCTATGTGGCCCACGATGTGGCCGAGGGTAAGCTCGGGCCCTCCCAGGTGAAGCAGTACTACGCCTTCTTCAGCCTGTTCGTATTCTCGATGATTCTCGCCGTCACCTCCAACAACATCATCATGATGTGGGTTTCGGTGGAGGCCACGACGCTCTCCACGGTGTTCCTCGTCGGTGTTTATCGCACGAAGCTCGCCCTGGAGGCGGCCTGGAAGTACGTCATCGTCTGCACGGCCGGCGTGGCCTTTGGCTTGTTCGGGACGCTGCTCGTCTATGCGAACGCCGCCGACATCATGGCCGATCCGCATCAGGCGGTGTTCTGGACGTCCATCCTGCCCAACGCGCCGCTTATGGATCATTCGCTCATGATGATCGCCTTTGTGTTCGCGGCCATCGGGTTCGGTACCAAGGCGGGCCTGTTCCCCATGCACACGTGGCTGCCCGACGCCCACTCCGAGGCGCCGAGCCCCGTGTCGGCCCTGCTCTCCGGCGTGCTTTTGAAGTGCGCCATCCTCATCGTGCTGCGCTTCTACATTCTGACGGCGGCCAATGTGGGCGCGACGTTCCCCCAGACGGTCATGATGATCCTGGGCGTGCTGTCGGTGTGCTATGCGGCCTTCGAGGTGTACAAGCAGAACGACCTCAAGCGCAAGATGGCCTACAGCTCGTGCGAGAACGTGGGGCTCATCGCCGTGTGCTTCGGCATCGGCGGTCCCCTCGGCATCATCGCCGGGCTCGTGCACTGCATTGCCCACGGCCTCACCAAGGCCCTCATGTTCTGCCTGTCCGGCAATGTGATGATGAAGTACCACACGCGCGACCTTGCGAAGATCTCGGGCATCATCTCGGTGGCGCCGGTGACCGGCGTGCTGTTCGCGGCTGGCTGTCTGGCCTTGGCGGGCTTCCCTCCCTTTGCCATGTTCGTCAGCGAGATGTTCATGGTTCTCGCCGGCGTGGCTGCGGAAGTTTGGTGGGCCGTGGCGCTGGTGCTCGTGGCGCTTGTGGTGGTGATTATGGCGCTCGTGCGCATGATCACCGGATCGGCGCTGGGTCGCGCGCCCGAAGGCGTGAAGCGCTGTGACGTGCCCGCTTTGGCGCTTGTGCCCGAGGTGGTGCTCCTCGCTTTGGTGGTGCTGCTCGGCGTGGCGCTGCCGGGGCCCTTGGCCGGCTCCATTGAAGAGGCCAGCGCCATTGTTATGTCCTACGAGGAAGAGGGCCTCTCTTCCGGCAGCTTGTTCGAAGATGCCCTGGCGGCCTTGGCCTTCGATGATACCCCCGAGGAGGTGTTCGAGTAATGACGACGAAGAAGCAGTCGCCTTTGCGCGTGGGCGAGACCCATGTTCAGGCCGTGAGGGACACCTTTCCCGGCGCGGTGCTCGATGCGACGTGGCAGGCCGCCGATCAGGTGACCATTACGGTGCCCACCGATATGCTGCCCGATGTGGTGGAGTTTCTGTACTACGGCCGCGGCGGCTGGCTGCCCAACATGGTGGCCAACGACGAGCGCCCGCTGCACGGTTGCTACGCCCTGTACTACCTGCTCTCCATGGAAGAGAGCGATCCGGGGTTCGTGGTGGTGCGTGCCGAGGTGGATCCGCATTCCATGGAATACCCGTCGGTGACCCCGCGGGTTCCCGCTTGCGTGTGGAGCGAGCGCGAGGCCTTCGACATGTTCGGCCTGCGCGCAGTGGGGCTCCCCGACGAGCGCCGGCTCGTGCTGCCGGACGATTGGCCCTGTGATCTGTACCCGCTGCGCAAGGACTCCATGGACTACCGCAAGCGCCCGGCTCCCGTGACCGATGTGGAGAACTACTCGTTTCTCTACGAGGGCCATGCCGAGGAGACGACCGAGGTGCCCATGGGCCCTCTGCACATCACCTCCGACGAGCCGGGGCACTTCCGCCTGTTCGTGGAAGGGGAGGACATCATTGATGCGGACTACCGCCTGTTCTACGTGCACCGCGGCATGGAGAAAGTGGCTGAGAGCCGCCTGAACTACGACGCTGTGACGTTTCTGGCGGATCGCATCTGCGGCATCTGCGGCAACGCCCACTCGGTGGCCTACGCCGAGGCGGTGGAACATGCCCAGGGCATCGAGGTGCCCGTGCGCGCCCAGTACATCCGCTCCATCTTGCTGGAGGTCGAGCGTTTGCACTCTCATTTGCTGAACTTGGGGCTGGTGTGCCATTACTGCGGGTTCGATACGGGATTTCAGCACTTCTTCCGGGTTCGCGAGAAGACCATGGACTTGGCCGTGCTGCTCACCGGCGCTCGCAAGACCTACGGCCTGAACCTCATCGGAGGCGTGCGGCGCGACATCTTGGACGAGCAGAAGCTCGCCACGATCAAGTACGTGCGGGAGCTGCGGCACGAGGTGGAGGCGCTGGTGGACATGCTCGTGTCCACGGCCAACTTCGAATCGCGCACGGCCGGCATCGGAAGGCTCGACCCGGCGGTGGCCCGCGACTTTAGCCCCGTGGGCCCCTGCGTTCGCGGCAGCGGCATCGCCCGCGACGTCCGCTTCGACCATCCCTTCGACGGCTACAAGTTCCTCGTGGGCATGTCGGCGCGCAGCCACGACGGCTGCGACGTGCAGAGCCGTACCCTGGTGCGCGTCGAGGAGTTTATGGACTCCCTCGATATGATCGAGCAGCTGCTCGACGGTGCGCCGGAAGGCCCCATCCAGGCGGAGAACTGGCAGTACACGCCGCACAAGTTCGCCTTGGGCTACACCGAGGCGCCCCGAGGCGAAGATATGCACTGGGCCCAGGTGGGGGACAACCAGAAGTGCTATCGCTGGCGCGCCAAGGCGGCCACGTACTCGAACTGGCCGATCCTGCGCTACATGTTCCGCGGCAACACCGTGGCCGACGCCGCTATAATCGTGGGCTCCATGGATCCGTGCTATTCCTGCACTGATCGCGTGACGGTGGTCGATGTCAAGAAGAAGACGTCCACCGTGCTCACCAAAGATCAGCTCGAGGGCTACTGCCGCCGCCGCACGCACTCGCCTCTTTCCGGGAAGGGGTGGTAGGCTATGTTGAAGCTGTTCAAAGAGATTCGCAAAACCGGCGACGCCACGGTGGGCTATCCTTTCGCTCCTCTGGAGATGCCCGCAGGGTTTCGCGGCAAGCCGGAGCACAACGAGAAGCTCTGCATCGCCTGTGCGGCCTGCGCCATCGCCTGTCCCGCCAACGCCATTACCATGGAGCTCGATGCTGAGCAGAACTATCTCACGTGGGATATCAGCTACGGTCGCTGCATCTTCTGCGGGCGATGCCAGGAGGTCTGCCCCCTGTTCGCCATCGAGCTGACGACCGACTTCGAGCTGGCCGTGACGAACAAGGAGGATCTGCGCGAGTCCTGCTCCTACGGCGTGGCCCGCTGCGCTCGCTGCGGCAAGCCCTATGCCCCGGCCAAGGAGGTCGATTATGCTCGCCGCGTGCTCGCGGGCGTGGGCGGCTCTGCCGCGGCTGATATCGAAAAGGTCGACCTGTGCCTGGATTGCCGCCGTATCGACGATGCCGAGGCCTTTGCGCACCAGGCGCCCGAGAGGGGGGAGGAGTAAATGCTGGAGAACGATTTTCCGCTCGATCTCCAATGGCGGCCCGATCCGGTCGTGCTGGACGCGAAGGTGGCCGAGGCGAAGCAGAAGCTCCTTGAGTCCATCAAGCGCTCTGTGTACGTCTATCGCGTCGATTGCGGCGGTTGCAATGGCTGCGAGATCGAGATTTTCGCCACCATCACCGCGGTCTTCGACGCGGAGCGCTTCGGCATAAAGGTCGTGCCCTCGCCGCGCCATGCGGATATGCTCATCTATACCGGGGCCATGACGCGCTCCATGCGGGAGCCGGCGCTTCGGGCCTACCATGCGGCCCCCGATCCGAAGATCGTGATGTCGTACGGGGCTTGCGGGTGCACGGGCGGCATCTTCCACGACAACTACTGCGTGTGGGGCGGCACCGATCCGATTCTGCCGGTCGACGTGTACGTGCCGGGATGCCCGCCCTCGCCGCCGGCCACGATCTTCGGGTTCGCCACGGCTTTGGGCCTTTTGGACCAGAAGTTGCACGCGAGCCACCATGTGGCCCCGGCCGGCGAGCAGGCGCCCGTGGCCTTCCCGGCCATTCCCTACAAGGTGCGCACGGCGTTCGAGCGCGAGGCGCGCCGCATGAGCGGGTACTACTACGGAAAGCAGATCGTGGACGAGTTCATGCTGGCGTTGTCCAAGGACACGGTGGATGCCCTGGGAGCGGCCGATGCGCTCATCGCCGCCGAGACCGATACGCGCAAGCGCGCCGTGTTCATGGATCTGAAGGCGCTGCTTTTGAGCAAGGTCGTCGACGAATGAGCGTGACCGTGCGACAGCGATGCGGGCGCGAGGCCGCCGGTTTCGAGGAGCCGGCGGCCTCGGGGGACGTCCTTTCGCCCACAAGGCCGCTCGCGGCCCATACCACCGATGGGCGCACGGCTCGCGAGGTGGTGTTCTACCGGCTGGGCGAGAAGTTCGTCGACCACGAGCGCTCTATCCCTGAGGATGTGCGGTCGGTGCTGTACTACACGCTGGCCATTGGGCACCATACCGGGGTCATCGACTGCCTCGCCCCGCGCTTGACGACTTCGCGCGAGGTGTTCGCCGACGTGCTGGCGCTTCTCGGCCCGGGTAAGGCCCACGACAAGCTGGCGGGTATTGAGAAGTTCGGCGAGATCGAGGTGAAAAAGGAGCACGTGCCCGTGCTGAAGCCCGCGGTTCTCGCGGCGCTCGATCGCGTGGGCGCTGCCCTGGAAGTGAGCGACGAGCCGCCCTTGCGCGCCGTGTCGGAGGCGGTTGTCGCCATCGACGCCCCGGCGTGGCTGGAGGAGTTCCTCCGTCTCTTGGAGGAGATACAGTGCGAGCCGTGCGTGTACGCCATGGGGAGGAGGGTCACATGCTGAATGCCGAGGAGATTCTCCTGGCCAGCGAGGCGTCCAAGCGCGGTGGCAACATCGTCTTCTGCGTGGGCAGCGTCCTGCGCGGCGACGATGCGGCCGGGCCTCTGCTGGCCAAGAAGCTGGAGGATTTTCCCGTGGAGGGTTGGATGGCCGTGGACGGCGGCCAGACCCCCGAGAACGATCTGGGCTATCTGCGGCGCCTTGCGCCGAGGCGGCTTCTGCTGGTGGATGCGGCGGCCATGGGCCTTGAGCCCGGCGCTATCCGCCGCCTTCAGGCCGCGGACGTGGCCACGCAGTCGCTCATAACGACCCACACGCTGCCCATCACGTACCTGCTCGGCGAGCTGGAGGCCGTGTGCGAGGAGGTCGTGTTCCTGGGCGTGCAGCCCGCGGGAACCGAGTTCTTCGATCCGGTGAGCCCCCGGGTGCTCGCGGCCGTGGAACACGTGTACCAGTGCCTCGCCGACGGCGCCGATTTTACGCAGTACCCCTTTGTGAATTGAGATGACGCACGTAGGTGCGCCTTTGATAACTTGGAAAGGATTGAAACGACTATGTCTATTGTGAAAGAAGATCTGGCCGCTGTGAGCCCCGATGCGCTCGCGCCGGCGGCCACCGAGGCCAAGGCCGAGAGCATCGGCGTGACGAAGGCGGCCATGCCCGGCGCCAAGTGCTTCGTCTCCGCCATGCTCGCCGGCGCCTTCATCGGCTTCGGCGGCATGTACTTCTGCACCTTCCTCGGCGACACCACCATGGCCTTCGGCGTGCAGCGCCTCGTCGGCGGCTTGTGCTTCTGCCTGGGCCTGTGCCTGGTGCTGTGCTGCGGCGCGGAGCTGTTCACGGGCAACGTGCTCATGGTGTGCGCGAAGGCGTCGAAGAAGATCACCTTCGGCGGCCTGTTCCGCAACTGGGGCATCGTATGGGTCGGCAACCTCGCCGGATCGCTTCTGGCCATGTTCATCATCTTCATGTCGAATTTGCAGGGCATGAACGGGGGCGCCGTGGGCGAGGCGTTCGTCTCGGTGGCCGCCGGCAAGGTGTCGCTCGCGCCCGAGGTGCTCTTCTTCAAGGCAATTCTCTGCAACATCCTCGTGTGCCTGGCCGTATGGATCGGCTTCTCCTCGAAGACGACGGCCGATAAGGTTCTGGGCATCCTGCTTCCCATTTCGGCCTTCGTGGCCTGCGGGTTCGAGCACTGCGTGGCGAACATGTTCTTCCTTCCCATGGGCCTGGTGCTCAACGGCCTCGGCTTCGGCGCGGCCGGCGCGGTGACGCTGGGGGGCGTTGCCTACAACCTCGTGCTCGCCACGCTCGGCAACATTGTCGGCGGTCTTTTGGTGGGTCTGGCCTACTGGTTCATCTACCACAAGAAGCAGGAGAAGTAGATCATGAACGTGATCGATCGGTATCGGGAGGGCGAGCCGGTGGAGCTCTGCGAGGGCGAGCTGCTGACGCCGGCGGGACTTGCCGGCGACGCCGCGAGAGGGGTGCTCGTCGAGCATGCCATGGAGGTGACCGTCAACACGGTGCCCACCATGCGCGTCGTCTGCACTCCCGATCACCTGGTCGATTTGGTGGTGGGCCGTCTCTACACCGAGGGCATCGTGGGAGGGCTCGACGATATCGAGGACATCTACGTATGCGACCAGGGGACACGGGCTTCGGTGCTGCTCTCCCGCCACCATGCCGATTTCTCGCGGAAGGGTGTCGAGACGATTCCCTCGTGCTGCACGGGCAACCGCGTCTATAACCGCTACTTCACCAGCGACGAGCGTCCGGCCAAGGTGAAGCCCATGCCGTGGGAGGCGGCATGGGTCTTCGCCGCGGCGCGAGCGTTTGCGGAGGATTCGCCTCTGCACAAGGCGACGACGGGCACTCACAGCTGCTATCTCGTGCTCGGGGGCACGGTGGTCGTCTGCCGCGAGGATCTAGGTCGCCACAACGCCTTCGACAAGGTGGTGGGGGCCGCTTTGCGCGAGGGCATCGATTTGCGGGACGCGCTGATCTTCTCGAGCGGTCGTTTGCCGGTGGACATGGTCATGAAGGCCATTCATGCTGGCGTTCCGATTTTGGCCACCAAGGCGGTTCCCACCGACGAGACTATTCGCCTCGCCCGCGAATTCGATCTGACGCTTATCTGCCAGGCGCGTCCCGATTCGGCCGTGGTCTATAACGACCCTTTGGGGGAGACGCGCTAGGGGGTTGAGAAGGGGAGGCCGATGAGCGCCGCGAAGCGACAATCTGCGAGGGCGGGCGTGATTTTCGCGCTCGCCTTGGTGGTGCTCGGGGCGCTGGTCGGCCTGCTCACCGTTGCGCTCAGCGTTGCCGTAGGCGGGGGCGCCTCCCTGTTTGCGGAGCGACCGCAGCTCGTTTGGCTGCTGCCGGTGACGGGGCTTTGCTCCTATGGGGCGTATCGGGCGGTCGGCCTTGATTTTTCCTGGAGCACCGCTCGGGTTATGGAGGCGGTTCGCGATGGGCGCTCGGTGCCTCCGCTGCTTGCGCCGGCGATCATCGTGGGCACGGCGCTCACGGTGCTGTGCGGAGGGTCGGTGGGCAAGGAGGCGGCGGCGCTCCAGATGGGCGCGGCGGCAAGCGGCCTTTTGCGCGGCCGTGTTTCCGCGCGTTTCCGCACGGTGCTGGCGCCGGCGGCCATGGGCGCCGCTCTCGGCGCCATGCTGGATGCTCCGTTGGCGGGCGTCGTGTTCTCCTTCGAGGCACTTCGCCGAAGACCCGACTCGTTTGCTTCGCTGGCTGCGCCGGCGGTGACGTCTTTAGTGTCCTGGGGCGTGGTGCGGGCGATGGGCGTGCGCTTTCTTCCGGGTTCCGTTGCGGCGCCGGCCGTATTGGACGTCGTCTTCGCGGGCGATTCCTTCATGGGGGATCGGGTTGCCGGGGCTCTGCTTTTGCTCGCTGCGGTGGGTGCGGCGGCGGGACTGCTGACCCTTGCTTTCTGCGGAGCGCTTGAGAAGCTTCGGGGCGGTCTCGCCCGGCTCGGGGCGCCCGTCTTCGCGCTGGCGGTCGGGGGAGTGGCCACGGCGCTCGTCGTCGGCTATGCGGATCTTTTCCACTACGAGGACGTGCGCTCGTACTGCGGTACGGGCCTTTCGCAGATTGAGGCGGCTCTGGCGGGCGAGGCTCTGCCTTGGTGGGCCTTCATCGTAAAGGCGGCGCTTACGCTGCTCACTCTTGCCGGCGGTTTCAAGGGCGGCGAGATCATGCCCGTTCTCGCCACTGGCGCCTGCCTCGGCGCGGCAGTCTTCTCCGCTGCGTCGCCGCTTCTCCCCGCATCTATCTTGGGCGCTGTGGGAGCGAGTAGGTCTCTCGGAGCCCTCGTCGGCATGGTCGCCTTTTTCGCCGCCTGCACCAACTGCCCTCTGACGGCTCTCGCGTTTGCGGGGGAGCTTTTCGGCTTCGCTTCCTTGCCCGCCACGATTGTTGCAATAGCTCCCGCCTGTCTGATCGCCCGCCGGGTCAGTCTTTATCCAACCTCCTTGCAGCGCGCGCGAGGCAAATGCCAGTTCGACCCCGCTTTGGCGTCTCGCGATGCCAGTTGAGGGGCGCTTTGGCAGGAAATGCCAGTTCAACCCCGCTTTGGCACGCGCCGGATTACCAAAGCGGGGTCGAACTGGCATTTGCGCGGGCAAAAGCGAAAATGCGCGCCTGGAGCTTTGGGCTGCCGGCTTCCAGGGCGCGGGCGTTTCCGATAGCGCGTCCTAGGCCACCAGGGCGCGGAGGCTCTCGATCGCCTCGTTGATGAGATGCAGGCCCTCGCGCAGGTAGGTGGCGAAGCTGCCGTAGAGGCGGTCGATCTCGTCGAAGTAGGCGCGCAGGTAGGCCGGGCGCGCTTCCAGAAACGACATCAGGATGGCGCGCTCGTGGTCGGTCATGCCGCCGTCGAGGTGCGCGGCCTCCTCCGCGATGAGGTCGGCGTGGTCGGTGTTCACGCGCAAGTAGTCCTCCATGATGGCGTCCTCGTCGGCGCCGGTGGCGCGAAGCAAGGTGGCGCATAGCACTCCGGTGCGGTCCTTGCCGTTTACGCAGTGGATGAGCGCGGGGCGCCTCTCGGCGGCCATGGAGCGCAGAGCCTGGCCTACCAGCGGATACTCGCGCACGTAGCGGCGGTAGTTCGCGCACATGCGCTCCTCGGGCTCACCGTAGCGCTCGATAACGCCGGCAATCAGGCGCTTGTCGGAATCCTTGCGGCGGTGCTCGGTGGAAGGTTCCAGGGCCACGGTGCGCATGCCCACGATATAGGGCTCCGGGCGCGCCGCCACTTCGGCGGCCGTACGTAGGTCGTAAATGGTGGCGATGCCGAGGGCTCCCGAGAGGAAGGCCGCCTCCTCACCCGTGAGGTTCGCGAGCTCCCGCGAGCGGAAGATGCGCGCGTCCTTGAACGAGCCGCCCACGGCCCGGATGCGCGCATCCCCGTAAGTGCCCCCGGCGGGCAGCGCCTCGAAGGCGAAGCCGGCTACCAGGGTGGAGGGCTCGCCGTCCTCGGTCACGGGCCGCACCTTCAAGAGGTAGCGCCCGGGTGTCTCCGGCGTATAGACGAACCGCCAGTTCACGCCGCGGCTCTTGTCCACGGCGGCAGTGGGGTAGGCCGTCCAGGAGGCGCCGTCGTCCAGCGAGAACTCCATGGCGCAGATGGTGCGGTCGAAGTCGTCCACATAGCCGGCGAACTCGATGGGCTGCCCGGCATAGTAGGGCGGCCGCGTGCGTGGGGCGAGAGGATTATCGGGAGCGTCGGCCACGGGCCCTCCTACACCAAGTCGCCGCGGATTTCCAGCAGGGTGCGGGCGAGGTGGGCGAAGGCCTGCTCGCCGGCGGCCGAGTCGGGCGCATTGGTCATGATGGTTATGAGGTAGTCGCGACCGTTGATAGTGACGATGCCCGAATCGCACACGGCGTCGTCGTCCTGGCCGTCGATCCAGCCGGCCTTGTTGCGCACGGTGATGTTCGTGCCGATGGACGCGACGGTCTTGTCTTCTTCAATGAGCGTCTGGCCGCCCTCCGCGTCTTCGGCGAGCTCGGAGCCGTCGCCTTCGGGGTCGTCGGCGGGTGTGCTCGCCTCGGAGCCCTCATCGTCGGCCCCGTCGTCTTCCACGCCTTCCTCGCCGCCGGAGCCCTCTTCCGGCAGATAGTCGGTGTGCCCTGCGCTTGTGGTGCCCAAGGCGCCGTTGCGCAGGAATGAGACTTCGGTTTTGCCGAAGGTGTCGGAGAGCCACTGGGCGGCAGAGGTGTCGGCGGTCGTCAGGTACTCGTAGATCTTCAGCCACATGAGGGCCGACTGGCGTGCCGTGTAGGTGGGGAAGTACGTGTCGTTCACCAGTGCTGTATCGACGCCGGCCTCGGCCAGCCATGCTTCCATGCCGTCGTTTCCGTAGGTGCGTCGCAGCTTGCCGTAGGAGGAATTGTCCGACCAGACAATGGTGTTCTCCACCTGAGTGAGGCGCGAAGATGAGGCGCGGTCGATGTCGTTGGGGAATTCCTTGTTCACCACATAGGCGCAATAGGGGCCCTTGAACGAGCTGGCGCCGTAGATGGGCACGTCCACGTTGCCGGCAATGCCGCGTCCCGTGCCCAGATCCATGATGAGGTAGCTGGCCTCATAGCCATTGTTGTCGTAGTAGGAGAGCGCGTTGTTCAAGCTCACGAGGGAGCGGTCGGAGAGCACGGGCGCGGCGGCCTGTTCGCCGGCGTCGTTGGTCGCGTTGCCGAGGGCGAAGGCGAAGGGGGCCTTCTGCCCGGCGAGGTTGGTAAGGTCGTCGCGGGTCGGCGTGTAGGCGGGCAGCTGGGCCAGCTCCGGCTCGACGGGGCGGGCGAGGCTCACCTGGGTAGCGACGTTCTGCGCGAAGTAGGAGGCGTTGCCGCCCACGGCGTTGGCGCTGGCGACGCCGACATGCTTGCTGCCGTCTTTGGCGGCGGCCGATGCGAAAGGACCGATGTGGAAAAGCGCCATGGCGAAGATGATGGCCAACGCGATGACGATAAGCGCCATGGCCGTCCGTGCGAGGCTGAAGCCGCCGGCCGGGGCGAGGGTGTGCATCTGGGGGGCGAATGCGGCGCCTGCGCGAGGGGCGTGGCTACCGCGGCCAGAGGGAGCGCCGTTGCGCGAGCGTCCTTGGGCGCCGCGATTGCCGGCGGGCGCTTGTTTGCCGCGGGACTGCTCGCCGCGCGGGGAGCGCTCGCCGCCTGAGTGCCGGCGTCCCGGCTCGGGCTCGCGACGGCGGTCGCGGCTCGAGGGATACTCGTCGCGCAGGGGGTTGTGTCGGGTGCCGCGTGGGCGGTTGCCGGAGGAGGACGAACGGGTGGGACCCGTGGAGCGGCCATCGAAGCGGCCCGTGGAAAGAGAGAGGCCGCCTTGGGAGCGTCTGGGTTCGTCGTCGTAGCGGCTGTAATCGGATCGGGCCATGACATCCTCGGGACTGATGTGTTTGAGTTACGTTTAAGGGTCGAAAGAATAGTAGCAATTCCCCCGGTTTTTGCGAAGACCTTACGAAGATCTTAACAAGGATCGCGTAGTGAAAATGCCCGCAGACGGTCTTTAGCGGGCGCCCTATGGACTTTTAGTTGCCGGAGGGGAGCGCCGTCGCCAGTCGTGCGCGCTTCCCCTATACTTAGGCCTTACGAGTTCGAGTGCCTCGAATGGGTATGGGCGGCGACATGTTCCGAACCTGGTCAGGTCCGGGAGGAAGCAGCCATAAGGGACCGCTGACGAGCGCCCATACCTATTCGGGGCACTTTTGCGCGAAGGGCGCACCGCGGTGCCAACGTAAAATTACCGTGGCGCTTTTGCGCAGGGTCTCGTTGCCGTGACCTCTGAAAATACAATGGGGCCGGCGGCGCGCCGCCTTCTACGTTATTCTGCAGATTGGAGACTCGGTGGGCATCATCGACTTTTTCATCAACCTTTTGAAAGACCCGCGCGGCTTCATCGCCGGCTGGATCATCGCTTTGGGCCCGGTGTGGGTGTACACGCCGCTGTTCCTCATCGTGTTCGTGGAGACGGGGCTCGTGTTCTTCCCGTTTCTGCCGGGCGACTCGCTCCTGTTCGCAGCGGGCGTGTTCTCCGCCGACGGCGGCGGCCTGAACGTGTGGGCCACGCTCATCGTGTTCTGGGCGGCAGCCATTTTGGGCAACACCTCGAACTACTGGATCGCGCGCCTGTTCGGCAGCCGCATCATCGATTCGGGGAAGGTGAAGGCGCTCACGCCCGAGCGCATGGCCAAGCTCGACCACTTCTTCGAGCGCTATGGCGGGCTCACGATCATCATCACGCGGTTCATGCCGTTTTTCCGCACCTTCGCGCCGTTCATCGCCGGTACCGGACATATGAACTTCGGGAAGTTCACGTTCTTCAACGCCGTCGGCGGCATCTCTTGGGTGAGCCTGTTCGTGCTGGTGGGATACTTCTTCGGCGGCATTCCGTTTGTGCAGGAGCACTTCGAGGTGATCGTGCTGGGCATTGTGGCCGTGTCGGTGGCGCCGGCGTTCATCGGTGTCATCAAGGCCGCGCTGAACAGTCGTCGCGCCAAGGAGGGCGATCCGGTTGCCCAGGCGGCCGAGCGCGTGAACGAGGCCGAGTACGAGCGCGAGCTGACCGAGGAGCGCGTGATGCGCGCCGAGGCCGAGGCGAAGGCGGAGGCGCGACGCCGGGTGGCGGCCGAGGACGCGCAGGCGGCTTCCGAGACTGAGGAGAAAGGCGGGGAGTAGGCCATGGCCGAGGCACTCTATCGCAAGTACCGACCGCAGATCTTCGAGGACGTGGTCGGTCAGGAGCACATCGAGCGCACCATCAAAAACGCCATCGCCCAGGACAAGGTGAGCCACGCCTACCTGTTCACGGGCCCGCGCGGCACCGGCAAGACCACCACGGCGCGCCTTCTGGCCAAGGCGCTTCTGTGCGAGAAGGGCCCTACGGCCGAGCCCGACGGCACCTGCGACGATTGCGAGATGATCGCTGCCGGCGAGCACCCCGATGTGTACGAGCTGGACGCCGCGAGCCGCACCGGCGTGGAGAACGTTCGCGAGGAGATCATCGGCCGCGTGCAGTTCGCGCCGACGCGCGGGCGCTACAAGGTATACATCATCGACGAGGTGCACATGCTCTCGACGGCCGCCTTCAACGCGTTGTTGAAGACGCTGGAGGAGCCGCCGAGTCACGTGGTGTTCATCCTGGCCACCACCGATCCCCAGAAGGTGCCCGAGACCATTCACTCGCGGTGCCAGCGCTTCGATTTCCGCCGCATCTCCACCGAGGCCATGGTGTCTCGCTTGGGGGCCATCTGCACCGCCGAGAACGTGGAGTTCGAAGGGGAGGCCCTGGAGCTCATCGCGCATCGGGCCGAGGGCGGCATGCGCAACGCGCTCACTTCGCTGGAGCAGCTCATCGCCTTCGGCGACGGTGCGGTGACCATGGAAGTGGCCGAGCGGATGCTGGGAGCCGTGGACTCCACGGATTTGGCCGACATCGTGCGGACGATAGGCGCCCGCGACGCGGCGGCGTGCTTCCGCTGGGTGGCCGAGTACGTGGAAACCGGCGCCGACATGGCCCAGTTCGTCGCGAATTTGGCCGAGCATATGCGCAACATGTACGTTATGGCTGTGGCGGGGCCCGAGGTGGTGCTCGACGTGTCCGAGACGACGCGCCGCGAGCTGATCCAGGAGCTGCCGCTGTTCGGCGTCGACCGCCTGGCGCGGCTTCTGGGTGTTTTGGGGGATGTAGCCGGCGAGCTGAAGACGTCCACGAACCCGCGGCTTACCTTCGAGATCGCGCTGACGCGCATGGTGCGCCCCGACGCCGATGTGACGTTGGAAGCTCTGGCCGAGCGCGTGGAAACCCTGGAGCGCCAGCTGGCCGGCGCCTCTGTCGTGGCTGCCGCGCCCGTTGCCCCTGCTGGAGCGAGCCCCGTAGGGGGCGACCTTGGTCGGCCCTCGGCTCCAGCTGGGTCAGCGCCGTGCGACAGCCCGTCCGCCTCGCTCGCGGAGGGCAGACCAAGGTCTGCCCCTACGGAAGAGGTTGTCCCGGCGGCAGCCCCTGCCGCGGCGACCTCTGCTGCCGTTGCCCCCGCGCCGTCTACGGCATCCGCCCCCGTTTCCGCACCGCCCGCTTCGGCCGCTGCGGGCGCCTTATCGCCGGAAATCACCGCCGCCCTCTCGAATATGGCCTCGCTTCAGCGTCTCTGGGCCGGTGTTCTCGCCTCGCTGAAGAAGTCCAAGGCGGCCTACGGCGTGCTGTTCATGAACACCAAGGCGGTCTTCGATGCGGCGGCGGGCGCGCTTCTCATCGAGTTCCCTGCCGAGAACGACTTCGCCTTCCGCGCCGTGCAGAAACCCGACGTGCAGGCCGAGCTCGCCCAGGCTCTGCGCCGTGAAGCCCACGGGGACATTCCCTTCGAGCTGCGCAAGGGCGGCGCCTCGGCTCCGATGGCCTCTGCTCCCGCCGCGGCTTCCGCATTTAACGTACCCGCACCGGCCTCTCAATCGGTACCTGCCCCGTCCGCTGCCTCTTCCGCTGCTTCGGCGAGCCCGATGTCCGGCGCGCCTTCTAGCGTGAGCGCGCCCGCGGTTCCCGCTTCCGCCGCTGCGCCGGCCCTCTCGCCGGCCCCCGCGCCCGATGACGATAGGCCGCCCTACGACGACTACGTCCCCTACGACGATGCGGATATCCCTTTCGAGGACCCCTTCGCCTCCCGGGGCGCCTCGCCCCAGGGCGCAGCGACCTCCCCGGCGCCGAGCGTCTCCGCAAATGCCTCTCCCGCAGCCTCTTCCGAAGTGCCCCCGTGGGAGGAGGCGCCCCAGGTGCCGGCGCCGTCTGGTGCGACACCTCAAGCGCCTGCGTCCGCTCCTGCCCCCTCGCCGGCCCCTTCGATGGCAGCACCGTCCGCCTCCGCGCTTCCCCCCGAGCCCGATGCCGTGTCCGGGCCTTCCCCGAATCCCGTAGAGGAGCCCGACCTCGCCGCCTCGCTTGCCTTCGGCTTCGGCGACGGCGTCAACTTCGAGGAAGTCGTCTAGGCGAGATTGGGCGAGATGCCCTAGAATACGTTAGCAGTCGGGCGCGACCCGCGAACCAGCAAAGGAGACCCTTTCATGGACATGAAGAAAATGATGAAGCAGGCTCAGAAGATGCAGCGCGATGCTGCCGCGGCCCAGCAGGAGATCGCCGCCATGACCTTCGAGGCCTCGGCCGGCGGCGGCATGGTGAAGGCCACGGCCACCGGCGAGATGGCCATCACCGACATCACCATCGACCCCGCTGCCGTGGATCCCGAGGACGTGGAGATGCTGCAGGACATGGTCGTCGCCGCCGTGAACGAGGCACTGCGCGCCGCCAGCGAGGCGGCCAACGCCCGCATGAACGCCGTCATGGGCGGCATGAAGATCCCCGGCCTGATGTAGCCGGGCCGTCTCCATCTCAAGGCGACATTCGTGCAAGCGGCACCTTCCATTCAAAAGCTCCTCGACGAGCTGGAGCGTCTGCCCGGCGTGGGGCCGAAGTCGGCCCAGCGCATGGCCTATTGGATCCTGAACACCGACGCCGCCGAGGCGCTGCGTCTGGCCGATGCTATCCGCGAGGTGAAGGCGGGCGTGCACTTCTGCGCTCGCTGCTTCAACTACGCCGAGGGCGATTTGTGCGAGATCTGCGCCAGCTCCAAGCGCGACGGCGCGGTCATCTGTGTGGTGAGCGAGCCTCGCGACATTCCGCCCATCGAGCGCACGGCCGTGTTCAACGGCGTCTACCATGTGCTTGGCGGCGTGCTGGCACCCATGGAGGGCGTCGGCCCCGGCGACTTGCGCATCGCCGAGCTGATGGCGCGCCTCGGTCGCGAGGACGTGACCGAGGTGGTGCTCGCCATGAACCCCAACATTGAAGGGGAGACCACGGCCGCCTACCTCGCGCGGCTCATCAAGCCCTTGGGCGTGAAGGTGACGCGCCCCGCCAGCGGGCTTCCTGTCGGCGGCGACTTGGAATTCGCCGACGAGGTCACCTTGGGCCGCGCCCTGGAAGGGCGATTGCCGCTGTAGGCTTTCAGGCTGCGAAAAAAGAAGGGCCGTTGCGAAAAGCATCTCGCAACGGCCCTTCTTTATGGGTTGAAAAAGCCAGGTTACTTGCAGCAGGCGGGAACCTCGTGTTTGACGCGGTCGTGCTCCTCGGCGCGCTTGGCGTCGTTGAAGCGGTCGAGCGTGCCCACCAGGTAGCCGGTGATGCGGCGGATGCGGTCGAACTTCACCGGCGCGAGGCCGTAGTGGATGCCGACGTCCTCGCCATCGACGTCAAGCGTCAGCGACTCCAGCTGACCATGGGGGTACTTGTCGTAGGCGCGCTTGATGTAGGCCTTGATCTCGTCGTCGGATACGGGGGCGTCGCTGGCCTGGGCGTAGTTCACGGCCACCTTCACGCCGTCGATCATCTTGTTCTCCATGATGGGCTCCTTGTCGTTTGCGGTTCGGTTAATGCCTCGCTGGTTCACTATATCTAGTTAGCAAAGCGGAATTCTAACACAATATGTAGCCCTTCAAGGTCATGTTCTCAAGATGTAGCAAAAACCTCGCGAAAGGGGGAGGAGCCACGAGGAGAGGGGTTCCCGCAGTTTAGCGCTCCCAGAAGTCGGCAGCCAGCTCGGCGCGGTTGGCGTGGCCGGTCTTCTTCAGGATGTTGTGCATGTGCACCTTCACGGTGCCGGCGGAAAGCGTCAGCGCGCTTGCGATGTTCTGGTTGTCCTTCCCCATGAGCGCGTGGCGCAATACCTCCTCCTCGCGTTTGGAGAGGTCGTAGGTGCGGCTATACAAAGGCAGCAGACGATCGATGGACTCCGCGAGCAAAGGATCGTCGCCTTCGGGCAGCTCGCGGGCTCGCAGCTGCAGGGACACCGACGCGCCCCGCAGAACCGCCAGGCCGTAGCAGATGAACAGGAGGTTCTCCATGGGGCTGCGCTCGGCGAGGACCCACATGCCGCGGGGAATGCTGCCGGGGTCGAAGATCAGCTGGACGTACACGTTCTCCAGAATGATGCCGCAGGTAAGGCCGATGGCCCAGAAGAACGCGGTGCGGTGGCTCTTCATGATGGAGCGCCGCTCGGGGTCGGGGGAGTGCGTGTACCACCAGGCGAGCAGGGCATAGCAGAGCAGCTGGAGCACAGCGCGCAGGTTGTAGTAGACGAACTCCCTCCATTGCGGGTTCTCGATGAGCTGATAGGCGGCCAGCGACAGCGCGGCCCACAGTGCCACGGGCGCAAAGCGAACGACGGGGCGTTCTTCCCGGCAGTAGCGGCAGGCGGCCAGCCACAGAAAGAGGAACGCGCCGCCGCCGGTGATGATGGAAGTGTAAGGGTGTCCCACATCGTAGAACGAGGCGGCTTCGAACACGGCATCGGGGGTGATGAAATTGTCTTTAAAGACGAGGGAGACATCGAAGAAGTAGAACGTGAACCCGAGCGTGGCGTACAAGAACGTGCGACGATGCGACACGTAGAAGGCCGACAGGCTCGTGGCCGCCACGATGGTGTAGAAGAACATGATGAGAAGCGTGTAGTAGAACAGCAGGGTCATTGGTGCTCCTCGAAAGCAGATGCGGCGGCAGGACTCGCCCGGCGTGGTTTGCCAGCTTGGCGGTAGTGTAGCGAATCGCGGCGGGGGCCGTCGAGCCGCTATGGCGCTTTGTTGACGGATCGGCAACGTCGATGTTCCCACCTGCGGTTTAGTCCGTGTATAGATGGAGGTCTTCGCAATATCTCCAAGTTATACCCGCTGCGCTCGAAGAACATCCCCGGCTTATGCCTTGGCTGCGCGCAGCCCGCGCGCCTACACTCGGATCATCGCATCCTCCCATGGCTCGCGGTCGAAAGCAGTGGCTCCGATGGCGATTCCGATGGCGGCCCATGGGAAGGCGTCACGGCGTTTCGCCCCGATTCAGACAGGAGATCATCATGGCCGAGACAACCATGGAAGCCGTTCCCATCCCGACCGAAGAGCCCAAGAGGGAGAAAAAGAAGCGCAAGTTCTCTTTTCCCTCGGCGTTCACGATTCTGTTTATCGTGACCATCGTTGCCGTCATTTGCACGTGGTTCGTGCCGGCCGGCCAGTACTCGAAGCTGCTCTACGATTCCGAGAGCGGCAAATTGGAGATGACGACGCCGACCGGCGAGGTGTCCGAGCTTGATGCGACCCAGCAAACGCTCGATGAGCTGGGCGTGAAAATCGACATCGATCAATTCACGAGCGGCGCCATCACCAAGGCGGTGTCTATTCCCGGCACCTATGAAGGGCTCGATCCGCATCCGGTGTCGCTTGCCGACATTCCCTACTCCATGGTCTGGGGCGTGATCGACGGCATCGACGTCATGGTGTTCATCCTGTGCCTGGGCGGTCTTATCGGCGTCGTGAAAGTGACGGGCGCCTTCGAAAGCGGCCTTTCCGCCCTCACGAAGAAGACCAAGGGCCGCGAGTTTCTGCTCGTGTTCGGCGTGTCGGTGTTCATGATCTTCGGCGGCACCATGTGCGGCCTGGAGGAGGAGGCCGTGGCCTTCTACCCGATTCTCGCGCCGATCTTCATCGCGCTCGGCTACGACTCCATTGTGGTCGTGGGCGCGATCTTCATGGCCGGATCCATCGGCACCACGTTCTCTACGGTGAACCCCTTCTCGGCCGTTATTGCCTCAAATGCTGCCGGCACGGTGTTCACCGAGGGCATCGCCGTGCGCGCCTTCGCTCTCGTCGTGGGCGCCATTGTGTTTCTGCTGTACCTGCATTGGTATGCCAAGAAGGTGAAGGCCGACCCGAAATTCAGCTACTCCTACGAGGATCGCGAGAAGTTCAATGCCCAGTGGGAGCTGGATGAAAGCGGTGCAGCGGCCCGGGAATTCGGACTGCGCAAGAAGATCGTGCTCGTCATCTTCGTGGCCGCCTTCATCATCATGATTGTGGGCGTCATGAACCTCGGTTGGTGGTTCCCGCAGATGGCCGCCGAATTCGTGACGCTGTCCATCCTGGTGATGTTCATCGGCGGCACGGGCAAAGACGGCGTGGGGGAGGCGAAGATGGTGGACGCTTTCGGTGCCGGCGCCTCCAGCCTGGTGCCCGTGGCCCTCATCATCGGCCTGGCCCGCGGCGTGAACCATGTGCTCACCGAGGGCATGATCAGCGACACCATGCTGAATGCGGCCTCCAACCTGGTGGCCGGCATGAGCGGCCCTCTGTTCGTGGTGTGCCTGCTGCTCATCTTCTTCGTGCTGGGCTTCGTGGTGCCCTCCTCCAGCGGCTTGGCGGTGCTGGCCATGCCCATCTTCGCGCCCTTGGCCGACACCGTGGGCATTCCCCGCTGGATCATTGTGGCGGCCTACCAGTTCGGCCAGTACGCCATGCTCTACATCGCGCCGACCGGCCTGGTGATGGCAACGCTGCAGATGCTTGACATGAAGATGTCCCACTGGTTCAAGTTCGTGTGGCCCATGATGGTGTTCACCCTCGTATTCGGCGCCATCCTTTTGAGCATCTGCTCCGTGGTGTTCGCGGTGTAGCGACTTTTCCGTCGGACCGGGCGGCCTTGCCGGCGCCGCCTCGGCCCAAGCAAGGGCAATCCTCGAAAAAGGGTCGCCCTTGCTCGCGTGAGGCAGCCGCGATAACTTGGAAGAATCGCATGAAAACCGGAAGGAAACTCGGAGGAGTCGGGAAAGAAAATGCATGAGACGCCCAACGACCATTCCGTCGGCGTGGTTCGTTGCGTCATGATGGGGGCGCGCTGAGAGGGTAGAAGCATTTCGCTAAAAGCTCTTTCGCCATTTGCTTTGTTACGCATGGAGCAACGCCGAGGGTGTTCTTCGATAAATTAGCATCATTCATTGAAAGCACGTGCTGCAGCCATTGCTTGTGATATCGCTTGCTTTTATTGTAGCAGCTGATTCTCATTCCCGAAGTGCGAACATTATCCCAGTTCATGTGTGATTTATCGCAGTGATCATAGTAGGCATATGAGACGAACCATGTCGCCCCCATATTCTTCAAGATATCGCCACCCTCAAATGGAAAGTCATGATTAGCCATGGCGATCCTTTCTCTATCATTCAATGCGAATAGACTCAATGTAGCTAGGATATCAGGCAGCCAGCAGTAAGTGAAGCATGGCTAAAAGCTGGATGCGGTTGCATGTGAAGGGCGATGCCCCCACAGAAAAACCGCGTAGCGGGGTTGGAGCGGCCTGGAGTGGCATCTAAAGTGGTACGGAGAGCGCGGTGCGACTCTGCGGGACGAGCAGTGCGAATCGCTTGAATGCGTGGCCAATGGTGAGCCCAAGGAAACTTGCGGAACTTTGGAGTGGATTGGTTACGCGCTCCCCTTCGACTCTATGGGGGTATCTATGGGTTGGTAGCGTTGCGAAGTGTTGCATGGCCTCGGCGAAGTATAATGCTTGTAAACGTATTGCAAACCAAGCTGATACTGAGAGGTGTGCGATGGGCTATGCCGAATTGGTTGAAAGCGATGCCTGCGCTACCGACATTCGAAAGTATCTGGTCGAAGGAGAGCAGGCGGCTATAATCGTGCGTATGCCCATCATCTATAACGAGAACCTGGCATTTACCGGCATTCCAGAAGTCGCCAACGATTACAAGGTGGACGGACGCAATCCGCTCGAATGGATGACAGACCATTACCAGCTGAGGACGGATAAGGCATCGGCCATCGTGAACGATCCCAACGACTGCAGTGACGACTCGACGTACATCAGCGCCCTCATACCGCGTTTGGTCGCGGTATCCATGGGTAACTTTGGACATCGTGAACGAGCTTCCTCTTCTGAACGAGAAACCACAACTAGCAAATTGGCCGTTTGCCTGGAAGGTTGGTGAGTAATGCTCGGGAAGTTTGCGAAAAAACTGATTAGCGCTATCGCCGAGCGCCCCAATGTTATAAAGGCGTTAATAGCCGGAGTCAGTGCATCGGCTGGAGCGCTCGCCACCTTCTTTTTAACGCGCAAAGCTGATTCCAAGAAGTATCAAAAAGAGATTGCCAAGCTGCAGCAGGTAATCGCAAACAACAATGCCGAAATCGAAGAGTTGGAGAAAAACAGCCGAGTAGCCAAACGACTTGCGAAGCAGAACGAAAAGCTTGTGATGCGCATCGCCGAACTGGAGAAAAGGATGCAGGATGTCTAGGGCGATTAACGAAGACGCTCAGTCAACAGTTGATGTTCTTGCTGCGCATAAAGCACGGTTAGAGGCTATCCGTGAAGATAGCATGCAACTGCAAAGCGCTATGGAAGAGATGGACGAATTCCTTGCCCTGCGGGGCATCTTGATTGATGAAGATGCGAGTAGCGAGGAGGAAACGTCGGAGATAAGTACTCAGCGCATTAAGAGCTGGAGTGAGATAGTCGCAGAATGCTCTGGCCTCCCGACAGCTGGAAGCGAATTAGGCGATTTGCTCACGGCCGCTGAATTGGAGCAATGTGATGAACGTATACATGAGCTAAACGCGAAGTACAAAGCCGTTCACAGGCTTGATAAAACCGACGTCGCCATAAGCGCCTTCGCTTCTGTCGTATCGGCCTCGGTTGATATTCTGCTTGTCGGTGTTCCCGAGAAGACAAAGGACGGGATTCGGGAGGCACCGCTCGGAAACTATATAAGGGATCAGTTCGAGAGGGCCTTTCCGCCAGATGAGGTGGAGCGGCTGGCGTCACAGGCCAGGTCGAAGGTTCCTTATGACGCGCAGGACAATAGAAGCACCACTCAATACGTTGATGGACTGAGCGCGTATTACCACAGGCTTTTATCGCTCGGGCACGATCCTCTCCTGGGGCTTTTCGTGGGGGTGCACGATATCCTTACTGGGAAGATGACGACAATCGACAAGGCGGGCAACTTTGTCTCCCAAGTGATGGAGGGATACGCCGATCGAACGGCGAAAGACGTATTCAGCGCCGTTTGCAAGCAGGTTCTCCATTTTATGAGCGATGTAAACACTTCGATGGGGTTGCCAGCTCCTTTGATGGGCCTGTTCAACGTCTTGCAGTTTGGCAAGTTCGGAACGGATGAACAGACTGTTGCGGAGATTGTGCAGGGAATGTACTTCGAAGGCTACGATTTTGTCCATTTCGTGAGCCAGACGATACCAGTAATGCTCACCGAGGTAATCGTAAGAACGTGCTGGGTGCTGAAGCGAATGCATGAAGGGTATGGCATCAAAGAGAGCATACCGGTATCAACGCGGCATGCGAAGCATCCGAAGCTCGGAACGATGTTGTTCGTCGCGCACGCTGCGACGACGGCTATCAATGCGGGAAATGTCTACTTCGCAAAGAACCCGCTCGCTATCAACTACCCACAGTGGATAGCCTTTTCCATATACCTATTCAAGCAAGCGAAGTGGATCCTGGTAGATAAACCCAACCAGCAGGACGACTACGTATTGGCTTCGTTGGGGGAAGAAACGGCACGTCTGCTTGCAGCCGGCCAGCAAAGAATAGGCAGCGCGCAAGGGCATTGCGCGATCATTTTGTAGCAAGGGCACTTATGAGCAAGGAGAGGGATAATGGCCGAGCCGCTTTTTACCCGCGTCGATAGGTCTGTTGGAAGCCTCGTGGGTGATGTGATCGAAGGGCGCGTGGGGCTGCCGGATCTACAGCGTCCGTTCGTCTGGAAGGACAGCGACGTCCGCGATTTGCTTGACTCCATGCTTAGAGGCTATCCTATAGGCTACTGCATCCTGTGGGAATCGCCGGACGACCAGGAGGAAAAGAAGACCTCCATCGGATTGAACCAAAAGAGCTACGAGCAGCCGAAGGAGCTGGTGATCGACGGTCAGCAGAGGCTGACCGCGCTGGTGTCGGCCATATACGGTGTTGAGGTCAAGGATCAGTCGTTCGGCAGCCGCAACATCCGTATCGCCTACGATCCCATAGAGCGCGAGTTCCACACCTGGGACGCCGCCGTTGCGAAAGACGCGCGGTACATTCCCGATGTGAGCGAGGTTTTCAAGGCCAAGCGCGAGAATAGGACGAGCGTCTTCAGGCGCGATTACATCAAGAGGCTCAGCGAGTCGAACGAGAAGCGCGGCAAAGCCCAGCTGACGGGTAGCGAAGAGGCTGCGATTGAGGACGGCATCAATGAGCTTTTGAACCTGGAGACGACCTACATCATCCCCATCCTGACGATCTCCAACAGGGCAGACGAAGAGCAGATGTCTCAGATATTCATCCGCGTGAACTCGGGTGGTACGAAGCTGACTGAGGACGATTTCATCATGACCCTGCTGTCGGTGTACGAGCCGGAGACGAGGCAGCGCATAGAGGACTGGTGCGAGGCGAGCCACACGCCGGGCATCGGAACCTCGTATAACGCTCTTCTGATCGTGAAACCGAGCCACATTATTAGGGCAACCGTGGGCTTTGGCTTCGGGCGCGGACGTCTCCGCTACGCGCGCTTGATCCTGAACGGGCGCAATCTGGAGACCAAGGAGACCAGCGTCGCGCAGCGCGAGAAGAACTTTGCCGCGTTCAACGACGCGCTGGACAAGGTCCTGAACCTGAACGACTGGCATGCGTTCATCAACGCCCTGGGGGAGGCGGGATACGTGAACCCGGGGATGGTGAGCTCCGAGAACGCGATCCCGCTCACCTACGCCATTATGCTGATCGCCAAGCACCGCTTCGGGATCACTGGGGAGGAGCTGCAGGGGGTGGCGAGGAGATGGTTCTTCATGGCCATCCTGACGCAGCTTTACACGGGCAACTTTGAGTCGGTCTTCGAGCAGGAGCTGAATGCCGTTAAGGGGCTGCCTGACGCCGATGCATTCCGATTGTGGCTCGACGCTGAGATCGGGGCGCGGCTGACTGACGACTTCTTCAATGTGACGCTGCCCAACGAGTACTCCAAGAACCGCGCAAGCGGCCCATCTTGGAACGGCTTCTTGGCGGCGCAGGTTGTACTGGGATCGCGGGTGATGTTCGGTACTGGCACCGTCGCGCAGCTGCTGGCCCCAGCAAGCAGCGGGGACAAGAAGTCCTATGACAAACACCATGTATTCCCAGACAACTACCTTAAGGGCGGTATCTACAGCAGCATCAGGGACTGCCGTGCGAACTTCGTTGCGCTTAAGTATCAGAAGAACATCGAGATAAGCGACGATCCGCCAATCACCTATGTGGCCAAGCTGCGCGAAGAGCATGGTGAAGAGGCGTATAGGGCGGCGTGCGTCGAGAATGCGTTGCCCGAAGGCTTTGAGAGCATGGAATACCCTGACTTCCTGAAAGTGCGGCAACGTCTGATGGCACAGTTGGTGAAGCGCGCATTTGGGAGACTGTGAGGGCGCCTGCTCATCAGCCAGGAAGACATCTATGGCGTCAGGTGGAGTGTAGCGCAGGGTTAGCGCAACTTCTAATGAGCAAGCCGACGTCCTTTTGCGCGAAGTCAGGGTCGTCGTAGCAGCTACTCGTCCGAGTCGTCTCTCGGTTTCTCTTCGTGCAGGTAATGTACTTCGACCTTGATTTCTACGGAGTCGTATCCGTTTTCTGCGAGTGATTTTGCGATGGTGTTGCAGTCGGCGATGGCCTGAAGGGCCTCGCCGCGATCGATGTCCGGCATCTGGGAATAGCGTGCTGCAACCGCATGCATGCTGATATTGATGGCGGCATCGATAACCTGGGGCTCGACACTCAACCAACCGGAATCGATGGCTTTCGACAGAAGCTCGTCGACGCTATGCGTCTTGCTGGGAACGATGCCATTCTGGATGAATACGTTCTTCACCATCTTTTCTGCTGCTTGCTGCGAATGGAAGGCGATGGCCTCGGTGTAGGGATCGATCTCTTTCGCCAGGTTTTCGACAACGAGCACATCGCGGTGGGCGGCGTACATGAAACCGGTGTATTCCGTATCAGCCATAGATCTTCACCCCTTCGCGGGCAACGATGTACTCAGGTGTCGAGAGGTCGTGCGAGCGTTGTGCGAACGCGTCGGAGCTTGAGCAGAGCACGTCCTTGGGTCTTTTCATCCAAAGGAGCGCTTTGCGAACTAGGGCGCCGTAGGCTAGTGGGCGTTTGGCGGCGTCTTTCGTGACGACGTAGAGGTCGATGTCGCTATCGGGCGTTTGCTCGCCCCGGGCGTAGGAGCCGAACACGTAAATGGCATCGGTGGGCACCGTGTTTACGATGCTGCCCACGATGTCGTCGAGATGATCGATGGGAAGTTGTTTCGCATTGGGTTTCACGGTGCCTCCTTCCGATGGCTAGGTATGCGCCGCCGCCCGATGGGCGTAGTTTGTTTGGCTCCGTCTGATTATACCTTCAACGAAAAGTCCCCAGACATGACAAAGGGCCCTGTCCCCTCCAAAAACAGAGCCCTCATCGTTCGAAGCTTGTGGGCTTCGGCGTAAATCGGTGATTATTATAGCAACCCTCACAGAAAATGCAAAACGTCACCGAAAACTGTTACTTTTGCTCGCGCTTCTTGGCCTTCATGTACTTGGCGCCGAAGGCGCAGATGTCGGTGGCGCCGAAGCCGATGAGCAGCATCGAGAAGCCGGCCTTCAGCACTTGGGCCGAGGTGGCGCCGGCGCTTGCGAAGCCAGCGGAGCCGTTCATCTGGTAGGTGTCGAACAGGGAGCCGACGTCGTCGGGCGTGTAGTAGGCGAGCATGCACAGGCCGAAGACGATAATGACGGCGCCGACGATCATGCCGCAAATGCGGAAGGCCTGCTCGGGATCGATGGTCTTGTGCGTCTTCTGGACGGCGGCCGCGGTGGCGGCTGCCGCTGCGTGAGGCGAGGCGGTGGGGGCGGTGCCGGGTGCCGCGGCCGCAGTGGGAGCCTGGGGTGCCGCTGCTACCTGCTGGGGCGCGCCGTAGGTCGCTTGGTAGGCGGCTTGATGGGTCGCGACCGGATTCTGCGGCATAACGGGAGGCTCGTTGGTGACGGCGGGTTCGTCGGGGTTCAGCTCCTGGGATTGCAGTACCTCGCCGAGCATCTCGCTCGCATCGCCCGCAGCGGCGGTCTCAGCGTCGCCAGGCGTGCGAGCGGGTTCGCCATAGGCAAGGGATTCCCGCTCGAGCTCGCGGCCTTCGGGGCCGTAGCCGGCGGTGGTGCCAGGGGTTTGGTTGGTGTTCTCGGTCATGGGAAAGCTCCTCTCAGAGAAAGGGTTCTTGATTGAACGCAAACCAGCATAGAAGCGGCCCGCCCCGAAATCGGAGCGGGCCGCTAAGCGTATGGCGACCGTAAAGTTGCCGCCACCGTTTCGGAAACGGTGCCCGGTGAGCTATCCCTCTACCAGCTGAGCAGTTCGTAGCCGTCCTCGGTGATGACGAGCTGGACTTCCCATTGGGCCGTGAGCGAGCGATCGGCGGTGCGAACCGTCCAGCCGTTGGGATCGGTCATGTCGATCTCCTGGGCGCCGGCGTTGATCATGGGCTCGATGGTGAAGCAGAGCCCCGGCACGAGAATGGGCCCGGTGCCCGCCTCCGTGACGAAGCTCACGAAGGGATCCTCGTGGAACTCCAGGCCGATGCCGTGGCCGCCGAACTCGCGCACGACCGTGTAGCCGTGCTCCCGGACGTAAGCGTTCACGGCGGCGCCGATATCTCCCAGATGCCCCCACGGCTTGATGGCGTCCAGCCCCACCTGCACGGCCTCTTTTGTGACGCGCACGAGATCGGCCGCCTCCGGCGACACCTCGCCGATGCAGAACATACGAGAGGAGTCCGAGAAGAAATCGTCCTTGATGGTGGAGCAGTCGATGTTGACGATATCGCCCTCGGCGAGCACCTCGTCCGAAGAGGGGATGCCGTGGCAGACCACCTCGTTGACCGAGGTGCACACTGACTTCGGGAAGCCCTCGTAATCGAGCGGCGCGGGAATGGCGCCGTGCTCCACGGTGTAGTCGTGCACCCACTGGTTGATTTGCTCAGTGGTAATGCCCGGCGCGATGCGCTCGGCCACGTAATCCAGCACGCCGATGTTCACCTCGGCGCTGCGCTTGATGCCCTCGATCTCGGCCGGGGTCTTCAGCAAATCGCGCGGCGGCACTTCCTCGCCGGCCTCGGCGAGCTCTTCTAGGCGCTCGTCGAAATCGAGGTGGCATTTCTTGTACTTCTTGCCACTGCCGCACCAGCACTCGTCGTTGCGTCCAGGACTTTGAAGGCCGTCATACATGGGGGCTCGCTCCTTTATCGTGTGCGCCCGCGGGCGCCTTGACGTTCGCGTTCCCATGGTACTACAAGTTCGCCGAAGCGAACCTGCTGGTTTGCTTCGGCGGGTTCATTGCGAGACGGGATGAAGGGCTTGTGCCACTCTACCGATCGGTTGCGGGTATCTCCAGGGCGCGGTAGAGGCGGTCGGGCACGAGGCTGACCAAATCGTCGGTCCAGCGCGCAAGGTCGGTGGGCTCGTCGGAGCGGAACCAGTCGTTCATGACCTCGCATTCCAGCTTCGAGAATATCTCTACGATGAAGCGCAGGTTGTCGTTCACTTCGACGTGGCGGTAGTTCTCTAAGGTGTCGAACAAGACGCTCTTGCGGTTCTCGGGCATGATGGTCTGCCCGAAGGGCGTGTTGATCGAGTACTGGATGGACTCGCGGAAGAAATCGCGCTCTTGGGCGATGAGGCGCAGATGGTGGTAGTACCCCGTCTTCCAGTCGATGGTGCGGCCGATTTCGTTTAAGTAGAACTGGCGGCAGAAGATGGAGTACCACCAGGGAATGTCGTACTTGCTCTCGAAGTGCCGGTAGAAGGTTTGCCGCGATATGCCGGCATTGCGGCAGATCTCGCCTACGGTAATCTGATCGAGAGATTTGCTCACTGCATGGAGAATTCTCATCTTGGTGCTCAAATTGGGAGAAGTGAAAATGCTCTCGCCCGCCATCAGATCAGTAATCATGGCTTTCGCCCCTTTGTTCTAGCCCTTGAAAAACGCCCCCGAAAGCTTGTATTGACCCCTATTATAACACCTGATGAAAGCCGCATTATTGACGCTGCGTCCATAAGAGGGAGCCCCTGTGGGCGACAGTGTCTCGCCTTTGCTCGGATTATGGTACATTCTCTCGCTTTTGTCTCCTATTTCAAACAAAATATCCCTGACATTCTGTTGCGAGGAACAGGGTGGGGTAAACGACCTTTGCGGTCATCGTTGTGCGTCCGCATAATCTTAGTCACGGGAGATAGCGCTCACTCCAGCACTTCAATGCTTTGGGAACGAAGAAAGAGGACTCCTATGAACGAACGAGCAAAATACAAGCTCATCGGATTCATCATGATGTTCGCCTCCTCCTCGCTGATGGGCGGCATCGGGGCATTCACGCGCTTTATCGACGCTCCGGGCGACTTTGTGTCGTTTTGGCGTAATTTCGCAGGGCTTATCGCACTATCGATCATCTTTCTGTTTATCGGGGGATTCAAGAAGGTGAAAACCACGCGCTTCTCGGGCACGATGCTTCTCTCCGGCATCTTCCTCGGGTTGCTGTCGGGCCTGTACTGCCTGTCTACCCAGTACACGACGCTGGCCAACGCGTCGTTCCTCATCTACACCGGTCCCATCTATTCCACGGTTCTCGCGGCGATCTTCCTCAAAGAGAAGATCGACTGGAAAGGCATCTTGTGCATCGTGGCTGTGGTGGTGGGCATGCTGTTCATCGTGGGCATCGTGACCCCGGAGGGCCTGACCCTCGATCTTGACCCCGCCTACACCTTCGGCAACGCCATCGCCCTGGCCTCCGGCGTGGCCTACGGCCTGTACCTGTTCTTCTCCCGCTATCGGGAGGATTGCGACTCCAACGTGCGCTCCTGGTGGAACTTCCTGTTCGCATCGCTGGCCATTCTCGTGCTCCTGCTGTGGCACAACTTCTTCCTGCAGCCGCTTTCCTACACCGAGAAGGTGGGCGGCGTCACTCAGTTCGATGCGGCCGGCCAGATCATCACGCACCCCTGGAGCCTGTTCACCATGCCGCTCGATTCGTGGCTCTGGCTCATCGCGGCGGCGCTCATCACCGGTTTCGGCGCGTTCTATCTGCTCACCCATGCCACTAAGCGCCTGAAGGCCGGCGAGCTGGCCGCCATCTCCTACCAGGAGACCATCATGGCGTCGCTTCTGGGCCTGTGCCTGTTCGGGGAGACCATGACCGCCTTTCAGCTTATCGGCGGCGCGCTCATCGTCATCGGCGGCGTGAGCCAGATCGTCTTCACCACCAAGGCCGCCAACGAGGTAGAGGGGGACGCGGCCGTGAACGGCGAAGTGTCCCTGGCCGCCCAGGTGGGCGCTGGCGGAGCCGGCCTCATCGACGCCACGCCCGACGGCATGGATCCGCGCATGGCGACCAAGGCCGACGGTGCCGACGCGGCGGCGCACCGGTACGACTGCGAGCACGCGAAGCTGGCGTGCGACTAGCGCGACGGCAGGTCGCGCGGCGCTGGCGACTCTTTTGATCCGGCGCCTACAGCATCCCATCCCATCCAGTGGTTTTTGCGGGCCCCGTCCCCGGGGCGGGGCCCCTTACGGTTTCGCTTAGGAGGATCTCATGAAGAACACGGTGTACATGGAAGAAATGGATGCGTTCACCTATCGGGACAAGCTCGCCCAGGAAGCGGTTATGTTCATCCCCGTCGGCGCCCTGGAGCAGCATGGCAGCCACATGGCCATGTGCGTGGACGCCGCGCTCACCAAGGCCATGGCCGGCGCCACGGCCGAGGCGCTGGTGGCCGACACCGAGGGGGCGGTGGAAGGCGTGGTGTGCGCCCCGATCAACTTCGGCTATCGCTCCCAGCAGCGCAGCGGCGGCGGCTTCCACCTGTCGGGCACCACATCGCTGGCCGGCTCGACGCTCATCTCGCTGGCGCGGGATATCTGCTACAACCTCATCGAGGACGGCGCCCGCAAGATCGTGTTCATGAACGGCCACTACGAGAACTACCAGTTCATCTTCGAAGGGGCCCAGCTGGCTTTGGAGAAAGCCCGCACCGATGGCATCTCCGATGTGAAGATACAGCTTCTGTCCTACTGGGATTTCGTGGACGATGCCACCATCGACGCGCTGTACCCCGATGGGTTCACCGGCTGGGATTTGGAGCATGCCGGCGTGATGGAGACCTCGCTCATGCTGCTGTTCCACCCCGATCTCGTGGACATGGATCGCATCGATGCGGGGGTCTACTGCGACCTGCCCGCCGTCCTGCCGAACTACGATGTGCTGCCGGTGGTGCCCGGCTACACGCCTCCTTCCGGCTGCCTGTCGCATCCCGGGGAGTCCACCCGCGAGAAGGGGGTCATCCTGCGCGATGTGGCCGTGCGCAACATGGTCACTGCCATCGAGAACGAGTTCTACCGTCCGGGTGATTTCCATGAGAACTAGCGACATCGCCCCTTCGGGCTCTGCGGCCGCCCCGGCGCTGGATGCCGATGTTCCGATCGCCCCTGCGGCCGGCGCCGCCTCGAAGGGTGCCCTGGGACGCGTGGCTCTCTCCTCGTTCCTCGGCAATTTTATCGAGTGGTTCGATTACGCCACCTACACCTACTTCGCCATCACTATCGGCGCCGTGTTCTTCCCGGAATCGGGGGTGAATTCGACGCTCATGGCGTTCGCCGTCTTCGCGCTGTCCTTCATCTTCCGGCCTTTGGGCGCGGTGTTCTGGGGGAACATGGGCGACAAGAAGGGCCGCAAGTGGTCGCTTTCCATTTCCATCTTCCTCATGTCCGGTGCGGCATTCCTCATCGGGTGCCTGCCCTCCTTCGCCGCCATCGGCATCGCTTCGCCCGTTCTGCTGCTCGTGCTTCGTAGCGTGCAGGGGTTCTCGGCAGCGGGGGAGTACTCGGGCGCGGCGGTGTTTCTCGCCGAGTACGCGCCGGCCGATAAGCGGGGCCGTTACTGCTCGCTCGTGCCGGCCTCCACGGCTACAGGCCTGTTCGTCGGTTCGACGGTGGCCCTCGTGCTGAAGAGCGTCCTGCCCGAGGCTGCGCTCATCGAATGGGGCTGGCGCATTCCGTTCCTCATGGCCGGTCCTTTGGGGTACATCGCCCATTTCATCCGCACGCGTTTGGAGGACTCGCCGGCGTTCCATGAGATGGAGCACGAGAAAAAGGAGGTCGATCGTCCCAGTCGCCTCGTGTTCAAGAAGTACCGGCGGCGCCTTCTGTCTTCCATCGCCGCCACCATGGTCAACTCTGTCGGCTTCTACCTGGTGCTCACCTACCTGCCCACGTATCTGACGAGCTATACGACCATGGGTGCCTCCGAGGCCCAGCTGGCCACCGACATCGCGCTGGTTACGTACATCTTCATCATCTTCGGCGCCGGGCGCCTGTCGGATAGGGTGGGGCGGCGACGCATGCTGCTGGGCGCCTGCGCGACGTTTATCGTGCTTTCCATTCCCTGTTTCCTCATGTTGGGGACGGCGTCGCTGCCCATCGTTATTGTCGCCGAGCTGATCATGTGCGTGACGCTGTCACTCAACGATGCGAACATCGCCTGCTATCAGGCGGAGATGTTCCCCACGGAAGTGCGCTACACCGGTGCGGCTTTGGGTTCGAACATTGCCTACGTGGTGTTCGGCGGCACGGCGTCGTTTGTGGCCACGGCGCTCATCGACGCCACAGGCAACGGGCTCATGCCAGCTTTTTACATGATGGCCATCAGCGCGGTGGCCGGCGCTATCCTGTTCTTCACAGCTCACGATTATAATGGCATACCCCTGGACGAGATCAGGTAGCTGGTTGGTTGACGCTGGCTCGTGCCCCTTCTTTCGGGCCAGCTCCCTCTGAGGTGCCAGCTACCGCCTCGTTCCGGCGGATCGGCCGCTTGCCCGGCGGCCGCCTTTCGAAGGCCCCGCAGCCTGCCCTGGCTGCGGGGTCTTCCGTCATCTGCGGCGACGTGCTACCCTACAGGGCGGCAGCCGTTAAGCCGGGTGCGACCCGGCATCATGAGCAGGAGCGGAGGTGGAAGCGTGGCGAAGGTGAGCCCGGGAGTCTACAAAAAAGTGCTGCGCGTGCGCGAAGCCTACCCCTTCGATATCGCCTGTTTGCTCATGCGCTTCTTCGGCAGCATGCTGAACATCGGCGTAGTCACGATGATCACGCTGTCGGGCTACTCCTTTCTCACGGCAGGGCTGTCCTCGTCGCTCATCGCGCTGTCCATCTTCGTGGTGACGCCCCGGGTGTCGAAGCGCATCGACGAGCGCGGCCAGTCGGCCGTGGTGCCCAAGGCCGCGGCCGTATCGCTTTTGGGCCTCGTTGTCCTTATTGCGAACGTGGCGCTGCACGGGCCGGTATGGCCCCTGTTCGTAGGAGCGCTGCTGGTGGGGTTTTTCCCGAGTCCCCAGGCCATGGCCCGCGCCCGGTGGACCTACCTCATCCGCTCCGGTCGTTTGGGGGAGGCGGCTCCCGACTTGCGCACCATGTTCTCCTACGAGAGCGTGCTCGACGACATGGCGTTCATCTTCAGCCCGTCCATCTCCATCGCGCTCGCCGCTGCCATCGCCCCGGTGGCGGGTATGGTGTGCGGCGGCGTCGCCTTTGCCGTCGGGGCCGTGCTTCTGTGCGCGGCCAAGAGCACCGAGCCGCATCCCGGTTGGTCGCAGGCTGGGGCTGCGGGGAACGATGCCGATATCGTCGATGTCGCTGATGCCGCCGATGCCGTCGCCGATGTGGCGGGAGACGGTGCGGCCGCTTCGAAGGGCGCGCTCGCCGAGGGGGCGGCTGCCGTCGCTTCGGCAGCGTCCGTGCCTTCGAAGAGCCTGCTTGCCACCTCCGCAGCGGTGCGCGTGCTGTTCGTGATCTACGCCTTCGCCGGGTCGTTCCTCGGCCTGTTCGATACTGCCACAGTGTCGCTTTCCGAGGACTTGAACAGCCCCGATTTCGCCGGCGCGGTTCTTATGGCCTCGGGCGCGGTGTCCATGACGGCGGGCTTTCTGTTCGGCATGGTGCGTCTGCGGGCGCCCCTGCCCAAGCAGCTCGTGGTGGCCGCCTGTGCCGTCGGCCTGTCCTTCGGCACCATGTTCCTCATCGACTCGGCGCCCACGCTGATGGCGGTGGCGCTTTTGGGGGCGTGCACCTACGCGCCGCTGCTCATTGTGGCCAACGGCGTCTGCGAGCGCGCCGTGCCCGACGCGCGCCTCACCGAGGCCATCACGTGGCTCAATGCCGGCTATACCTGTGGGGCCGCCTTCGGGCCCACCGTGGCCGGCGCTCTCATCGACACCTTCGGTACCATGGCCTCCTTCAAGGTGGGCACGCTTCTGTGCCTGGGCATGCCGCTTACGGCCATACTCTGCTATCGCGTGGTGAAAGCGAGCATCCTTCCCGCCTACACGGTGGTGGAAGAGCGCGAGGTGTAGGCGGTCGCTCTCTTGGGGCCCTTCAAGCTTACTTAACCCTTGCGGAATTAGATGACAATTTTCCCACTGATCCGGTGTCAAAAGGGGAATGATGGCACAATAGCCCCAACGTCATTCGAGTCGGAGCGCCTCTGGTTTGCGCGGCGTCTCGCGTACCGCAAGGTGCAGGCATTTCGACTCCGGAAAGAGGAGGTTCCCATGGATCCGATGAACTACACGCCCCCGGTGCAACCTGCGCCCGCGCCTTCGCCCGCCTACACCACCAGCTGCCTGAAGGCCGCCTGGGAAGACGTGAAGGCGACGCCGAACTACATAAGCCGGCTGTTGGTGCTCGGCCTCATCATGTGCGTGCCGATTCTGAACTTCGTCGTGGCCGGCTACCTTCTGTTCTGGTCCCGCGAGGTGCCCTTCGGCGGCCGCAGCCTCTTGCCCCAGAAAATCGTGACGGGCAAGAACTTCGAGTATGGCTTTTACGCTTTCGTGCTGACGCTGGTGGTGGGCCTGGTTGGCGGCATCATCGGCGGTATCTTCGGCTGGATTCCCTTCATCGGCTGGGTCGTCTCCATCGCCGTTTCCCTGGCCACCTATGTGGCCGGCATCATCATGCAGATGCGCATGATCATGGGGCAGAGCCTGGGCGATGGCTTCAATGTGAAGGACATCTGGGAGAAGGCGCGCCGCAACTGGGGCCAGCTGTTCGCGGTGACGCTCATCCCCATGGCCATCGTCATCGGCATCTCGCTCGTGCTGAGCATCGTGGTGTTCTCGATCATGTTCCTCTGCATCATGGGCGCGGCTCCGACCATCGCCGCCATAGGCGGTGCGGCCGACCCCTCCTTCGCCCAGATCATGTCGCTCATCGTCGCCCTGGCTGGCCCGATGATTTTCTGCACGCTCATCCTGTACGTGGTGCTGTCGGTGGCGGAAACCTTCGCCGAGGCCGTGGCCATCCGCGGCGTGGCCCACTGGGTCGCCCGCTACGCCCCCGAATGGACGACGCTTTCCGCTCCGCGCTACTAATAAACTACAGGCAGAACAAAAACGGCTGGCAGAGGGCCGGGCCGCACATGAGGCAGCAGCACAGCGAGCTCGGATCCGCGCAGCCGCCGAAGCCGCGGCTCTCGCTCTCCTGCTGGTAGGTGCGGGCGCGGGCGCCGATGACGGCCTCGGCCTGGCGGTAGTCGCCGTTGGTGGGGTCGGCCTTGCGGGCGGTGCGGATCTGGTCCACGGCGGCCACGGTGTTGCCGGCGCCGTAGTTGGCCAGCGCCGCTAAATAGTGCCAGCGGGCCGTGCGCTCCTTGATGGGCAGGGCCGCGAGCACGGTGAGGGCCGCCTTGTAGTTGCCGCCGTCGATGAACAGCACCGCCTGGCGCAGCTCGGCCGAATCGGTGGCCGACACCTCCGGCCGCGGCACCGAGGAGGCCTGGTTCCAGGTGTTGAACAAGTCCTCCCAGTTGATTTCCACCCACTGGTACTGGTACCCGCCGCCCGGCGCACCGCCGCCGTAAGGGCTGCCGGGGCCCGCGCCGCCGAAGGGGTTGCCGCCCGGCGTGCCGTAGCCGGTGTAGGTGGGGTTGTAGGGCGACCGATAGCGTCGGGCGTCCTCGCGGGCGTACTTCTCCGGGTTCGTGATGCGGTCGTAGGCCTCGTTGATCTTCTTCAGGCGCTCTTCGGCCTCGGGGTCGTCCGGGTTCAAATCCGGGTGGTTCTCCCGCGCCTTCCTGCGATAGGCCTTCTTTATCTCGTCGGACGTGGCCGTGCGGGGAACGCCGAGGATGTCGTACGGGTCTTCAGTCACGAAAATCTCCTAGGATGAGCGATGGGCGGCATCGGGGTGGATGCTCATCGATTCGAAGCGGTTTTCCATCCACTGGTTGTCGAACTGCTCGGCGCAGAACTGCTCGAGCGCGTTGTCGGGCGCCGCACCTGCCAAGCGCGAGTACCAGCAGTCGAGGGCCACGAGCGTCATGGCGCCGTCGAAGATCATGAGCGCCGCGCACAGTGCCGTAATCGAGTAGCGCCAGCGCCACGGGATGAGGTTCACCGTGTGCAAAAGTGCCGGGAGGGCCAGCTTCACCCACACCACGCCAAGGGCCCCCCACATGCACATGAACATGAAGTTGGTGCGACCGTTGATGTTGAGGAAGGTGCCGGTATAGTCCCAGGCGATGGCGCCGAAGGCGTATTCCATGAACCAGCTGACGAAGTACTCGAAGGCGCCTCCGATGACGGCGCTGACGAGGAACACCACGGGGATGGGCGCGTTGTGGAAGCGGTTGAGCGCCAGCGTCATGAGCACGGCGCCGAAGCCGTAAATGGGGGAGAAGGGCCCCCACAGAAGGCCGGCGCGATCCTCGTAGTGGCCGAAGTCGACCACGAGCACGTGGTAGATGGACTCGATGACCACCCCGGCCACCGAGGCGATGACGAAGATCCAGAACAGGTTGAAGAAGTCCAGTTCGATATAGCCGCGGCCGGTCTTGTCCAGGCCGAGGGTGCCGTCCTCGGCCTCCTCGCGCGTTTGCATGAGTCGCAGCCGCCGCTGCAGCTCGCGCTCGTCGGACAGCGACGGATCCACCCAGACGTGGGCCGCGATGAGGATGAGGGCGCAGGCGCCGAGGAACCACAGGCCCGGGTTCACGCCGAACAGCAGCAGATCGGCGGAGAAGGCGACGACGAGCCCTATAGCCACGGCCTCGGCGATGAGGCGGGCGCGCCGGCGGTTGCCGCGCAGGAGGCGGAAGCCGAGAACACCGGAGGCCAGGGCGCAGAAGCAGGCGGACAGCGCGAGCGTGACGTACAGGATGATGGTGAGCAGCGAGTCGTCGGTGTAGGTCTTCTCGACGAAGACGGTTCCCATTTGGGCGAGCGTGTGGATCACTTCGGGCACGACGGCCACGCCCCCGGCCATGAGCAGGGCGCCGAACACGCGAAGCGCCAGGGGAGTGCGCTCGCTTTTGCTGCCGTCTCCGATGCCGGGCGAGGGCTGCAAGGGGGTTTGTTGAAGAACCGTCGGATCCATGGGCCTATGGTATCATGACCCCCATCTTCAGGCGGCAAGCCCACAACAAGCCCGCAAGCTTGAGGGGCGTCCGTCACATTGCCCGCAGGGCAGCAGGCTGAAAGGAGCGCTGGTGGCAGTCGAACAGACAAGCACCATTTCATGGTATCTGCGCATGTTCTCGTACCTGCTGATGATTTGCGGCCTGTTCGGACTCGCCGTGGGCGGCGTGGTGATCTACGGGGCTCTCGCCGACGGGGCGGCCGCCGCGACGGGGCTTCCGCTTTCTGCCCTTGTGCTCGGCGTTGCCGCGGCGGTGGCCAACGGCATTACCATTGCGGCGGGGGTTCTCGGGCGCGCGGCCTCGCGCAACCCGGGGCGCGCGGCGGCCCTGCGCAGCCTCGCTTTGGCCGGCGTGGTCGCCTCGGTGTTCGGGTTGGGGCTGTGCTATGCCACGGGCGGCCAGCTTCCCACGTCGCTCATCTTCAACCTGTTGCTCATGGCGATTTGCGTCGTCATCGCCGACAACCTGGGGAAATCGGCCCAATAGTTCGCCCGCTGCCCTAGCCGACAGAGGGTCAAATACAGTATACTGCGACCCTAGGGCCGCACGGTGTTGGCCCTGCTGTCTCAGGAGGAATTATGACTGAACTCGATCCGCGCAACAGCGCTTCTCCGGCCGATTCCGCCCCCGACGAGGGTCTTTCCCCCCGCGCGGCCGCCGAGGCCAAGAAGGCTGCCGCCGCGAAAGCCGCCGCTGCGGCGTTCATCCAGAGTGCCGGGGACGATTACGGCAACGTCGAGGCCGCTCAGCCCCGCGACGTGAAGAAGGGCCAGCGCACGGCCGTCATCGTTGGTCTTATCATCTGCGTGCTCGTAGCCGCCGGCGTGCTCACCTATCTGTTCACCTCCGGCTTCTTCAACGAGCAGCCGGTCGCCGAGGAGACCCAGCGGGTGCCGCTGTCCGACGCCCGCGTCATCGCCGCCTTCGACGAGGTGGCCATGGACGCGCCGGACATCTCGCAGTACGCCTACGTCTCCCAAGACGCGCTCATCGGCCCGAAGTTCAGCGACATCGTGCTGAACGAGCCCACGAACTTGGGCGCGCCGGCCAACCAGATCGTCACCTGCGAGGCCACTGCCACGGCCACCTTCAAGAACAAGGGCGTCGAGATCAACGTGCCCGTGACCCTGCCCTTCGAGTACTCCGATGCCGGCGAGACGTGGGTTCCCGGCGATTTGGTGGTGGGAGAGGCGACGGCGGTGCCCTTGGCCAGTGCCAGCGCCAACGACATCCTGGCCAACCTGAACGACATCCTCGCGACCAACGACCCCACCTACGGGGAGGCCATGGCCGACGCCTCCATCGTGAAGACCGCCTCCGACCTCACCATCGACGGCGGCCCTATCACCGTCGATCTTTCGAAGACCGTGGAAAGCGAGGCCGACGGCGTGAAGACGAGCGAGCTGCGCACGTCGACGGTGACGCTGAACGTGGCCTGGTCCAACACCGAGGGCTGGCTTGTCACGGTGGCCGACGCGGGGCAGATCGACACGCAGACGAACCAGATTCCCGTCGCTCCGGCCGAGGGCACGGATTCTCCGGCATCGGTCGATCCCGCCAACACCGAGCCCGAGAACATCGGCAACGTCAAGTTCGGAGACTCGGTGTCGCTGTCGGGCACGCTTCAGGCGGTGGAAGACGCCGCAGGTCTTTCCTCCGGCAACAACTACACCAATAAGGGCACGACGGATAACGCCAATGGCAGCGTGCAGCTGGTGCTGAAGCTCACCCGCCCGCTGGACATGAATCTGAACGGCACCCAGTATCGGCTGACCACCATCGCCGTGGCCACCTCGGGCCTCGACGACAACGGCAAGAGCCTCATTGGCCGCAAGGCCGATGTGAAGGGCCCCCTGGAGGAGTCGTTCGCCACGTCCTGGTCGCCGGCGGGCGTGAAGGCCCTCGAGATCCACGTGGAATAGCGGACAGCATTTCGAAATGTGCAGACAGCGCCCCTTGGACGAAGGTTCAAGGGGCGCTGTGCTATGATTGCCGGTACTGCTTATTCGCGCCGGGCCGCTCGGCCGGCGCCTCGATACCTGAGGAGGTTGCCCGTGCCCCAAACGACAGATTGGGCCGATGTTCAGGTGGTGGGCATTCCCCGCGCGCTTCTGTTCTATCGCTTCGGCGTGCTGTGGACCACGTTCTTCGAATCCATCGGGCGCACCGTGGTGGTGAGCGACCCGACGGACAAGGCCATCGCCGATGGGGGCGATCGTCTTTCCGTGGACGAGTGCTGCCTGGCCTCGAAGGTGTTCATCGGGCACGTGGAAAGCCTTGCGGGCCGCTGCGACGCCGTCTTCGTGCCCTGCTATCCGACGAGCGACCACCGCAGCGGGTTCTGCACGAAGTTCCAGTCGGCCACCGATATGGTGCGCAACACCTTCCGCGACGACAAGCTGCGCGTCATCTCCTGCGAGGTGCAAAATGCCCGGAAGGCGAAGGACGTGCGCCGCGCCTTCTGCGACATGGCCGCCCGCATGGGCGTCGCGCCCAAGGACGCCCGCGCTGCCTTCAAGGCCGCCTGGGACGCCCAGCGCGCCCACGACGAGGCGCTGGCCACCGCCCAGGAGCGCACGCTGCGCCGCCTGGTCGACGAGCGCCGGGCCGCCGATGCCGCCGCCGCGGCCGGCGACGATTCGGTCACGCGCCCGCTTGGCATCCTGGTGGTGGCCCATCCCTACATTTCCCACGATCCGTACCTCTCCGGCGCGGTCATCGATTCGCTCGAGGATATGGGCGCCACGGTCGTCTACGCCGACGCCATGGATCACGAGCGCGCCTACAAGAAGAGCTTCGAGTTCTCCGGCACCATGCCGTGGCTCATCAACCGCGAGCTCATCGGCTCTATCCTCCTGGCTCAGGATGACATCGACGGCATCGTGCTCATCAGCGCCTTCCCCTGCGGCCCCGACTCCATGACCGACGACGCCATCATGCGCTGCATCCAGGGCACGCCGATTCTGAACCTGATGATCGATGCGCAGTCCGGCACCGCCGGCGTGGAGACCCGTGTGGAAAGCTTCGTCGACATCCTGCGCTTCCAGCAGAAGGGAGGCTATGTCCATGAGTAAGCCCCAGGCCCTCATCGAGCAGGTGCGCTCCTCGGTGGCCGTGGAGCTGGAGCGGCGCCACGCCCCGACGCTTCTGGCCGACCGCAAGGCCGCCAAAGCCGCCAAGCACAAGGCGAAGCACCACAAGTACACCAAGGCGGCGTTCTTCCGCTACTGCTACTACGATCCGGCGTTCAAGTTCTTCTGCGAGCAGGTGCTCGACGTGGACTACCTGCCCCTGCCCGAGGCCACCCGCGCTGCCAGCGAGGTGGGCGTCCAGAACTCGAGCGATTACGTGTGCACGCCCTTCAAGCACATCTTGGGAGACTTTGCCGAGGCGCTCGATTTGGGCGCCGACATCCTCATCCAGTTCGGCGGCCCGTGCCGGCTGGGCTATTACGGCGAGCTGCAGGAGTCCATCTTGCGGGACATGGGCTACGAGTTCATCATGATGAACTTTGCCCGGGGCATCGAACTGGGGTACATCGGCTGGGCCAAGGAAGTGCTGAAGACGGTGAACCCGAACATCGACGTTCCCCACGGCGTGGTGAAGCTGAAGGCCGTGGCGAAGATGATCGAGCATTTGGATTCCCTGCGCGACTTCTACCTGGCCAACGCCGGCTTCGAGGTAGAGCGCGGGGCCTTCGACGCCGCCTGGGTCTCGGCGATGGACGCCATGCGCACCTGCCTGGACGAGCGCGACATCAATGAGGCGTACCGCGAGGCCATGGCCGCCTTCCGCGCCATTCCGCTGGACAAGCCCGCCGATCCCATCCGCATCGGCATCGTCGGCGAGATGTTCACGGCCATCGACGAGCGCAGCAATTTGGGGCTCGACCACAAGCTCGTCGCCATGGGCGTGGAAGTGCACCGCATGTTGAACTTCACGAACCGCTACCTTCGCTACAACGAGCCGAACCTGCGCGTGGGGGCGAAAGACTACCTGACCTATGACATGGGGCCCACCTCCACGCTCACCGTGGCGGCGGCGAAGAAGTACGCTGCGGGGGGTTTCGACGGCCTCATCCACGCGAAGAGCGCCGGGTGCACGCCGGAGATCGACTGCATCCCCGTGCTGCAGAAGGTGAGTGAGGACTACTCGGTGCCCGTGCTGTACCTTACCTACGACTCCCAGACCTCCGACACGGGCCTGGACACGCGCCTCGAGGCGTTCTACGACATGCTTTCCATGAAGAAGGAGAAGAGCAAATGACAAAGGGTTATCTCGGCATCGACATCGGCTCCATTTCCACGAAGGGCGTGATCATCGACGAGAACCGCGCCATCATCGCGCGTTCGTATTTGTGGACCGAGGGCAACCCGACCGAGGCGTCGAAGAACGTCGTGCGCGAGCTGGAGCGCCAGGTGGAAGGCGCGGGGGTGGATATCGTCGGCGCTGGCACGACGGGCAGCGCGCGGCGTCTCGTGGGGGCCATGCTGGGGGCTTCCGTGATCAAGAACGAGATCACCGCCCATGCCGTGGGCACCACCCATCTGCACCCGGACGTGCGCACCATTCTGGAGATCGGCGGCCAGGATTCCAAGATCATCTGCGTGTCCGACGGCATCGCGGTGGACTACGCCATGAACACCTTGTGCGCCGCGGGCACCGGCTCGTTTCTGTCGTCGCAGGCGCACCGCTTGGGCGTGGAGGTAGAGGAGTTCGGCGACATCGCGCTCACTTCCACCAAGCCGGCCAACATCGCCGCCCGCTGCACCGTGTTCGCCGAGAGCGATCTCGTGCACAAGATCCAGGTGGGCTACGCGCGCGAGGACATCATCGCGGGGCTCTGCAACGCTGTGGCCAGCAACTACCTGAACAACGTGGGCAAGGGCAAGAAGATCGCCGCGCCCGTGGTGTTCCAGGGCGGCGTTTCCAAGAACGCTGGGGTGGTGCACGCCTTCGAGGAGCAGCTGGGGATGCCCGTGGCGGTGGATCCGGACGGGCACCTCATGGGCGCTTTCGGCGTGGCGCTTTTGGCTGCCGACGCGGGGCCGATTCGGGGCGCCGAGTCCGGCCCGTTCGCGGGAGGCACCTTCGACTTCGAGGCGATGCTCGACTTCGACTTCAAGACCCGCGAGATCGAATGCCAGAAGTGCGCCAACCACTGCGAGGTCATCTGCGTCTACCGCGACAAGGACATCATCGACTCCTGGGGCAACCGCTGCGACAAGGGCGCGGTGAAGACCACAGCGTAGGGACTCTTTCGCCGTGGTACAGGAGATTTTGTTGATGGCATGGGGCTGCTTTGGCGGCCCCTTTTTCGTACGGCAACATTGCCCGTCGACGCTTAGCGATAAAAGCGAGGTTCGATCACGACAAGCGACAGCTCGTCCTGCGCTCCCTTCAGCGTGGCTTTGGTGAGAAGGGCGAGCCCTTTATAGAAAGGATGCTCGGCGCAGACTTCCAGAAGGCCCAGATAATGGGGGGCCCAAGGGAGAAGATGCTCAGACAAGTACTCTTCTACCAGCTCGGGGCGTTCTTCAGTCAAAGTGGCGAGCAGCGAGAGCATAAGGCCGATATGGTCGTCAGGCATGCGGTCGTCTGCGAGGCGAGCGATGCCGTGTTGGCGCATCCAGCTCCGCAGACGCAGTGTGCTTTCCCCGAAGATGACTTGCTCCCGGTCGGTATAGACGGAGCCCCAAGGCGGCGCCGGTTTTTGCGCAGGGCCGATGAACAGTCTTCGGTACTCGTCCACAAGCTTGTCTTCGGCGCAGAAAGCCCCGTCAGCTTCGGTGGCGCGGCTCGCTTTCAGCCCCGCAACGATAAGATCGAGGCCTTCTTGCGCCTCGGTTTTGTCGGCCAAAGGCCATTCTGCCGTAGCCTCGTCGGCGTTAAGCAAGCTCAATGCTTCGAAAAGCGCTCCTGCGCTACCAGTGCGTGGATCCTGCAGAAACAGGGGAGATAGTGTGGCGCCTGCAAATGACAGGCTGTTCAGGACATCTACGGATGGGGTCAAGGAAAGCCTCCTGAGCAAGTCAGTGATTTCGGCGGGCTAGAATCCGACGGTCATATGCAGATTGTAGAACACAATGCGTGTTGCAAAGACGGCGGCGAAGGCGAGGATGGCGGCGGCGATACGCAGGATGAGGCGCGCACACTCGGTTGCTCGGGGTCGCAGGGCCCAGCCGTCGAGGAGGAGCGCGCCAGCCCCGACGAGGGCGAAGATGCCGATGACAAGAGGGTAGCCCGGCGCAAGCGAGGCTGCGGATATCTCATTGTTGGCGATTGAGGCCAGATAGGCGTTCTGGGCGAGCATGGAGACGACGCCGGCAGCAAGGCTCGCCGCCCCCAGGCCCACAAGGAGAAAGCTCCATCGTGATAGGGGTACTTTCGCAGCGGCAAGAAACAGCTGGCTTAGCACGGTCCCCTCGAATAAGCCCGTGAGCAAAAGGTTCGCCGGTGAATAAGGTGTGTTCCAGGTGGGCACGGTGCGCACGGCGTAGGCTTGGGAGGTGCACGCTAGCAGGGCGATTCCTGCAAGGCAAGCGACGAGCAGCCATGGCTTCGCAGCAGCATCGGGAAAGTTCACCTTGAAGGCGACCATCCAATAGGATCCAGCCAGGAACAAGAACATCACGGCGGCCAGCACCTCGTTGGAAAGCGGAGAGGTTCCCACGCCTGAGAACACGTGAAGCGCGTTGGCCGGCGTACCCAGATGCGTTGCCGAGGCGATGAAGCCAACGAGCGCAACGGCGAAAGGCAGCGCGATCATGCGGTCGATGCGAACCGCGCGCTCGTGGTCGATAGCAAATAGGCGCGCCAGAGCCATGATGATGAAAGCTACGACGCCTGCAGGGGCCAAGGCGGTGAACAGCGCAAGGGAAAGATTGTCGAGGCCGCTTGTCATAAGCCGATTTCCTTGCGGTTGACCAGCGCGCCCTTGCGACCTTGGGCAGCAGCGGGGCAGGGCCGGATGAATAAATTGGGCCCGGTCTCCGTTTCCGAAGGCAAAGGAAGGATGTCGCCGCGCACCTCGTCCCACCATTCGGCATGGCGCTCGAAGATGTCGCCCTTCTCCCCGAAATCCAAAGCGCGCAAGGGGCAGGCCTCCACGCAGATAGGGGCCTGCCCCGCGGCCAGACGCTCGCGGCAGCCATCGCACTTGCTCGAGCGCTTGAGCTCTTTATCGATGACGGGCGCATGGTAGGGGCAGGCCATGGTACAGTAGCCGCAACCGATGCATTTGGTGATGTCGGGCCAGATAAGCCCCGTCTCATCGCGATGCATGGCCCCTGTGGGGCATACCTGGGTGCAGGCGGGGCTGGCGCAATGGTTGCAGGCCAGAGAAATGTGATAGGCGAAGGCGTCTTGGGAAACGGTTCCGTCCTCTGCTACGTTCCAGTCGCCGCCCTCGTAGTCGAGCACGCGGCGAAATCCTTCGTCGGGCCCATGGTCGTGGTAGTCCTTGCAGGCCATGACGCAGGTCCTGCATCCAGTGCAGCGCGCGTTATCGAAGAAAAATCCCTTCGGCATGGTCTCCAAGTCCCTTCAAACGGCGTAGCTCGGGCGAATCCGTGCTACGCCTCAATCATATCGGAAGCGGGCCGCCGCCTATGAGGGAGGGGTCGCGGCGGCCCTGAATGCTCCTTAGGCGTTTTCCACTTCCTTCGGATTCGCGATGGCGCCGGTGGTGTCACCGCAGTCTTTGGCGGCCGGGCAGGCCAGAATGGCCACAGAGGGCTTCGTCGCATCCGGAGGAGCCATGGGGGCAATGCCGTCCACGGTGCCGGGGTGCGCCGCTCGCAGCTTTTCGATGTCCCCGAACTCGAGGGCCCGAAGCGGACAGGCGTCCACGCAGATCGGCATCTTGCCCTCGGCCACGCGGGAGGCGCAGCCGTCGCATTTCGCGGATTTCATGGTCTCGGTGTCCACTACGGGCACCTCGTAGGGACAGCTTTTCACGCAAGTGCCGCAGCCAATGCACTTCTCCTCGTCGCGGGACACGAGCCCGGTATCGGCATCCTTTTCCAAGGCGCCTTGGGGGCAATTGGCCACGCAGGCCGGCATTGCACAGTGGTTGCAGGCCATGGACACGTGGTAGGCCCAGCTCGTCGGCTCAAAGGTACCGTCACCGTTGTCTTTCCAATCGCCACCCTCGTAGTCGAACACGCGGCGGAAAGCGTAGTTGGCGGGCAGGTCGTTGTAGTCTTTGCAGGCCATCTCGCAGGTGCGGCAGCCGGTGCAGCGGGTGCTGTCGAAATAGAATCCGTACTGAGTCATCTTCGTACCTCCCTTAGGCCTTCGCAATCTGGACGATCATGGAGTGAGTGCCGTTGCCCTTGGCCATCGGCGTTGGTTTGTACTGCGTGAGCGTGTTCACGCAGCCGCCCTCGTCCACCTTGTCGCCATTCATGTTGGCCTTGTGCCAGGCGCCCTGCGGAATCATTACAGTTCCGGGGATGACGCGGGGCGTCACCTTCGCCTCGATGCGAATCTCGCCAACCGGACTTGTCACGGCAATCAGGTCGCCGTCTTCAATTGAGCGGCTCTCGGCATCAGCGGGGTTTACCCACAGCTGCTGACGGGCCACGGCTTCAAGCTCGGGGATGAAGCCGAACGATGAATGGGTGCGGCTCTTGTGATGGAAACCGCAGCAGTAGAGGGGGAATTCCTCGGTGACGGAACCGTATCCGTGAAATCCTGCTTGGAAGACGGGGATGGGGTAAATTACCTCGCCCTCTTCAAGATCCCAGGTACGTGACATCTCGTCCAGCGCTTCGGAGAAGATCTCGATTTTTCCGGAGGGGGTGCCCAGTGGGTTGGCGGAGGGATCGTTGCGGAACGCCTCGAAGGCGATGTAGGGTTCAACGGGTCGCTTATATACGCCCTGCTCGAGCATTTCCTCCCAGGTCGGCATGGAGCCATCTTCTTCGGCCCCCTGCTCATAGAGGAACTTTACCCATTCGTCATGAGTGCGGCCTTCGGTGAACGCATCACGCACGCCGAACTTATCGGCAATGTCGGCCATGACGTCATAGCTCGAGCGACACTCGCCGGGTGCTTCTTGAGCGGGAGTACCCAGAACTACGCCCGAGTACCATTCGGTGTATCCCTGGGTCTGCAGGTTCATTTGTTCTGAGCGCATGGCATCGGGCAGCAGAATGTCAGCGTATTTCGCCGAGTCGGTCATGACCGTGTCCCAGACGAGGATGAACTCGCATTTCGATTCGTCGACGAGAATCTCATGGGTCATGTTGATATCGCCATGCTGGTTGGTCAGACAGTTGCCGGCGTAGTTCCAGATGAACTTGATATCGGTACCAAGTTCATCGCCTCCGACAAGACCGGAATTTGTGGCGGTCATGGTATGGCCGTGATCCACGGCGTTAACCCACTGATAAGCGGGAATGGAAAGCGTGATGGGGTTTTCGCCTGCTGGCAAGCCGGGAACGAGACTTGTGAGCGCCATGGATTCACGCTCCCCGTTGTTGGTGCCCGGAAGTCCCCACTTGCCTAGGAGGAGCGGCAGCATGTAAATAGAGCGGCAGGCGTCCTCGCCATTTGTGTGGCGCTGGGGGCCCCATCCCTGGGTGATGAAGGGTGCCTTAGCAGCAGCGATGGTGTTGGCTAGTTCGCGGATGCTGGAGGCAGGAATCTGAGTGATGGGGGCGGCCCACTCGGGCGTCTTCTCCACCATGTCCCAGCCAGTGCCCATAATGTAATCCTTGTAGGATTTGTTCTGACCTTTGGCGGATTCGGGCATGGTGTCCTCGTCGTAGCCGAGGCAGTAAGTATCGAGGGATTCCTTGTCCACTTTGCCTTCGACGATCCATTCATGAGCGATGGCCGCGCAGAGGGCCGCGTCGGTACCAGGGCGAATGGGAAGCCATTCGTCAGGGTGGCCGGAGACCGTCTCGTTCATGCGCGGGTCGATAGAGATAATTTTGCCGCCGCGGTTCTGAATGGCTTCGCGAAGGCGGGCGAAATCCCATGAGGCATTGGCACCGCCCATGCGAGTTTCGGCGGGGCTGTTGCCGAACATGACGATGAGATCAGAATGCTCGGTTGCCTCAGTCAGAGAAGAGCCGTCGAGCGACGTACCGTACATGTAGGGCGCGACGGCCTCGATCATGTGGGCCGAATAGTCATAGGAACGGTTTAGGTAGCCGCCGAGCAGGTTGAGCAATCGGGCGGTGGGGTTGCCTGTTTTCGAGTACATGCCTGTGGCATAGTTGACGTAGATGGCCTCATTGCCATAGGTGTCGATGACGCGTTTCAGCTCGCTGGCGATGGTGTCGATAGCCTCGTCCCAGGTAATCTGCTCGAACTTTCCTTCGCCGCGTTTGCCCGCACGCTTCATGGGGTACAGCAGACGGTCGGGGCTGTTGAGCCAGCGTCGCATGGAGCGGCCGCGTAGACAGGCGCGGGCCTGCAAGTCGGTATCTCCTGTGTTATCGGTCTCCATGTAGAGCACTTTGCCATCGCGGGAGTGCCACTGGAAGACGCAGTTGCCGCCGCAGTTGACGTTGCACTGACTCCAGTGGATCTCGTCGGGCGCAGTCTCCTCTCCGGTGGCGGCCATGGGCTCCTCCCCGGCTCCGGTGCCAGATTGGGGTGCGCATCCGAAGAGTGCGGTACCCGCGGCTCCCGTGGCAGCCAGGCCCGCGAGCGAGCCTTTGACGAAGGTGCGGCGCGACAGGGTGGATTGGGTTTCAGTCATAGTCCCTCCTCTAGTTGAATTGCCTTCTCGCCGCTTTCAAAAGTACCGGAAAAGGGGAAGTGCCGAATCACACGACAAGTGTGATTTAAGGACAAAACCCCAGTTCGCGCGTTTTCGGGTGATACCGAAGTGCGGTCATTTGCCTAACAGGCGCATCCTCCTATGCTACCATGCGTGCCACCGAGATAAGAGAGGAGGTCAAGCTATGGCGACCGAGAGTGCCAGCGCAATCGGCCATGCGTCAAGTTGGGGCTATGCTTGTTTCCTCACGGTGAATGCCACCTCGGTATGGGGCGGCATCTTCCCGTTTCTTCCCCTTGAGTTTCAGACGGTGGAAGTGACTCTCACGTTCTTTTTGACTCAGGCTGTGGCTTTTGGCGGCGCCTTCCTGGCGAGTATGCTGGGATCGTATTTCTTTCCCTACGGTGCTCGGCGCATGCTCGTCTCGCTTTCCGCTGTCCTGCTATTCCTTGGGTCGGCCTGTCTGATTACAGCCATGTACGTGGCATCGGCTGCCATTGCATTTGTGGGAGCTGGCGGGGTGCTTCTCGGAATCGGGTGCGCCGGCATGTTCATGCTCTGGCAGCGGTATTTTGCTTCCCTCGATGCGAGAACCGGCAATTTCCGCCTTATTGTGGGCACGGCTATCGCTCCCTTCATCTACCTTGCCCTGTATTTAGTGCCCATTGCGCTAACGGCTTTTCTCGTCCCCCTGATCTTCGTGCCTCTGTGCGGTCTGTGCGTGGCACTTTCGGTGCGCGAGATGAACTTCGAGCAGCCCATGTTCGAGGACGTCCCGCGTCAGCACCCGCGCGTCTACCGTCAAGTGGTGGCCGACTATTGGCGCAGTGCTTTATGCGTGGGATCGCTTGCTCTGGTAGCCGGCGTCATTCGCGGAATCGCTCTGCTACATGAGGAAATTAGCTCGCTTGTCAACAGCGCGTCCATGCTTGGTTCGTTTATTGCGGCTGCGGTGCTTTTAGTCCTGTGGCACCGCATGAGCTTTCGCTTCGGCCTCATCTCTGTGTTCCGCGTGGTATATCCGCTGCTCACGCTGGGATTTCTTCTCATGCCGTTTTGTGGCTTGGTGTATCTGAACGCCTTCGCGGCGGTCGCCTACATGGTCTTTTCCCTTGTGCAGATGCTCATGATGATGCAGTGCGCCCAGGTCTCCCGCGATCGTGGTATCAATCCTGTGTTCATCTACGGGTTCTTTGGGGCTATCGTCTATATTTTGCAAAGCGTCGGCTTCCTTTTTGGCTGGGCGAGCGAATTGACGGTGCCCGCGGGCTCCCAGTGGTTGTATTTCGTGGCGCTTATCTCTAGCTGCGGACTGGGGATCACGCTCCTGGTCTCTACGGGAACCCTTTTCAGGCCGATGGTGTCGAAAGGCACCGTAACCGCCGACCCCATCGAGTTCTATTCTCTTGCCGCCGTGCCCGCCGTGTCAGTGGGGAGAGGAAGCGGCTCGGTCTTTGGCGAGGATACTCGAAAGGCGAACTGCGGCTTAGGAGCGGAACTGGGCAGAGCGTCAGCGGAGTCTTTGGAGGATGGCGATTCCCGCGTAAGATCTACCGCCGACGATAAACCGGCCACGCCAGCCAAACGTCGTCGACGTCGGCCTTCGGCTTCGGAGGACGCCGGTGCCATTCGCGACCGGCTTTCCAAGCAGTGCCTGGTACTGCAGGAACGCCACGGTCTTTCCATGCGCGAGACAGAGGTGATGGAGCTCATCGCCCGCGGCAACTCCATGGCGGCCATCGCCGAGCGGCTTGTTATCAGCGAGAATACTGTGCGTACTCACGCTAAGCATATTTACACCAAATTGGACATTCATCGCCGCCAAGAGCTTCTCGATATGCTGCGCGAATTGGGGGATTAGCCATCTTTGCAGTATTGCAAAGATGGCAGGAGCCTCCTCGCCGCTTACCGAGTGGCCTCTTTTCTTTTTTCGCTGAACCCATAGCATCAGAACATTCACTTTTTCACGGACGAGATGCGAGAGCGAGGTAGATGCGGCATGGCATTGGGTGTTGGAAGAAAAGAACTGGTGATGGTGGGCGTGCTTCTGGTGGGCGTGCTTTTGGCCGTGCTGAACCAGACGTTGTTGTCGCCGGCACTGCCGGCCATCATGGGCGACTTGCAAGTGGACGCCACCACGGTGCAGTGGCTGACGAGCGGCTATTCGCTGGTGGAAGCGGTCGTCATTCCGCTTTCGGCTTATCTTATCGGGCGCTTCTCCACGCGCCAGCTGTTCATCTCGGCTTTCGCGCTGTTCACGGCGGGCAGCTTGGCGGCAGCTGTGGCGCCGAACTTCTGGGTGCTGCTGCTCGGTCGCGTGCTGCAGGCCGCCTGCACCGGCATGTCCATGCCCATGGTGTTCACGGTGATCCTGCTCGTGTTCCCCCGCGAGAAGCGCGGCACGGCCATGGGCGTCATCGGGCTCATCATTGGCTTTGCTCCGGCCGTGGGCCCTTCGGTGGCGGGCCTTTTGGTGGATTCGGTGGGCTGGCGGGCGCTGTTCGCTATCGTGACCGTGCTGTCGGTAGTGGTGATCGTGCTGGCTGTGGTGGTGCTGAGAAACTACGGCAACTTCGCGCGCGCCCCCTTTGACAAGCTTTCGGTGGTTCTGTCCACGGTAGGGCTCGTCTGCGTGCTGTATGGGCTGTCTACCTTCGCCTCCTCCGATAACATGGCGGTCACTGCGGGGCTCATCGCGGCGGGGTTGGTGCTGTGCGCCCTGTACGTGCGGCGCCAGCTGACATTGCCCGAGCCTATGCTGCAGGTGGGCATTCTGCGTACGCGCAAGTACGCCACAGCGGTCGTCATTATCGTCATCGTGCAGGCGGCGCTTATGGGCACGGGCGTCATCACGCCGCTCTACATTCAGGGCGTGCTTGGATTCTCCGCAACTATGTCGGGCGTGGCCATGCTGCCGGGCGCGCTTATCGGCGCGTTCATGGGTCTTGTGTCAGGGCGTCTGTTCGACCGTTTCGGCGTGCGCCGCGTGGTGATTCCTGGCGTTATCGTGGCGGTGCTGGGGGCGTCGGGCTTGGCGCGGCTGGGCATCGACAGCAGCTTCATCAACCTGACGATCACCTATACGGTGCTCGTGGTGGGCCTGCAGTTCACTATGACGCCGCTGAACACCTGGGGCGTGAACTCGCTCGACAACAGCGTCATCCAGCACGCTCAGGGTGTGTCAAATACGTTGAACCAGGTGGCGGCCTCCCTTGGCACGGCGGTGCTGGTGTCCATCTCGGCGCTGGCGCCTTCCGTGGCTCCCGACGCCGCCCCGCTCGAGCAGGCCTATCTCGGCGATCACATGGCCTTCATGACCACCTTCATTTTGATGGGCGTAGCGGCGCTCGTCATTCTGTTCTTTGTGCGCGACAAGGCGAAGATGCCCGGCGCTGCGGCCGTGACGGCGGCCGAGCGCGGTGCGGAGCCCGTGGACTACGCGGCCGGTTTCGACGGCGTGACCGTGGACGGCACCCTGGGTGAGTCATGGGATGCTGAGCACACCTACACGGCAGCCGACGTGATGAACCGCGAGCCGGTGTGCGCGGCCGACACCGCCACCATGGCCGAGGTCATCCGCCTTATGAACGCCAACCAGACGAGCGGGCTTCCCGTGGTGAACGGCACTGGCGACTTGGTGGGCTTCGTGTCCGACGGCGACGTGGCGAGCTACCTCGGCAAGACCGAGATCGCGCTCGTCGATTCCACGCTGCTGAACGGCTACCGCTACATCGACGACGAGGACGCCGCCACGCGCCTGCGCGAGCTCATGGACCTCAATGTCATGGCCGTGGCTACCAAGCGCGTGATCTCCGTGGAGGCCACGACGCCGGTGGACGAGGTGTGCGCCCTGTTCGCCGCCAAGCGCATCAAGAAGGTGCCCGTGGTGCAAAACGGCAAGCTCGTCGGCTCCTTGTCCCGCCGCAACATCATGCGCTCCCTGGTAGAGGCCATCGATCTGCTGGAGAAGTAGGGGAGCGCGGCAATCTCACCCGCAATTTTCAGTCTGAACGGGTGCTTCATCGGGCCATCACCAACCATGGGTGATGGCCCTTTTTACGGCTTTTTCACCAACGATTGTCGGGTTTTTCATCAATTGCGGGCGTTTCGGCCCCGCTCTCCTTCTCGGTAGAGTGCTCTTATCGCCGAAGAGAGCGAGGAGAGATACATGGAGAACTACGAAGCGGTGCGCAAGGCCCTCTTGGCCAATCGTGCGAATACCCTGGCGCTGCTCGGCTGCTTGCGCGAAACGCTGGAGGAAAGACCTTTTCGCGAGGCGGAGGAGGCACTTGCGGGATCTCGAGCTATGGCGCTCACTACGCAGACGCCCCATGCGCTTTATGCCATGCTGCTGAAGTGCGGGGCGGTGGAGGCCATTGAGGTGCCCGAAGAGTCGGACGTCGATGCCAATGGCTCGCTCTCGGACGGCGCCAAGGCTCCCGAGGTGGTGGACGCTGCAGACGGGGGCGAGGATGTCGGTGCTCGCGATCCTCTTGACGACCCCTGCTCCGATCTTCCCGACCAGCCCGTGGACTACCTGCTGCGCACCACCGAGATCGGTCGCGCGGTATTGGATGAGCTCGAGCCCGCGAAGCGTTTCAGCGAGCTTCTGGCCGCCGAGCCCGACGGCTACGGCGATGCCTACGACCGCGTGCTGGCTCTCTGCGAGACGGGAGCTTCCAAAGCCGACATAGAGGAGGCCCTGGCCGGACATGCGGCTCTCAGCTTCCCCAAGCAGATCTACCCCGGCTATTTCATCTCCAAGCTGGAGACCGTAGACGGTATCTCGTGGGACGGCACATGGCGAACCACGGAAGCGGGCCGGCGCATGCGCGCACTGCTGGCCTAGCGTTCAGGTCGCCATCTGTTCCAGAGACATACAAACCAACCAAGAGGAAGAAGGAGAAGGCTTATGAGTCGAGCCACTATGACGCGTCGCGGATTCCTGAAATCCACGGCGGCCATGGGAGCGGCGGGAGCGCTGGGCATCAGCGCGGCCGACAGCCTCACGGCGGTTGATCCGGCCCATGCTGACGAGGCGTCCGATGTGAAGATCATCAAGACGTCCTGCCGCGCCTGCATTGCCAACTGTGCCGTGCTGGCCCATGTGCGGGACGGTCGCGTCGTGAAGATCGAGGGCAATCCGGAAAGCCCCATGTCCCAAGGCGGCGTGTGCGCCAAGGGCCTCGCCGGTATTCAGGCGCTCTATCATCCGAACCGCAACAAGTACCCCATGCGTCGCGTGGGCGAGCGCGGAACCAACCAGTGGGAGCGCATCTCGTGGGAAGAGGCGCTCACCGAGGTCGCGACCAAGATCAACGAGATATCCGACAAGTATGGCTCCGAGGCCATCTCCGTCTCCACGGGTGGCGGCGGAAACCCGCATTTCTCGAATGTGAAGCGCTTTGGCGAGGCCATCAACACTCCCAACGTGTGGGAGCCGGGCTGCTCGCAGTGCTACCTGCCCCGCATGGGCGCCTCGCTTCTGGCCTACGGTGCCGGCAAGCCCAACAACCTGTCGTTCTCCGACTCTAACGGCTGGGACTACTATTACACTGACAGTCCGGTGACCTCGCTCGTGCTCTGGGGTACCGATCCGTCCAACTCCTCGGTGGCTACCGGCGGCCGCGCTCTGGCCGAGCTGCGCAACCGCCCGGAGGGCCTGCGCACCGTGGTTATCGACCCCCGCTACACCCTGGACGCCGCCAAGGCCGAGGTGTGGCTGCCCATTCGCCCCGGGACCGATGCGGCCCTGCTTCTCACCTGGACCCGCTGGATCCTCGAGAATGAGAAGTACGACGCGGACTTCTGTCGCACCTGGACGAACATGCCCTACCTCATCAACCCCGAGACGCGCCTCACGTTGAAGGCGACCGAGGCGGGCCTGCCCGGCACCGATGCCGACTACGTGGTGTGGGATCCCGAGAAGAACGCCCCGGTGGTCGTGGAGTTCCCCATGAACGAGGGGCTCTCCCCGGCGCTGTTCGGCACCTACGAGGTCAACGGCATGCAGTGCGCCACAGGTGGCCAGCTCCTGAAGGAGTCCTGCGAGGAGTGGACGCTTGAGAAGGGCGCCGAAGTCTGCTGGCTCGATCCCGAGCAAATCGAGCGGGCGCTCGAGATCTACACCGACCCGAACGGCCAGTCCGGCATCATGCAGGGCGTGTGCATCGACCAGTACGTGCAGTCCCAGCAGTGCGCCCTGGGCGCGCTGAACCTCGAGTTCCTCATGGGCAATGTGGAGAAGCCCGGCACCATGCTGCAGAAGTTCGCGCCGGCCCCCTGCAAGGACCAGCTGGGCAACACGCCCCGCCTGCTCTCCAAGGAGAAGGTCATGAAGCGCTGCGGCACCATCGAGCACAAGGGCATCTTGTGCTGGGACATGGCGCACATCCCCTCGGTGTTCAAGGCCATGAAGGACGGCGACCCCTACCAGATCCACATGTGGATCGAGCGCTCCGGCAACAAGCACGTGGTGCTCGGCAACTCCTCCTGCCTCGATGAGATCGTGCCGAACCTCGACTACATCGTGCAGTGCTTCATGTACCCGACGGCGTTCTCGGTGCTCTGCGCCGACCTGCTTCTGCCCACCACCGAGTGGCTGGAGACGAACCTCACCATTCCGCAGCTGAACACCATCGTCATGCGCCAGGCGGTCACGCACTTGTTCGAGACCGTGGAAGAGGGCATCATCTGGACCCAGATCGTGCAGAAGTGCGCGGAGCTCGGCAACACCCACTGCCCCAAGGCCTTCGACGAGGTGGCCTGCATGACCACGCCGTTCTACAAGAACGAGTACGAAAAGCAGCTGCAGCATCTGAACAAGCTGGATATGACCTGGGACGAGGCCTGCGAGAAGGGCGTCATCGAGTGGGCCACGCCCGAGGAGTACCGCACCTACCAGACCTACCTCGCCGACGACGAGGAGAATCCCGGCAAGCCCAAGGGCTTCGGCACGCCGTCGAAGAAGCTGGAAGTGTACTGCGAGTCCAACATCATCTTGGGCCGCACCGGTGCCCCGTGGTCCCAGTGCGCCGAGGAGGCGCCGCTCGTGCTGCCGCCGGCCAGCGCCGACTACGAGCCTCTGTGCTACTACGTGGAGCCGGCCGAGTCGCCCCTGACCGACACCGAGTACCCGCTCGTGCTCACCGAGGGCCGACTGCCCATGTACCACCACGGCACCCTGCGCAACATTCCCTATCTGCGCGAGATCTACCCGGTGCCGGAGATGTGGATCCACCCCGAGGACGCCGAGAAGTACGGCATCGCCGACGGCCAGTGGGTGAACATCGAGAGCCGCCGCGGCAAGACCCACGGCAAGGCCCGCGTCACCACCGCCATCGCCAAGGGCGTCGTGTACCAGGAGCGCTTCTGGGCTCCCGAGCTGCTGGATTCCGACGACCCGGCCCAGGCCTACAAGGTGATGAACATCAACGTGCTCACCAAGAACGACCCGCCCTACAACCCCGAGTACGGCACCTACACCCTGCGCGGCTTCCAGGTGAAGGTAAGTCCGAGCGACGACGAGATCCTGAAGAGCGTGTGGATCGAACCCGAGCAGTTCCAGCCCTGGATGCCCGCTCCCAGCGACAAGACCGAGGATGTGTTTGACTATGGCGCGTAATTGCATTGTTGTGAACCTGGACCGCTGCACCGGATGCTTCGGGTGCGAGGTGGCATGCAAGATGGAGAATGGCGTCGCCTTGGGCGAGCGCTGGTCGAAGGTGTTCACCGTGGGCCCGGTGGGGGAGTATCCCGACATGACCCGCTACGCGCTGCCGACCATGTGCCAGCAGTGCGAGAACGCCCCGTGCGTGTCGGTGTGCCCCACGGGCGCCAGCTACCGCGACGGGAACAACGTCGTGTTGGTGGACAAGGAGAAGTGCATCGGCTGCAAGTACTGCATGATGGCCTGCCCCTACGGCGTGCGCTCGTGGAACGCGGCTGAGAAGTGCGCCGAGAAGTGCACGCTGTGCGGGCATCTCACCTCCCAGGACAAGCTGCCTGCCTGCGTGAAGAGCTGCGCGGCCGGCGCCCGCTTCTATGGCGATTTGGACGACCCTGACTCCGACGCCTCCAAGGAGCTGGCCAAGTATTCCGAAGGCGACATCCACACCCTGCAGGACGTGGGCAACCACCCTGCGACCCGTTACATCATGACGAGCATGATCGGCCAATGGCAGGATCGCATCGCGCCGGCCGATCATCCGCATACGGCTGCCTACCCGGTGGCCGAGTAAGGAGCACCCATGGAAATTCAATGGTCCCTCGTTCTGTTCACCGCCCTGTCGGGGGCGGGGGCGTGGCTTGTCGCCTGCGCCGGCCTCGACGCCTTTAAGGGCCTGGCCAAGAAAACGGTTGTGCCGGCGGTCGTCACGGGCATCGTCCTCATCATCGTGGGCGGCATCGCCTCGGCGACCCATCTGTCCCACGTCGATCGCATCATGGCCGTGCTGGCGCACCCGGCTCCGGGCATTTTCCTGGAGGCCGTGCTCCTCGGCATCGACGTCGTGGTTGCCGTCGCGTTCCTCGTGCTGTATCGGCGCGGCGCCTCCGAAGGGGTGCTCAAGGGCCTCGGTGTCGTCGCCGTGGCCATGGCCGCCGTCTTCAGTTATGCGTGCGGTTCCTCCTACATGATGTCCTCGCAGCTGGCCTGGAACACTGTTGCGCTGCCCTTGGGCTACCTGGGCACGGCGCTCGCTGCGGGCACGGCCCTGTGGTACCTCCTGTGCGCCGCCCGTAGGGAAGAGGGCGCTGCCCTGTCCTTCGCGGCCACCGAGACGCTCGTCGGCGCGGCCGCGGCGTTGGTGACCTCCCTGGCCTACGGCCTTCTGGCCGGCATCGTGGGCGGGGACTCCGCGATCTTGTTCTGGGTCGGCGTCGTTGTCTGCGGCGGCGTTGTGCCCGCGGCCTGCGGCGTGGCCGGCATGAAGAAGACCGAGGGCGCGCTGTCTTTGGCCATCGTGGCCGTCGTCGGCGCGTTCATCGGGGCGGTCGCCTACCGCGTGCTCATGTGGACCGCGTCCATCGCGCTGATGTCGCTGTTCGGTGTGAGCATCTAGCCTCACTGTTCCCGCCGCCCGGTCTTCCCCTCCCGGCCGGGCGGCCCTTCCCAAGGAGTTGCCCTATGGACCAGACCAACCGCATCGCCCTCGACGAGGCTGCCATCCAGGAAATGCGCGAGGCCAATGAGACGCGCGCCGCCTTCTGCCGATTCCTTGCCAGCTTGTACCTGTACGAGCTCACCGACGAGCAGATCGAGGCATTCGCCCATATCGAGATTGCCGGCGATGGCACGGCCATCGACGAGGGGCTGCGCGCCATCAAGGAGTATCTTCGCCATCGCCACGGCGGCACCCGCCAGGAGCTGGCCGTCGACTACGCGCGCGTGTTCCTCGGCGCCGGCAGCTACGACCGCATTCTGGCGCCGCCCTACGAGTCGGTGTTCACGAGCGAGGAGCGCATCCTCATGCAGGATGCCCGCGACGGCGCGGTGACCTACTACCGGCGGGGCGGCCTCGATCTGCCTGCCGACAACACGACCCCCGAAGACCATCTCGGCTTCGAGCTGCAGTTCGCCGCAGTCCTCGCGGACCGCGCGAACGAGGCCCTTGACGGGGATGACGCGGTGTCGCTGGCGGACGCGGTGTCGCTGGCCCGCAGCTTCTTCGTGCACCATCAGCAGAACTGGCTGCCGGCTCTGTGCGAGGCCGTGGACGAGTTCGCCGAGACCGATTTCTACCGCGGCGTCGCCCAGATGACGCGCGGGTACGTGGAGTCGGAGGCGGCCTTCTTCGACGAGGTCGCCGCGGCGCTCTCCCTCGGTGCCGCAGTGGATGAGATTCGCCCGGCCTGGGATGGCGCCTGCGAGGGCACTCCATCCGCCGCGGAAGGCGCGGTGGCGTCATGACCGCCATGACGCGCCGCAGCTTCGTCGGCCTGGCAGCGGTCTGCGCCGTGGGCGCGGGCGTGGGCGGGGCCGGCGTGGCCTTTGCGGGGGAGGGCGAGCTGTTGCGTCCGCCGGGCGGCCAGGACGAGCGCGCCCTTGCGGCCGCCTGCCTCAAGTGCGATCGCTGCCGCAGCGCTTGCCCCACGGGAGCAGTGGCCGTGGCCTCGGTGGGCGACGGCTTTCTGCGGGCGCGCACGCCGGTGCTCGACTTCCACAAGGGCTACTGCGATTTTTGCGGCAAGTGCATCGAGGTGTGCCCCACCGGCGCGCTGAGATCCTTCGACGAGACGGCCGAGAAGCTGGGCGTGGCGGTGGTGCAGAAGGACCGCTGCCTGTCCTATTTCCAGGGCTGCACGGTCTGCGAGGACTCCTGCGCCTTCGACGCGCTGGCCTTCGTCGACGGCCATCCGGTGGTGGACGGCGACGCGTGCAACGGCTGCGGCCAGTGCGAGTTCGAGTGCACGGCGCTCGTGTACGGGACCTTTGCCGGCGGTACGCGGCGGGGCATCGTGGTGGTGCCTCCCGAGGCAGCCGGCCAGCTCGGGCGCACGGTGGTGGAAGACGGCAGCGAGATGGGGGTGTAGGCCCATGAAGTTGAAGACGAAGCGCACTATAGCCGCCGTCGGCCTTTTGGGCCTGGTCGGCGTGGGACTCGCCGTGCATACGGGCACGGGAACGCCGTCGGCCTGGGGCATTGGCGACATCGCCGCCATCTGCCCGTTGGGGGCCGTTGAGGCTGCCATCGCCTCGCGCACCATCGTGCCGCCGCTGCTGATCGGCCTGGTCATCGTTGCGGTTCTCGTGGCCCTGGCGGGTCGTGCCTTCTGCGCTTGGGGCTGTCCCGTGCCCTTGCTGCGCCGGGTCTTCGGCATCAAGGAGCGGAAGGCCGACAAGCCGACGCCGGCCGAGCGCGACGGGGCCAACGACTCGCGCAACTGGGTGCTCGGGGCCACGGTGCTCACCACGGCCGCCTTCGGGTTCCCGGTGTTCTGCCTCATCTGCCCCGTGGGCCTTTCCGTGGCCACCTTCATCGCCCTTTGGCGCCTGCTCCAGTTCAGCGAGGCGACGCTGTCGCTCGTGGTGTTCCCCGTCATCCTCGTGGCGGAGATCGTGCTCTTGCGAAAATGGTGCCACCGCTTCTGCCCCCTGGGCGCCCTGCTGGGCCTCATGGCGCGGTTGAACCGCACGTTCCGTCCGACGGTGGCCGCCGAGTCCTGCCTGCATTGCTCGGGCGCCAGCTGCTCGCGGTGCGCCGACGTGTGCCCCGAGGGGATTGACCTGCATCATCCCGAAGCGTCGGTTTCCCTGGCGGAGTGCACCAAGTGCGGCGAGTGCAGGGACGCCTGCCCGGCCCATGCCATCAGCTTCCCGCTCTTGGCACGCACGGAGAAGGCCGGGCTGCCCGTCGCCTCGGCGGCGCAAGAGGCCGATGAGGATGCCGTGGGCGCTGAGGGCTAGGAGAGGGGCGGAGGGAGCCGATTCAGCCGCCGTGAGAATTCGAACAGGGGGAATGTTGTGCCAATAGCCGAGGGTATACAATATGAGCCGTGGAACGAATGGGACGGCGACGCCCGTTCTTCAGTTGACAGTGCGGCCTTGGGGACGGCGGGCCGCCGATTATGGGGGAAGCGCATGCTCAAGCGGTTCGGTGATAATCAGGAGGCGTTCGCGTCCAACAGCGAGTTGGCGCCGACCCGCCTCGGCATGACCATAGAGGAGCAGTGGCCCGCCCTTAAGCTGGTGGGCTTCGGCTTTTACTACGCGTGGATCTGGGTGTCGTACAACAGCAACGTGCTCGTGTTCCCCTCCGCCGCCTCCGACTTGCCCCCTGACACCATTTCCCTCACCTATCTGGTCTCGACGCTTGCCCTGGGCGTCGCCCTCGTCCTGCTCTCGCTCGTGCGCCCTCTCACGCGGCGGCTCGTGGGCAGCAACCTGCTCCTCATTGCGGTGGCGGTGGTGGTGGGCGCGGCCACGGTGGGCACCTACGCATCGTCTAGCCTGGGCGCCGATGCGAACCTCTACCTTATCGTGAGCGCCGCGCTGACCGGGGCGGGCACGTCGGTCATCGTGCTGAGGTTCGGCGTCGTCTACTCGAAGGCGCCGGCGCGCGAGGCCGCTATGTACACGGCGGCGTCCTTCGTGTTCGCCGCCATGATCTACTTCATGGCCGTGGGGCTGCCCGATCCGGTGGGCATGGTGTTCACGGCCCTTCTTCCCGTTCTGGCCGTGGTCTCTACGCTGACCAATCCCGAATGGTCGGATGAGGGCGAGGGCGGACGCCCCGAGGGTCCGGTTCCCCTGCGGAGGTTCTTCGTGAGGCTGCTCGTGGCCGTGGCGGTCTTCTCCGTCGTGGTGGGCGTCTCGCGCGGGTTTTCCGTGCCCCATTCCTCCATCAGCTCGCTGAACGCCGACGGCGCGCTCATCATCTTCAGCACTGCGGTAGTGGCCGGGGTGCTGTTCGTGGTGGTGGGGCTGCTGCGCCGCCAGTTCGATGTGAGCCGCCTGTACTATCCCATCATCATTGCCGTGGCGGCCGGCATTCTCGTGACACCCCTCCTGGGCGGAACGGGTTTCGGCAGCCAGTTCATTACGGTGGCCTACAACTGCTTCGTGCTGGTGATCTGGTGTCTGCTGGCCTATGTGGCCTACTCGTCGCGGCTTTCCCCGATACTCGTGTTCGGCTTGGGCCGCGGGGCCTCGGCTTTGGGGACGACCTTCGGGTGGCTGGCGGGCTTGGAAATCGTGCGCAGCCAGGGCGATGGCAGCTTGTCCTTGGAGGTTATCTCGGTGGCCATGGTCTTTGCGCTTTTGGTGGTCTCCATGTTGGTGCTGAATGATCGCCTGATCGGCGACGCGCTGCGTCCGGAGGAGCGAATCCGCGGCGATGCCGCGGAGGTACCGGCGCAAGGCGCAGGATCGGCAGGGGAGGCGGCGTTCGCCGACCGGCGAGGTGCCGAGGATCGCAGGAGCGCGGCTGACGGCGAGGGTGCCTGGGATGGCGGAACCGGCCGTAGCGGGGCCAGCGAGATGGGCGAAGTCGGCGAGATGGGCGGAGCTGGTGCCTCCCTTGCCGACGGCAGTCCGGGAGGTGCTGCGGCGGGGGAGCGGCGTTCCGGCCCTTATCGCATGCGCTGCGATGCGGTGGCCGAGCACTACGGGCTCTCGCCCCGGGAGCGCGACGTGTTCGATCTTCTCGTGCGCGGCCGCTCCATCGACTACATCGCCCAGAACCTCACTATCTCCTTCAACACGGCGAAGTCCCATATTCGCCACATTTACGTGAAGACCGACGTCCACTCCCGCCAGGAGCTCATCGACCTCATCGACCGCGAGCGCTAGATGCTGGGCCTTAGGGAGCTTGCGATTAGATCCCCTCTGCCCTTGACCGTCTCCCATCGAATATGTTATACGTATAACATATTCGATGGGAGGTTGTTATGGCAGAAAGTGTTCTTGTGAGTGCGCGGGTTCCGCAGGCGAAGAAAGATGCCTCGAAGGGCGTGCTGGCTTCTCTGGGGGCGAACACGTCCGATCTTATCAACAGTGCTTTCGACTATCTTCTTGAGAGACGGGAGCTGCCGACGACTGCTCCTTCTTCTCGGCCGAGCCGGGAGGAGTTAGATGCCTTTCTGGCCGCTTCGACACTCGATGTCGATTGGAGGGGAGAGGCGCCCGATGGCGATTATCGCGCTCTTGTGAGGGATGGAAAGCGAGGGCGCTATGAATCTCTTGCTTGATACCAATGTGCTCATCGACTACCTGGGCCGCAAGGAGCCGTTTTTCCTCTCAGCTCAGAAAGTAGTCATCGCCGGGTTCTTTGGTGATGCTCGGCTGTGGGTTCCTTCCCAGTCTGTCGTCGATGCCTTCTACGTCCTGAGCCGCTATGTTGATTCGGCGCGGCTGCAGGCGGCGATTCTGAAAGCTCTCACGGTGATTGAGCCGGTAGATCTTACGGGCGCCTCCCTTGAGAGAGCGGCGCGTCTCGGCTGGGACGACCTCGAGGATTGCCTGATTGCCCTTGCCGCCGAGAGGGTGGGGGCCGACTATCTCATCACTCGCGACGCCAAGGGATTCGCGCGATCAACGGTTCCGGCGGTGTCCCCGGATGCGTGGCTTAACGTCATGCGCGAAGAGCACAGCCTCGACTACGGTGAGGTTCAGCTTTAGGGCGTAGCACTGCGCTGGAGCCGATCATGATGGCGTATAATGGCGCGAAAGACGATGCGGGAAAGGAGGCGCGGCGATGGCTGAGGCGGCGGGCGTGTTCGAAGACGGCGTGTTCCGGAAAGGCGACGTGCGCCTGTCCGACCGGGCGGGCAACAAGATACTGCCCATCGGCAACGATCGCTTCGCCAGCGTGGCCGAGACCTCGGTGTTCATCGACAAGACGATGCTCATCGCCGACGTGCTCGACAAGGGTCCGGCGGTTACGCTGTTCTGCCGGCCGCGTCGGTTCGGCAAGTCGCTCAATCTCTCCATGCTGCAGCGCTTCTTCGAGATCCCCGTCGGGGTCGATGAGGGAAAGAGCTATGCCGATCTGTTCGAGGGGCTGGCCATATGGGACGCCCGCGATGGGCACTACCGGGCCCATCAGGGCGCTTATCCGGTTGTGCGGTTCACGCTCAACAACTTGAAGAGCGTGAGTTATCCTGATTTCATCAGCTGGTTCTCCGATGCGGTGGCTGAGGAGTGTAACCGACACGACTATCTCCTAGAGAGCGATCGACTGAGCGAGTTCGACAAGGACGCATTCGGCCAACTTGCCTCAGGTCGTGCCGAGATAGGTCAGCTGGGACGCTCGCTACTAAGGCTGACGATACTTTTGCAGCAACACTATGGGCAGTCGGTGGTCGTGCTCATCGACGAGTACGATGCGCCCGTAATGGCTGCCCATGAGAGCGGCTGCTACGATGAGGTGGTGTCGTTCCTCAAGCGCTGGCTTACGGGTGCCCTCAAGAGCAACGATGCGCTGGCCTTCGCCGTACTGACGGGCGTGCAGCGCATATCCAAGGAGTCGATCTTCTCCGACCTGAACAACTTGCAAGTCGATACGCCTCTGAACGTCGCCTCCGATGAGCGCTTCGGGTTCACACAAGCAGAAGTAGAGGCGCTTGCCGAGTATGTGGGAAGCGCGAGCAGTGTGTCTCAGGCGCGCGAGTGGTACGACGGTTACCGCTTCGGCGACGTCGACGTATATAATCCGTGGAGCGTTCTCAATTACTTCGGTAACGGTTGCGCGCCCGATGTCTATTGGGGCAACACGTCATCGAACTCGGTGCTGGGCGGTCTTGTTTCGGGCGCCGATGATAAGATGCTGAAGCGTCTCTACGCGCTTGCGGAGCCCGACGGCGCCGTGCGAGCGCCCCTGGATACCCGCGTCGTGTTCTCCGACTTGGCGGTGGCACCGCAGGCGGTATGGTCGATGCTGTACCTTGCCGGGTATCTCACGACTGACGATACGGCCCTGCCGGGCGATGTCGACCGCCTGCGTCCTCTGCGCATACCCAATCGCGAGGTCGCCAAGCTCTATGCCTCTGAGATCACCGGTCGCTTCGCCCAGGTTGCCGGCGGCCGCGACGCGCTCGACGACCTGCACAGAGCGCTCGTGTCGGGCGATGCCGTTGCTTTCGCCGAGGAATTGGAAAGCGTGCTTTTGAATTGCGCGAGCTTCCACGACCTTGTTTCCGAGAACAGCTATCACATGCTCATGATGGGCCTTCTGTTCAACGTGCCCGGCTATAGCGCCCCCGTCTCGAATCGCGAAGCGGGGCGCGGACGCTTCGACGTGCAGCTGACTCCGGCGGATCCCGCTCGCAACCCGCTGATCACTTTTGAGCTGAAGCATGCCGAGCAGCCGACCGATTTGGAACTGGCGGCACGCCAAGCGCTGGCGCAAATTGACGAGCGCGCCTACGACGCCGCCGCGGAAGCGGCCGGCTCGATCCGCTACGGCATCGCCTTCGCCGGCAAATCAGCGGCCGTAGCCTGTGAAGTCGTTTGAAGAGCTGCCTGCTGATTAGGGAGGAGCTGCGGCAATGCAGAAAATGGCGCAAAGTTCCCTTTTCGAACTCGGCGATGTGATTGTGACGGAGCCGGCTGAGGGCGTTTACGGTGTCGCAGTGGTGTTGCGGCTTCATGAGCCCGAGGAAGGGTTTCTCCCCATGTGCGATATTGGGGTGACGCCGTTTGCTTTCGATCACTGTCCCCATATGGATGAAATAGACTTCAGGCGGCCGGATCTATTTCGACGTTTCAGGAAACTTGATTATTGCGAGAAAGACGATTCGTACGAAGGCACCGTTGAGCGGATAACGGTGGGTACTTATACCCGTCGAAACAAGGCGGGATTCAAGGTTATTGGGCGCATCGATCCGAAGTACGATCTAGAAAAACCGCTGCCGAAGGCCATAGGTCTTTGCGGAGACGTGTCTCGGATGTTGGGGATGGAGATCGCTTTTTCTGATAGGTCTAAAGTGTTTCCAGAAGGTCTATGGGACGATGCTCGGGCGCAGGCTTTTTCGGCCTCCTATCGCTCGCGCATGGATGACTTGATGGTAGACTGGAACGGGGGCGTCGACGAAAGAAACGTCAAACGTATTGCGGCGCGCGAGGGATGCTCCCTCGCCGATGCCCGACGAATTGATATTGCTCAGTACAGCAGGGCTCGATCTTCGCGATTTGCGCAAATGGCCCAATGTGTTTTCGATAATGTCATTCGCTTGAGCGACCCCTTCAAGTTCTGTTCCTATCGTATTATCTTCTGCTGCGAGCAAAGTGTCGAAGAGTGCAGAGCCCCGCTTCTTTGCGATAAAATCCTTGAGGTTTGGGTGCCGTTCAATCCATTCAGCGTATTTCCTCTTCCTAACCACGAGCGTAAAGTGGCGATATTGGACATGGTGCTGTCGGGGTTGGAAATACTGGAGAGCGTCGGATACCCTGTGCGATTTGTTCAAGAGGGATGCCGCAGGTTCGCGGAGGCGGGATTGCCTGATGATGTGATTTGGCTACAAAAAATGTCGCGGAAGAGAAAGCGCGCTCAGGTGAAGGTGCATTATACGACCGATGATCTGGTCGTTAATTTGTCGGTGTTTAGCAAAGATGGGGCGCTTTTGAAGAGCGAGGATGTTGTAACTGGCTTGCCACGTGCCTCCTGGGGGCTTCCGTACGAATACGTGGGATCCCTAAAATGGAAAGACGAGTCGGCGGTAGTTCTGAGCGCAAGATCGGGCTTCTCGTATGAGATGGCTCTGGATGAGGCCGAGATCAAGGTTCGCTAGTTGAAATGATTCTTGCGGGCTTCGCGCTGGGCATCGATGGCGAACTTGATGAAGTGATATTGCACACACTGTGTGCAATATTGTCCAATGAGACGAAGAGGGTTGGCAAAGTTTCAGCTTTAAATATTGCAACAGGCTGTTGCAAATGTCTTGTGAGTGCGTGAAACGAGCTACTCTATCAAAATGAGGTTTTAATTTTGATAGAGTATGTCTATACTTTTCCTATCAAAATGAAAACCTAATTTTGATAGGAACAGCTATGGAGCTCATCGACTTCTCGATATATCCTGCGAGCGACGTGCAATACGGCGGCTCGGAGCGCAAGGAAGCGATTCTGGTGCCGAACGGCGGTGGTCGCCCCTGCGAATATATGCTGAAGTTCCGCAAGCGCACCCCCTTCGGCATGCGGAACAACCATCTTTCGGAATATCTGGGCTCGCGCATCTTCGAGGTCTTGGGGTATCCAACCCAGAAGGTGTTTCTCGGATTGCGCCACGGTGAGGAAGTAGTTGCCTGCAAGAGCTTCGTGGCCGATGGGAAGCAGTTCGTCCCCTTCAACGATGTGGGGGAGAGCACCCTGGACGAGGACAAGGAATCCTACCAGTACGACTACGAGGACATCATGCGCATGCTGCGCGACAACTCAAAGCTCACCGACGTTGCCGAAACGATCTCGATGTTCTGGGAGATGTTCATCGTGGACGCCCTGCTGGGCAATTTCGATCGCCACGGCATGAACTGGGGCTTCATCAAGCGGGACAATGCGTATGCGCTGGCGCCCGTTTTCGACAACGGATCCTGCCTCTTCCCCAATATGACCGACGAGGACGAGATGGCTTCCATTGTGACATCTCCCGAGGAGACGGCCAAGCGCGTGTACGGATTCCCTCTGTCGCAGATTAAGCTGCGGGGAAGGAAGAGCTCCTATTACGAGGTGATAAACAGCCTCGCTTTCCCCGAGTGCAACCGCGCCCTCGAGGAGGTCATGGGCCGTATTCAGCTGGAACGTATCGAGGCGCTTGTGGGCGAAATGCCAATCAGCGAGTGTCATCGTGCGTTCTATCGTCACATGATTCAAGCTCGCTACCATGGCATCCTGGAATCGTCCTGGGCTTCGCTCGGAAGGAGGTTTCTGTGAGAGAGTCGGTTACTGCCGCCCAGCTCTGCCTTGACGGTCGCGGCGGCTTTACCTACGTGGTGGCGCTGATGCGCTACATCATGAGGGAGGACGAAACCTTCCGCTACGAGCTGGAACCGAACTACGAGGTGATCGACCTGCTGGATTCCTCGGATTTCCAGGGTATTCCCGGGTTCGATTTGTCGGTGCGCAAGACGTGCTACGAGCGCGATAACCGCACGCCCACCCTTATTGCCGACCGCGCGCCCATGGCCAATCGTGAGGACCTTTGGTCGTTGCTGGATGAATGCGGGATGGACTATTGGGATCCCCTCGAATGGCTCGTCCGCTCCCCCCGGCGCTATATCGGCGACAAGCTGTACTTCCGCGCAGTGCCCGAAGGTGCCCCTGGTGTCCTGGGGATGGAGGAGGCTGTTGCGTCTGCGGCGAACTCGCCCCAGGCCGTTGGCTCGGTACTTGCTGCCCTGTGCGCCGGCGATGCCGTGGAATGCGAGGGCGAGCCCTTGGGCGGCGCCGAGCGGAAGGTTCTCTACGAGAGCTTCATGCTGCTGCATGAGAAGGCGTCACGGGGGAGGCGGGCCGAGACGAGAGGCGGAGGGCCTGCGGCTCGCCCGGGGCGCCGACGGAAGCCCGTCGACGAGCTGATGCTCCGCGAGGCCATTGCCCGTTACCGCGCCCACGAGTGGACCGCTGCGAAGGCGGCCGAGAGCATCGGGGTAGGCGAGGCCACCTTCTACCGTCGCATAGCCGAGTGGGAACAGCAGGAAGGCTGATGCTTTCAGGGTCTCGTCCGATCAAACTTAAAGAAAACTTGATAGGTATTGACTTAGGTTTCCTTCTGCGTAGAATGTGGTGTTAGCACTCAGTAAGGGAGACTGCTAACGCTTTTGTCGCCGCCGGTCAACGACTGACGTACAGACCGAACGCACCGCGAGACACCGCCGGCGCGCGACCTACACTGGGGCAGTTATGTGTCTTCCGCCTCTAGGAAAGAAGGACAAAACCTATGCGCAAGTTCAAGACAGAGAGCAAAAAGCTGCTCGACCTCATGATCAACTCCATTTACACCAATCGCGAGATCTTCCTGCGCGAGCTTATCTCCAACGCGTCGGACGCGGTGGACAAGCTGTACTTTCGCAGCCTCACCGACCCGTCTGTGGCCGTGGGCCGCGACGACTTGGCCATCACGGTGGGCTACAACAGCGACGAGCGCACGGTCACAGTGTCCGACAACGGCATCGGCATGACCAAGGACGAGCTGGACAAGAACCTCGGCACCATCGCCCATTCCGACTCTTTCGAATTCAAGGCCGCCCAGGCCGAGGCTGCTGCCGAAAGCGAGCCCGGCGAGGCGAAGGGACTCGACGACCTCACCGATGTGGACATCATCGGCCAGTTCGGCGTCGGCTTCTACTCCGCCTTCATGGTGGGCAAGAAGGTGCGCGTCGTCTCCCGCGCCATCGGAAGCGGCGAGGCCTGGGCCTGGGAGTCCGACGGCATCGACGGCTACGACATCAAGCCGGCCGAGCGCGCCGAGCATGGCACCGACGTCATCGTGTACCTGAAGGACGACACCGCCGACGAGTCCTTCGGCACCTTCGCCAGCGAGCACGGGCTCACGCAGCTCATCAAGCGCTACAGCAACTACGTGCGCTATCCTATCAAGATGGAAGTGACAAAGAGCCGCAAGGTGGAGGCCCCCGAGCCGGCCGAGGGCGACCAGCCGGCCGCGCCGCAGTGGGAGAGCTACACCGAGGTGGAGACCATCAACTCCATGATCCCAATTTGGAAGCGCAAGAAGTCCGAGGTCTCCCAGGAGGAGTACGACGAGTTCTACAAGACCGACTTCCACGACTTCGAAAACCCGGCCCGCACCATCTCCGTGCATGCTGAGGGGTCGCTGAACTACGATGCGCTTATGTTCGTGCCGAGCCGCGCGCCGTGGGACATGTACTCGAAGGACTACAAGCGCGGGCTCGCCCTGTACTCCTCCAACGTGCTCATCATGGACAAGTGCGAGGAGCTTCTGCCCGACTACTTCGGCTTCGTGCGCGGCGTGGTTGATTCCTCCGACCTCACGCTGAACATCTCCCGCGAGACGCTGCAGCACAACGGCCAACTGCGCGCCATTGCCCGGCGTCTCGAGAAGAAGATCAAGGCCGACCTGGCGAATATGCGCGACGACGATCGTGAGGCCTACGAGGAGTTCTTCAAGCAGTTCGGCCGTACGCTGAAGTTCGGTATCTACCAGAGCTACGGCATGGCGAAGGACACGCTTGCCGACCTGCTTCTGTTCTACTCCGCTAAGCAGCAGAAGATGATCACCCTGGACGAGTATCTGGCCGATGCGCCGGCCGGAGCCGACTCCATCTTCTTCGCGGCAGGCGACTCGCTGGAGCGCCTGGCCGCCATGCCGCTCGTGACCACGGTTTTGGCCAAGGGCTACGACGTGCTGCTGTGCGACCAGGACGTGGACGAGTTCTGCATGATGGCCATGGGCACCTACGGCGAGCACGCGGTGGACGGCGACGAGGAGAACAAGCAGCCCTACTTCATCAAGAACGTGGGCTCCGAGGACCTGGGCCTTACCACCGATGAGGAGAAGAAGGAGGCCGAGGAGGCCACCGAGTCCAATGCCGAGCTGTTCGGCATTATGCAGGAGGCGCTTGACGGCAAGGTGGAGCGCGTCGTCGTTTCCACCCGCCTCACCGATGCGCCGGCCGTGGTCACGAGCGAGGGCGGCATGTCGCTGGCCATGGTGCAGGTGCTGAAGAGCCAGCCGGGCACTGACGAGTTGCCCGAGATGCACCTGGTGCTGGAAGTGAACGCCAAGCACCCGGTGTTCGCCACGCTGCAAGCGGCTCATGAGGCCGGCGACGACGAAAAGGTGCGCACCTATGCGGGCCTTCTGTTCGATCAGGCACTCCTCGTGGAGGGCATTCTGCCCGACAACCCGCTCGCCTTCGCCCAGGCTGTCGCTGAGCTGATGAAGTAGGCCCAGCCTGCCAACCAGTGGTGCACGCCGGCGCGGAAGTGCCCTCGAGCCGCCGAATTAAGCAAACCCGAGAACCCCTTCTCTCTCCTGGAAAGGATCGCCAAGCGCGATCCTTTCCCGTGTTTTTCGGCAAATATTGCGATTGTTAGCAGAAAGGGCAGTGCCCGAGAGGTTCGCTCAGCAGGGTAAAGGGATAAAATGACAATAAAATAATGAGTATTGTATAATTCACTTACCTTACGAGTAAGAAGAGTGGGAGCAGCGCAGGGATTTAGTTCCTCGAGGTGCTAACAATCGAAATATTTGGCAAAAAACAGGAAGGCAAATCGCCTAGGCGTGGATCCTAGCGCATGTGCGCTTTTCAAGCAGAAAAAAGATGCCCCATGAGGCGGCCATGAGAACGAGGCCGATGGCGTCGAAGGCGATGAACAGGTCGATGCTGCTGGCCAGCAGGTCGTGGCCGGCGGGCAGGGTGGCACGGATGAGCGACTCTCCGACGAGCCCTACGACTTGCTGAGCCAGTACGACGCTGGCGAGGGTGCGGTGGCGCTCGGGGCGCCAAATGACGAGTGGGTAGGTGCAGTTCCACATGAGGAAGGCGATACCGATGCCCTGAGTGGCCACGCGACCTGGCACGCCACCGAGCTCGTAGGCGCCCATGTAGGCCTCGGGCGCGAGTGCGAACCCCAGGGCGCACTGCACGTTCACGACGAACACGAAGGCGAAGCAGAGGCGCACGACCCAGGTAGCCGCGGTGACCCTTCGTGGCACTTTCTGCGGACTTGCGCTGTCCTTGCCGATCTTCCTGTTTGTCGCGCTCTGGTCGGTGGAGTCGCTGTTCAGCTGCGAATCGTTTTGGACGATGGGGGCGCTTGCTTTCCCTGTGTTATCTTGAGCAGAGGACGTGGAACGGGGATCGAGAGATATCATTGTTTCCTACCTCTCCAGCTGGCTCAGCTGCCGGAAGGCGTAGAAGGCCACGGCGCTGGAGGCGGCGACGTTCAAGGAATCGACGCCGTGGGCCATGGGGATGCGTACGGTATAGTCGCAGCGGGCGATGGTGGCGGGGGAGAGCCCCTCGCCTTCGGTGCCGAACAGCAGCGCCAGCTTCGCGGGTTCGCCGGTGGACGCCTCACGTTCGGCCAAAAGCGCATTCAGCTCGTCGGGAGTCACTGAGTCGTCGGAGAGTGCCATGGCGGCGCAGGTGAAGCCGTGCGCGCGCAGCTCGGCGATGCCCTCGTCGCTCCAGGTCCCGCAGCCGGGGCGATTCGGTACGTCTGCGTCTCCAATACGGGTCCACGGCACTTGGAAAACGGTGCCCATAGACACGCGCACGGCGCGGCGGTACAGCGGGTCGTAGCAGGCGGGGCTGACGAGCACGGCATCCACCCCGAGGGCCGCTGCGCTGCGGAAGATGGCCCCCACATTGGTGTGGTTCGTGATGTCTTCAAGCGCCGCCACCAGCCGCGCCTCGTGCAGCACGTCGGCCACGGTGGGCAGGGCGGGGCGACGGAAGGCCCCGAGGGCGCCGCGCGTCAGCTCGAAGCCGGTGAGTCGCTCAAGTTCGTCATGAGGCGCGACGAACACCGGCATCTCGGGCGCGCCCGCCCGCTCTTCCATGCGCTCGATGAGCGGTGCCATGGAAGGCAGCCACTTCTCTTCCATAAGAAGCGAGATCGGCTCCATGCCGCCCTCGAAGGCCCGTTCGATCACCTTCTGCGACTCGGCGATGAACAGCGCACGCTCCGGCTCCAGCTTACTGCGCAGCTGAGCCTCGGTCAGCCGCGCGAACGCATCGAGCCGTGGGTCTTCCAATGTGTCTACATAGATAAGGGGCATGCCGGTTCCTTCCAAAACAAAAGCGCCCGTCTATTATAGGCGGGCGCTTGCAAGATTGCCTCGGTTGAGACTTAGGAAAGGGCGGCCTTTAGGGCGGCCATCTGGTTGGAGCCGAGGCCCTGCAGACGACGCTCGGCCGGAATGCCCAGTTCCTCCATGAGCTTCTCGGTCTTCACCTTGCCGAAGCCGGGCAGGGCGTTCACGAAAGCCTTGACCTTCATGCGGCCGATGATCGGGTCGTCGATCTGATCGAGAACCTCGGCCGGGGTGGTGAGACCCATGGCGAGCTTGTTGGTGATCTCGGAGCGCTTGGCGCGAACGACGCGAGCCTTCTCGAGGGCGGCGGCGCGCTGCTCAGGGGTCATGGTAGGTGCGGGCATATCACTTCTCTTTCTCTAGTCGGTGCCCTTCTAACAGGGCCTTCACTCGAAGAACGCTGGTACCAGAAGGCTTCGGTACCAGCGTTTCTCCGTTTTTAGCTACACGATCATAATAGAAAACCGCAGGTTGTACACCCCTTTTCCCGCTAATGTCGCGTTTTTGCAGAAAAATGTGCGCTTTTAAGGCTCCGAAATGGGGATTTGGTGACGAAATAGCTCGAATGCGGCTGCTCAAGCTTCTTGAGAAACTGCGAAAAAGGGGAGGGAAGGCGCTGCTCGAAGACGTTGGACGGGCACGCGAAAGCAGGAGCGCTATAATGCTGCGGAAACCTGCAATCGAAGGGAGCAATACTGTGACTGAGAAGCTGGTAGCCGAGGTGCAGCCGACCGAGCACCCCGCCTTCAACGAGTTCGTGGCCACCATCGAGGCGCTGCGCTCGCCGGACGGGTGCCCCTGGGACAAGGCGCAGACCCACAAGAGCATTTCCGGCAACATGGTGGAGGAGGCTTACGAGGCCGTGGATGCCATCGAGGCCGACGACGTGCCGCACATGCGCGAAGAGCTCGGCGACGTGCTGCTTCAGGTGGTGCTGCAGTCGCAGATTGCCGCGGACGCTGGTGAGTTCACCATCGACGACGTGTGCCGCGACGTGAACGCGAAGATCGTGCGCCGGCATCCCCATGTGTTCGGTGACGTGGTGGCAGGCGACGCCAACGAGGTGCTGGACGTATGGGATCAGATAAAGATGGCCGAGAAGGAGTCCGCCGACGCTGCGGCCGATGCGCCCCAGGGGCTGCTCGACGGCGTGCCGAAGAGCTTCCCGGCGCTGAAACAGGCGCAGAAGATCTCGCGGAAGGCGGCCTCGGCCGGTTTCGAGTGGGAAACGGTGGACGACGTGCGGGCCAAGGTGGACGAGGAGGTCGCCGAGCTTAAGGCCGCCTACGCCGCCGCGCCGAAGTCCGCGAACGGCAAGGTGGATGCCGCCGCCGATCCCGCGGCTGCCGCGGCGGTGGAACTGGAGATGGGCGACGTGCTGTTCTCGCTCGTGAACGTAGCCCGCAAGATGGGCGTCCAGGCCGAGGAGGCCCTGCGCGCCACCTGCGGCAAGTTCCGTACCCGCTGGGCCTTCATGGAAGGCGCCGCTGCCGGCCAGGGCCGTCGCGTGGAAGACCTCTCCATGGAGGAGATGGAAGAACTCTGGCAGCTTTCGAAGGTCCTGGAGAGCTAAACTAGGCTCCGGGCTCTCCTTGGGCCACAGCGGCCTTCATCTCGTCGAAAAGGACGCGGCCATGGGGGCTTTCGACGAATTCGTCTCGGAACACGGCGATGAAGTCCGTCGAGAAATCCATATCGTCGAGGTCGAACAGGCGCAGCCCGGGGCGCCGGTCGAGCCCGAAGCGCGGCACAAGGGTGCCGGGCGCAACGCCGATGGCGCACCCGAAATCGTGGGCGAAATACTCGGCATGGTCGCGGAAGGGCATCGTCTTGAGCGTGACGCGAGCGCCGTTCGCGGCAAAGCGGTCGGCGACTCCGTCGCGCTCGTAGCTCTGGTGGACGTCGGGCGGCAGGAGCAGGACGGCGCCGTCGAGGTCGGTGGCGTGAATGGTATCGCGTCCGAACAACGGGTTATCCTCGGCCATAAACAAGTGAGTGGTCTCGGCGTTCAGCACGAATCCTGGATGCTCTTTCGTGAGAAGCCGATGTCCTGCCTCGCTGAAGTTCTTGCAGCCTACGACGACGATGTCGTTCTTCCGCTCGCCCAGCGCGTCTACGGTGGCCAAGGGGCCGTTGTCGGTGACGATGTCGATTTTGCCCTCGGGCCACTTTTCGGCGATGCGGTGCCGTGCGCGCAGAAGAGGCGCTTCGAGCCAGGGAAGGTTTGTGGCCGACACGGTAACGGTGAGCAGGTTGTCGGAGAGATCCCGGTATTCGTCGACAACTTCGTCCCATTGCCCCAGCAAGTCGGAAGCTGTGCCGAGGAACCGCCTCCCAAGCGGCGTCAGCGCGGGCTTTCCCCGACCGCGCTCGACGAGCTTGCAGCCCAGTTCATCCTCCAGCTCCGCCAGGTGCTCGCTGAGGGTGGGGCGCGTGGTATAGAGCCGCTTGGCCGCTGCAGAAAAGTTCAATTCATCGGCAATGACGAGGAATTCCTCCAGATAGCGTGTGTTCACGGCGCGTTCCTTCCAAACATGACGGCGAGACGTCCAGTGTCCCACTCATACGGCATGCTGTAAAGATTACTTTACACGTGCGTTGCCAACCTGAACAGAGATGCAAAGGAAACCGACGGCGCTCGCAATTAACCTCCCTCGTTCTCGGCAGGGGCGCCCCTATGATGGAGGAGCGACGAAACCTGAAGGAAAGGGGAGACCTATGAACATCGATCGCAGAACGTTTTTCAAGGGGGCGCTGCTCGGAGGAACGGCTGCTGCAGCGGGACTTGCCGGCTGCGCTCCGAAGGCCGAGATGGCCGATACTGGCGGCAGCGATGCTCGCGACAAGGAACGAGAGGCCTTTGAGGCTGCCGCTGCCCCCATCGAGCCGGCTAGTGTTCCCGAGAACTGGGATGAGGAGGCCGAGGTCATCGTGGTCGGCTCCGGCGCCGCGGGCATCAACGCCGCCATCCGGCTCGGCCAGGCGGGTTACCAGGTGCTTGTGTTAGAGCGCAACATGGAGTTGAACGGCAACTCGAAGCACTCATCGGTGTTCTCGAACATGGGCGGCCACAAGGCCGCTGAAGAGCGCAAGTTCGCCTATCCGGAATATCCCTACGATGTGGATCGCATCCTAGAGTACGTCATGAGCTGCCAGCAGCAGACCGGTGATCCGGAGCTTGTGCGCGCCATGCTGGTGGAAGGCCCGAAGTGCATCGACTGGATGAACGAGAAGGCCGGGGCCAAATGGGTGCCTATGAACCCGAGCCCTGCCGGTGCGGGCATGCTGGAATGGGAGGGGATGTCCACGCCCACCAACGGCATCAACGTGAACCTGATCCCCCTGCAGCTGCTGACCGAGCAGGCGCAGAAAGACGGGGCCGAGGTGCGCGCCAACAGCAACGTGGACACGCTCGTCTTCGACGGTGGGGCCGTCGTGGGCGTGAAGGTCACCGACGAGGAGGGCGAGAAGTTCATCCACGCTACCAACTGCGTCATCCTGTGCGCCGGTGGTATGGAGGTGAACCGCGCCATGATGGCCAAGTACTCCGCCACGACTCTTCAGGGTATTGCGAATATCGCCACGCCGCCCAACGGCACTGGCGAGTGCATCCGCATGGGCCAGGGTGTAGGGGCCGATCTGGCCGGATACGATTCCACCGGCGCCTTCGACGGCGGCGTGTGGTGGCGCGACTATGACGAGTTCGATACCGAGATGGACTGCCACATCAACAAGGACGGCAACCAGGTAGTGCGCCAGCCCTGGCTGCGCATCAACCGCGACGGCAACCGCGTTCCCTATATCGGCACGAGCGCTCGCGTTTATCCCTATGTGAACGATGCGTCGCCCTCCTCTGAGGGGCTTTGCGAGACTGCCGCCATCGAGATGAGCCAGCCCGGCGGCAAGACCTACTGCATCTTCGATTCGAAGTACGAGCAGCTCATGCTGGACAACTACTTTGGCCAGGTGATTTGCCGCAAGGGCAAGATCCTCGCTGACGACGACCCCTTCTACGATCGCGTGCCGGAGTATCTGCGCGACTGGCACACCGGGTTCAACGACATGGTGGAGGCTGGCGTCATTCGCAAGTGCGACACCATTGAGGAGCTTGAGGCGGCGCTTGGCCTGCGCGAGGGCGTCCTCGTGGACAACGTGGAGAAATGGAACGCTGCCTGCGCAGCGGGCGAGGACTACGCTGCCACCTACAAATATCCGAAGGAGTGGCTGCTTGCTTTAGATGAGCCGCCCTACTATGGAGCCATCGTTGGTGGCCATGTGTTCGGCTCGAAGTGCGGTTTGAAGGTGAACCCTGACATGCAGGTCATCAGCACCGAGGGCGCGCCCATTCCGGGTCTGTACGCCGCCTGGCATACTGCCGGCGGGTCGGCGGGCGAGGGCAACCCCGCGGGCAAGCCTCTCACTGGCGTGTTCGCTGATCTGGGCTTGGCCTTCGTGGGCGGCTACATGGCCGCGGGCGGCGTCATGAAGAAGGACGGCCGCACCGACGCCTAATCGCTGAAGGGAAACTGGCGGCGGGACGTTCTCCTTCCTCCCCCTCGTTCCGCCGCCTTTCCATAGATCGAATTGGAGCGAGCCTGCTTGCGCGGGCTCGCTTCTCAGTTGGCGCAGCCGGCGGAAGGAAGGATGCTAGCCTAGGCTAAAATACGGAATCGGCGCATTTTAGCCTAAAGAGGCCCAATCTCATTGTTCGTACACCTTCTTGCCGGCGACGTAGGTGGCTTGTACCTTTGCCTGCTGCAGGTCGTCGGGAGCCAGCTCGAAGGGGTTCGGGTCCAGCACGACGATATCGGCGAACATGCCCGGGGCTAGCTGCCCCAGCTCGTCGGCGCGCTGGGCGGCGGCGGCGCTGCCGGCGGTGTAGGCGCGCAGGGCCTCGGCCAGGGTGATGCGCTCCTCGGGTAGCCAGCCCCCGCACGGCTCGTGGGTGTCGGCGTCGCGGCGGGTGACGGCGGTGTAGACGGCGTCGATGGGGTCGATGTCGGTAACGGGGGAGTCGGTGCCGAAGGCCAGCGTGGCACCGGAATCGAGCAGGGTGCGGAAAGGCCACATATAAGGGACGCGCTCGGGTCCCAAATCACGCTCCGGGCCGCCGGGATCCAGGGTGATGTGGCGTGGCTGCACGCTGGCGATGACGTCCGCCCGCGCGATGCGCGCGATGTCGTCGGGCTGGAAGTTCTCCAAATGCTCGATGGTGTGATGGGCGGGGGAGGCCACCGGGTGGGCTTCGAAGATATCGAGGCAGCGGTGGATGGCCTCGTCGCCGATGGCGTGGATGCGCACGGGCGAGCCCTCGGCCGCCGCCGGGGCCACCAGCGCCTCCATCACTTCGGCAGCCACGGTGGGGCGCCCGCAGTCGCCCTCGAAGCGAGCGTTGGTGTAGGGGTCGTGAACCCAGGCGGTGTGCTGGCTGGAAACGCCGTCGAAGAACTGCTTGAAGCCCTGAGCCGAAAGGAGCGGGCCCGTGTGGGCGGCCTGCAGGGCGGCCAGACGGCTGCGGTCTTCCAAAAGCGTGGGGAACATGGACACGCGCACGGTGAGCTCGCCGGCCTCTTCCAAGGCGCCGAACAGGTCGTCGCGCACGAAATCGAGGCCCGGCATCGCCATGAGCGACACGTCGCACACGCCCGTGATGCCGTGCTCGTTCAGATAACGCTCGAAGGAGCGGTAGGCGTCCAGCAGCTCCTCGCGCGAGAATTCCGCCACGATGCGCGGCATGAGCCCCATGGCTGCCGCCTCGCGCACAATGCCTGTAAGGTGCCCGTCGGCGTCTTTGTCGTAGCTCCCGCCTGCGGGCGGCTCGCTTTCCTCCGTGATGCCCAAGCGTTCCAGCGCGCAGCTATTCAGCCACAGGGTGTGGGCGTCGCCGGAGTACATGGCCACGGGTCGGTCGGGGTAGACAGCGTCAAGTGACGCGCGGCTCGGCATGCCGGCCGGGTTCCACAAGTAGTCGCGCCAGCCCTGGGTGAGCAGCCACGAGCCGGCCGGTCGCCGTGCGGCCAAGGGCGCCAGGCGCGCTACCGCGTCGGCCTCGTTCTCGCCCACGAAGCGCTCAGCCAGAGGGGAGAGGTACAGCGCGGAGTGGAAGTAATGAAGATGGGCGTCGTGGAAGCCCGGCATCACGAGAGCGTTTCCGTAGTCGACGACTTCGGTATCGGTGCCGCGCAAATGCTCGGGCAGGACTTCAAGAGGGCCGACCCACAAAACGCGGTCGCCCCCGATGGCCACGGCTCCGGGCGCGGGCTCGTCGTCGGCACCGGTAAACAAGGCAGAGGTAACGAGGATTCGATCAGCGGGGCGGGGAGTTGCCATGGTGCGTCTCCTTCCGAAGGCGAGCGTGTGGGGTGGCCGAGCGACTCGCAAGGGCGACTCGGTTTCTCAGGTGCAGTATACGCCTTGAAGTAAAATTGTTCATCTGCACTACGAAAAATGAGGGTTTGAACTGAAAAAAGATGAGGGCAGAAGAGGCCGAATGATGCACGCTCTACTAATTGACAAAGTAGATTATGGAGCCAATAAGAGTGCATTAAACATGGCCAAATGAGAAAAACATGACTTTTAGCTGGTAAAATACCTCAGATAAGCCGCCTTCCAGGCTCAAGCGCGACCAAGGGAGAGGCTGTGCTATCTTATGCATTCGTGAAATTTGATTGAATCCCTAAACGATTGGAACTTTTTTATTGCATGTGAACAAAAATGATGATACTTTAGGTTCATCGACGAATTGCGACCTCGGCTGTAATTGTTAGGGGGCCGAAAAGCAAAGCACCGTCGATGCGCAAGGAAGGCATCCGATGCAAAAGCTTCGGGTCGCACGCTTGACCTGGGGCGAAGGAGACGTAGCAAGGGGCGTTTACTAAGGGTGTAAGGCTGGCAGAGGGTTGGTAATGACAAGTTAAACCCTCATCTAATACCACTTTACCTCTTCCCCCTGGCCCGGATTCTGAGACATTAGATGCATCCATCGCGCCGACCGCGATGGGCTGAGGGTGGCATTCGCCCGCAGCTTCTCAACTATGATGGCGGACTTCAAGCCGCCGGATTGGAGAGTCACATGCAAGGAGTAAACGTCAAGAGCGAAATCGGCAACCTCAAGAAGGTCATCCTTCACCGCCCCGGCGACGAGCTGCTGAACCTCACCCCCAATACGCTTGAGGAGCTCTTGTTCGACGACATCCCGTTCCTCCCGGTGGCCCAGGAGGAGCATGACGCCTTCGCGAACATCCTTCGCGGCGAGGGTGTGGAAGTGGTTTACCTGGAGGACCTCATGGCCGAGGTTCTGGACGCCAAGCCCGAGCTGCGCCAGCAGTTCCTCGATCAGTGGATCTACGAGGCCGGCATCCGCACCGACATGTACCACGACATCATCACCGACTACATCAACTCCAATTACGCGGGCACCAAGGAGATGGTCATGAAGACCATGGCCGGCATCAACCTGCAGGAGCTGCCCCAGAAGGACACCCACCTTTTGGTGGACATGGTGTCCGACCGCTGCAAGCTCGTGTGCGCTCCGATGCCGAACCTGTACTTCACCCGCGACCCGTTCGCGATGATCGGCAACGGCGTGTCCATCAACCGCATGTACTCGGTGACGCGCAACCGCGAGACCATCTACGGCGACTACATCTTCAAGTACCATCCGGATTTCGCCGGCACGCCGACCTACTACGATCGCAACGACACCTTCCACATCGAGGGCGGCGACATCCTGAACATCAACGAGCACGTGCTGGCCATCGGCATCTCCCAGCGCACCGAGCCCGATGCCATCGACGCCATCGCCCACAACGTGTTCAACGATGAGACCTCGACCATCGACACGATTCTGGCCTTCAACATCCCGTCCTCCCGCGCCTTCATGCACCTGGACACGGTGTTCACCCAGATCGACTACGACAAGTTCACCATCCATCCCGGCATCATGGGCCCGCTCACGGTGTTCGAGATCACCCCGGACGGCAAGGGCGGCACGAAGATCCGCGAGCGCAACGAGGATCTCGAGAAGGTGCTCTCCGAGTACGTCGGCCAGCCGGTGAAGCTCATCCCCTGCGGCGGCGGCGACCGCATCGCGGCCGAGCGCGAGCAGTGGAACGACGGCTCCAACACGCTCTGCGTCCGCCCCGGCACCGTGGTGGTCTATCAGCGCAACAACGTCACCAACGACGTGCTGTACAAGCAGGGCATCAACTGCCTGGAGATGCCCTCGGCCGAGCTCTCCCGCGGCCGTGGCGGCCCGCGCTGCATGTCCATGCCGGCCTGGCGCGAGGCTCTGTAAGCCGCAAGGCGCCCGCTCCGTCAAGGAGCACTCTTACGTCCGTCTTTTCCGGCCCAGTCTAGCCAGCCAGCGCTGGGCCGTAAAAGAGGCGCGGGTTCCCCGGTTCTCGGGGGCCCCGCGCGATACAAATGTCTCTTTCAAGGGAAAGGAAACAGAACATGCCTATCAATCTCAGCGGTCGTCCGTTCCTCCGCCTGCTCGACTTCTCCACCGAGGAGATCGAGTACCTGCTGAAGCTCTCCAAGAACTTCAAGGATCTCAAGCGCACCGGCACCCCGCACCGCTACCTCGAGGGCAAGAACATCGTGCTGCTGTTCCAGAAGACCTCCACGCGCACCCGCTGCGCCTTCGAGGTCGGCGCCATGGACCTCGGCATGGGCGTGACCTACCTTGATCCGGGCAGCTCCCAGATGGGCAAGAAGGAGTCCATCGAGGACACCGCCCGCGTGCTCGGCCGCTTCTACGACGGCATCGAGTTCCGCGGCTTCGCCCAGACCGACGTGGAGGATCTGGCCGAGAACGCCGGCGTGCCCGTGTGGAACGGTCTGACCACCGAGTGGCATCCCACCCAGATGCTCGCCGACATCCTCACCGTGCAGGAGAACTTCAACTACGACATCAAGGGCAAGACCCTCGTGTTCATGGGCGACGCCGCCAACAATGTGGCCCGCTCGCTGATGGTCGTGTGCTCCAAGCTCGGCATGAACTTCGTGGCTTGCGGCCCGAAGGAGAACATGCCCGACGCCGAGCTCGTGAAGACCTGCGAGGCCATCGCTGCCGAGAACGGCTGCACCGTGAAGTGCACCGACGACGTGAAGGACGCCTGCACCGGCGCCGACGTCATCTACACCGACGTGTGGGTGTCCATGGGCGAGCCCGACGAGGTGTGGGCCGAGCGCATCAAGCATCTCGAGAAGTTCCGCGTGACCAAGGAAGTCATGGCCATGGCCAACCCCGACGCCATCTTCCTGCACTGCCTGCCGGCCTTCCACGACACCAACACCACCATCGGTGCTGACATCGCCGAGCGCTTCGGCGTCACCGAGATGGAAGTGGAGGACGAGGTGTTCGAGTCCAAGGCCTCCAAGGTCTTCGACGAGGCCGAGAACCGCATGCACACCATCAAGGCCGTCATGTACGCCACCCTCTGCGGCTAATCTGCCCAGAACATGCTTTATCGGGGCGAGTGAGAGCGCTCGCCCCTGCTGGAAGTAGTGGGCGGGGACAAGCGCTCCGCCCCTACGATTTGACAACGGAATGCTTCTGCGCGGCGTCGTCATCGCCCTGAAACCTAGAATCACATCCGTTGCATGTTATGTTCCGTTTGGAACCGCAGTCTCGTCTCTCTTACATGCAACCTAGAAGCGAGATTGGCTGGTTCACCGAAAGATTGAGGTGAAATCTATGGCTTACGAAAAGGGCAACGGCAAGACCGCTGTCATCGCCCTGGGCGGCAACGCCCTCGGCAACACCCCGCAGGAGCAGCTCGAGCTCGTGCAGAACACCGCCAAGCACATCGTTGACATGATCCAGGACGGCACCAACGTCGTCGTCTCCCACGGCAACGGCCCGCAGGTCGGCATGATCAACAACGCCTTCGCCTACGCGGCGGCCAACGACGACAAGACCCCGGACATGCCCTTCCCCGAGGCCGGCGCCATGTCCCAGGGCTACATCGGCTACCAGCTGTCCCAGGCCATCCTGAACGACCTGAAGTCCCGCGACATCATGCGCTCGACCGCCTGCATCGTGACCCAGACCGTCGTCGACGAGGACGACCCCGCGTTCCAGAACCCCACCAAGCCCGTGGGCGCGTTCATGGACGAGGAGACCGCCAAGGCCAAGGCCGAGGCCATGGGCATCACCGTCAAGGAGGACGCCGGCCGCGGCTGGCGCCAGGTGGTCGCCTCCCCGATCCCCAAGCGCATCGTGGAGTTCGACGCCGTGCGCGACCTGGTGGAGGACGGCTACGTGGTCGTGTCCACCGGCGGCGGCGGGGTGCCGGTCTTCGAGACCGAGAACGGCTACGTCGGGACCCCCGCGGTCATCGACAAGGACCGCTCCAGCGCCCTCATGGCCGCCGAGCTCGGTGCCGACATGCTGATCATCCTGACCGCCGTGGAGAAGGTGTGCATCAACTTCAACACGCCCGAGCAGGAGCAGATCTCCGAGATGACCGTGTCCCAGGCCCGCGAGTACATCGCCCAGGGCCAGTTCGCCCCGGGCTCGATGCTCCCGAAGGTCGAGGCCTGCATCGAGTACGTCGAGGCCTACCCCGAGGGCAAGGCGCTCATCACGTCGCTCGAGTGCGCGGCCGCCGGCCTGCGCGGCGAGACGGGCACCGTCATCGTCGCCGACTAGGCACCGATGCGCAACCTGTCAGGGGGAGTGCGATAGGCGCCCCTTGACATTAACTTAATGCATTAAAAGAGCGCGTTCTCCGCGAAGGTGGAGAACGCGCTCTTCCTATTCTGCTCGTATGCACAACAGGTCAACAAAAAAATAGTTGCTCAACTGGGAAATTTTTTCTTGCAGGTGAACAAAAATGGTGCTATATTGAACCCATCGATAAAGCCGACCGATCAGCTCATCGGTTTTGTCGATAGTAATTATTCCTCATCGTCGCGAGCACGGTTAAGGCGTGCTCAAGAAAGGAATGAACCATGGCTAAAATCGTCAGCTCTTGGAACGACTGGGATCCGCTGAAGCGCGTCATCGTCGGCCGTTGCGACAACTCCGTCATCCCGCCGGAGGAGCCCGCCACCTCTGAGAAGGTGCCCGTCGATTCCGAGATGCGCGGCATGTGGGGCCTCCGTCCGCTGGAGACCGTCGAGCGCGGCAACGAGTGCCTCGAGAACCTCGTGAAGATCCTCGAGGACCGCGGCGTCGTCGTCGACCGCCCGACCCCGCTGCAGTGGAACCAGGCCATCGGCACGCCGGACTTCCGCAACGACTCCATGATGACCTGCATGCCTCCGCGCGACATCCTGCTGACCATCGGCAACGAGATCATGGCCGCCGCCAACTCCTTCCGCTGCCGCTACTTCGAGTACCTGGCCTACTGGCCCCTCATGGAGGAGTACTTCGAGCAGGATCCCGACTTCAAGTGGACCCAGGCCCCCCGTCCCCGCCTGACCGATCGCTCCTACAAGCACAACTACTACGACGAGAAGATCACCCTTGAGGAGCGCCTGGTGCGCACCGCCAACAAGGACTTCGTGACCACCGAGGTCGAGCCGATGTGGGACGCCGCCGACGTGATGCGCATGGGCAAGGACCTGTTCATCCAGCACGGCCTGACCACCAACCGCGCCGCCATGGACTGGTTCCAGCGCTACTACCCCGAGTACCGCGTGCACGCCGTGAACTTCCCCGGCGACCCCTACCCGATCCACATCGACGCGACCTTCGTGCCGCTGCGCCCGGGCCTGATCATCAACAACCCGCACCGCCCGCTGCCCGAGCCGCAGCGCGCCATCTTCGAGGCCAACGACTGGCAGATCGTCGAGGCCGCCCAGCCCGCGCACACCGAGCCGCCGGCGCTGTGCTACTCCTCCGTGTGGCTGTCCATGAACTGCCTGGTCCTCGACCCGAAGACCGTCATCGTGGAGGCCTCCGAGGTGCATCAGCAGGAGCAGATGGACAAGCTGGGCATGAACGTCATCCCCTGCGACCTGCGCGACGCCTACCCGTTCGGCGGCGGCCTGCACTGCTCCACCGCCGACGTCTACCGCGAGGGCGAGTGCCTCGACTACTTCCCGAACCGCGTCGAGGATCCCACCCTCGTGCGCCCCGAGATGTGGAAGTAAGCACGACGTTTATCGTGGGCTCCCAGGTTCGAAAAGCAGCCTGAGAGTTAGAATCGCCGATCAGCAGCTAAGGGCAGCTGCCTGAGAGGCACAAGTTAGAAAAGAAAGGGGAACAGGTTTCAACGCAAAGGCGCGGCCTGTTCCCCTTCTTTATTTCACGGAACTAGGGCAAGTTCCGTGTCCGGGGCGCCTCTCTTAAGGGCGAGGGGACGTTCCATTCAACCTATCTCACCTCAGAGGAAAGAAAAAGGAGGGATTATGGCACAGGAAAACACCAACGCAACCGAGGGCTATCAGATGAAGACCGGGTGGGGTACCATTGCCATGCTCATCTCTGCAACCGGCATGGGCCTCGTGCCCCTGTTCAGCCGCTGGGCCACGCGAACGGATATGTTCGATGGCACCCTGGGCCTGAACGCCGGTGACTCCATCGGCGCTCTCATGGCCTGCGGCCGCATGGGCATGGGCGTGCTGTTCTTCGTTATCCTGATGGTCGCCACTCACAAGGTGAAGACCTTCAAGGAACTCAAGCTCACTCCCGCCATCGCTCTCGGCGGTTTGATGATTGGTATGTCCTTGGCATGCTACGTGACGTCCACGCTGCTCACGACCGTTGCCAATGCCGTATTGTTCATCTACACCGGCCCGGTGATCTGCGTGTTGGCGGCCCGCATCTTCCGCAAGGAGCCCATGAGCGGCCTGCAGTGGATCTGCCTGCTCGTCGTGTTCATCGGCATGCTGTTCGGCGAGGGCCTGCTCGGCTTCGGCGTGGGCGGCCAGTTCTTCGGCCTCGACTTCAGCCTCGAGACCTCGACGCCCGAGTTCCCGCAGAAGGGCGTGGGCGACGCCTTCGGTCTGCTGTCCGGCCTGTTCTACGGCCTGTCGATGTTCTTCAATGGCTATCGCAAGGATGCTGATACCACGGCTCGCGGCGTGTGGAACTTCATCTTCGCCGTGCTGGGCGCTGGCCTCATCACCATCATCCTGAACTCCCTGGGCTCTCAGCCCGGCATGGAGAACTGGGCGCTGTCCGTGCACTTCACCACCTTCAACTGGATCGGTGCTGTGCTCCTGTGGATCATCTGCGGTCCTATCGCTCTGGGCTTCCTCTTGGTGGCCGGCCGCAACCTGCCGGCTGCTGACTACGGCACCATCGCCTACTGGGAGGTGCCCGTGGCCATCTTCGTGGGTCTGGTCGTCTTCGGCGAGGCGCTGACCGTGAACACCATCATCGGTGGTCTCATGATCATCGCCGGTGGCGCCATCCCGTCCGTCAAGGGCATGGTTGCCGAGCGCAAAGCGAAGCAGCAGCAGGAGATTGCCGAGAACCTCACCGCCCGCATTGCCGAGCAAGAGGACATCGAGGGTCTGTAAGCAGCGCGTCAGAAATGACTGCCGTATAGGAAGAGGCTTCTTATGAAGATGACTAAGAACCTGACGCACATCGCCTCGTCGGTGGAGTTCGAGCCCGCGATGACCGAGGAGCAGCTGGAGGCTGTGTTCGCTCAGAACGGCGTGGCCGGCTTCCCCGCAGAGCTCGACATCGCCGAGCGCACCGAGGAGCATGTGCAGATGGTGTCGCTGGAGAAGTTCATCGCCTTCGCCAAGGCGTCCGGGCTCTCCGCCGTCACCTACGACGTGACCTATTTCCCCCATGCCGATGACGCCGAGGTGGAGTATCAGCTCAAGCAGCTGGCCCGCGACCTCGAGATCAGCGTGGAGGTGATCCGCGACGTGTGCGCCGACGAGATCGCCGAGTACATCAAGCTCGATGCCGAGCGCGATGCCTCGCTTCCCGTGCACAGCATCGTGGAGTGCTACACCGGCGGCACTGCGTTCGCTTGGTACGGCATGAATCCGTATCCGCGTCTGAAGCGCGTGGTGCTCGGCAAGCTGGCTGCCGGCGGCAAGAAGGCCGAGAAGGCGTTCGTGCTGCGTGCCAGCAAGGCCCAAGTTGACTACATGGGCGACTACTAGGATGTAACCGAGGCCGCGCGAAGCGTTCGTGCGGCCTCGGCGCATTAAGGGCGCGCACGGCCCGAACCGTGCGGTACGTGTGCTGGCTGGCACGAGGTACAACCTCCCGACCCCGGGACGTGCCGGCTTGCACGAAGAAAGGGAGGTTCGCGTATCTGTGAGTCACGGATGCCGGGCCTCCCTCGTTTCTAAAGGGGGTGTTTCCCGATGAGGAAAACACAAAGTAAAAAGGGGTTCGGAAAGGATCTGGGTGATTTCCATGGCGTCTAGCGAAACAGCGGCTGCGGTTCAGCGGGACAGCGAGGAGCACGCGACACTGAGGCGCGTGGCAGTCTCCTCCTTCCTCGGGAACTTCATCGAGTGGTTCGACTACGCGTCTTATTCCTACTTTGCGACGGTCATCGTGCTCGTGCTCATGCCTCCGGGCGACCCGACCGTGGCGCTGCTGGAGACCTTCGGCGTGTTCGCGCTGTCCTTCCTCATGCGTCCCGTGGGCGCCTTCTTCTGGGGGCACATGGGCGACAAGAAGGGCCGCAAGTGGGCGTTGGCCACCTCCATCCTCATGATGTCGGCGGCCACCTTCGTGATCGGGCTTTTGCCCACCTTCGAAGCCGTGGGCATTCTGGCGCCGATCCTGCTTCTGTGCCTGCGCATGGTGCAGTCGTTCTCCGCTTCCGGCGAGTACGCCGGTGCGGCCACCTTCCTGGCCGAGTACGCCCCGTCCAACCACCGCGGCCTGTACTGCTCGCTCGTGCCCGCCTCGACGGCTACGGGCCTGCTCATCGGCTCGGCGCTCGCCACGTTCATGTTCATGACGTGGGGCCACGACTCGTCCTTCGTGACCGAGTGGGGCTGGCGCATTCCGTTCCTTCTGGCGGGTCCTCTCGGACTCATCACGCACTACATCCGTACCCGCGTGTCCGACTCGCCGGTGTACCAGGAGATGCAGGAGAAGCTGGAGGCCAAGGGCGAGTCCGACGACAAGCCCATCAAGCTTCTGCTCACCAAGCACCTGCGGCCTTTGCTGGTGTCCTTCGGCGCCTGCATGCTGAACGCCGTGGGCTTCTACGCCGTGCTCACCTACCTGCCTAACTACCTGCAGGACACCGTGGGCTACGACGCCGGTTCCTCGTCGCTCATCACAACGATCTGCCTGGTGGCCTACATCGCGTTCATCTTCCTGTCCGGCCGCATCTCCGACAAGGTGGGCCGCAAGAAGATGCTCATCATCGCCTGCGTGGGCTTCATCATCTTCACGGTGCCCGCGTTCTACCTGCTGAACTCGCAGAACTTCGCGATCATCCTGATCGTGGAGCTCGTCATGTGCCTTCTGCTCACCATCAACGACGGCACGCTCTCGAGCTACCTGTCCGAGACGTTCCCCACTGAGGTGCGCTACTCCGGCTTCGCGCTGTCCTTCAACTTCGCCAACGCCATCTTCGGCGGCTCGGCGTCGTTCATCTCCATCGCCCTCATCGAGGCGACGGGCAACGCCATCGCGCCGGCCTGGTACATGGTGGCCATCTCCGTGGTCGCGTTCATCGCCATGTGCATGACTCACGACAACTCGAAGAAGAAGCTGACCGAGATCCAATAGTCGGGAAGTGACATTTTCTGCGGCAGCCGAGCGATCGGGGAGGGTCGCTCGGCTGTCGCTTGCTTGTGCACTTGCACCATGAAGCGAAACTTTGACAGCGCTTCAAGTATTTCCAGAAAATAACTCTCATCTGGGGTTTCATTGTTGGGCGTTTTCTGGTAGAGTCACGCAAAAGTAATCAAAAAGGAAGCGAGTCTCCCATGGCTAAGCCGTTGTCCAAGCCCAAATCCCTGAAAGCTCAGATCACGCGAACCTCGCTGGTGCTGGCTGCGGCCGCTCTGCTTCGCGAGCGCGGCCCGGAGGCCGTCACCTATCGCAAGGTGGCAGAATGGGCCGGTGCGGCCTCGTCCTCAGTGGGCTACTATTTCGACTCCGTCACCGAGCTTCTCTACGAAGCGGGCTGCTACAACATTGAACTGTGGATCGCCCGTGCCGAGAAGGTGGCTCAGGCCGCCGATGCCTTCAACCCCGAGGAATGTCGCGAGCGCGTGGTCGACCTTCTGCTGGAGGCGTGCCTTCCAGACGACACGGTGTCCATGCCCGCCCATTATGCTCAGCTCATCGCCTCAGCCGAAGCGCCGGTGGTTACCGAGGCCTACCGCAAGGGACGCGAGGCTCTCGATGCGGCCGTGAACCGCATTCTCGTTCGCGCCGGCGTGAACCTTACTCCTTCGGTCGTCGTCGCCCTCGTCGACGGGGGAGCGGTGAAGGCGATCTCGGAAGGCTACGATGTGCGCGAGATTGCCCGTATGCTCTTGGAGACTGCTCTCGACCGGTAGCTCTGGTGCTTTCGCCTATCGTTTCAAAGGGAAGACGCCCGCTCTTTCGAATAAGGAGTGGGCGTCTTTTTTGCTGCTTCAATCGGTTACGGGGTGTACTACAAATATTGTGCGATTGCAAAAGATGATAGATATCCATAGTTGACAAGATGACGATGATTTTTCAGGAAATCGAAAACTTTCTTCGGTAAAAGGCTTTTGTGCAACTGCAAGAAATGCTATAGTGCAGCTAGTCTCAAAAGAGACGGAAGAGTGCCTATGAGATAGGAGCACATGTTATGGCAAAGATCGTCAGCTCTTGGAACGACTGGGATCCGCTGAAGCGCGTCATCGTCGGCCGCTGCGACAACTCCGTCATCCCGCCGGAGGAGCCCGCCACCTCTGAGAAGGTGCCGGTTGACTCCGAGATGCGCGGCATGTGGGGCCTGCGTCCCTCCGACACCGTGGCTCGCGGCAACGAGTGCCTCGAGAACCTCGTGAAGATCCTCGAGGACCGCGGCGTCGTCGTCGACCGCCCGACCCCGCTGCAGTGGAACCAGGCCATCGGCACGCCGGACTTCCGCAACGACTCCATGATGACCTGCATGCCTCCGCGCGACATCCTGCTGACCATCGGCAACGAGATCATGGCCGCCGCCAACTCCTTCCGCTGCCGCTACTATGAGTATCTCGCCTACTGGCCCCTCATGGAGGAGTACTTCGAGCAGGATCCCGACTTCAAGTGGACCCAGGCCCCCCGTCCCCGCCTGACCGATCGCTCCTACAAGCACAACTACTACGACGAGAAGATCACCCTTGAGGAGCGCCTGGTGCGCACCGCCAACAAGGACTTCGTGACCACCGAGGTCGAGCCGATGTGGGACGCCGCCGACGTGATGCGCATGGGCAAGGACCTGTTCATCCAGCACGGCCTGACCACCAACCGCGCCGCCATGGACTGGTTCCAGCGCTACTACCCCGAGTACCGCGTGCACGCCGTGAACTTCCCCGGCGACCCCTACCCGATCCACATCGACGCGACCTTCGTGCCGCTGCGCCCGGGCCTGATCATCAACAACCCGCACCGCCCGCTGCCCGAGCCGCAGCGCGCCATCTTCGAGGCCAACGACTGGCAGATCGTCGAGGCCGCCCAGCCCGCGCACACCGAGCCGCCGGCGCTGTGCTACTCCTCCGTGTGGCTGTCCATGAACTGCCTGGTCCTCGACCCGAAGACCGTCATCGTGGAGGCCTCCGAGGTGCATCAGCAGGAGCAGATGGACAAGCTGGGCATGAACGTCATCCCCTGCGACCTGCGCGACGCCTACCCGTTCGGCGGCGGCCTGCACTGCTCCACCGCCGACGTCTACCGCGAGGGCGAGTGCCTCGACTACTTCCCGAACCGCGTCGAGGATCCCACCCTCGTGCGCCCCGAGATGTGGAAGTAAATCCCACTCACAGCTCACGCGATGCGTTTGCGAAAGGAGCCCGCTTCGGCGGGCTCCTTTTTTTGCGCGCTTGTCGCTGGAAGTTGAATCAAGCTCCCTGCTCTATTGGCCATGATTCCAGGTCACGACTGAAAAAGGGGATTTGTGCGACTAACTATTTCGCCATTCCCGTCTGCATAAAATGATTCCTATGGTAAGGTAAACACTTAAGTCAGGGCCTTATTGAAAGGAGAAGCCATGACCGGAACTTTCACAACAGAGGGCTTGGGGTTGGGTGATTGCTATGGCATCTAGCACCAACGAAGCGGTACAGCCGGCAACGACGTACGCTGAAGCGACCGAAGCAGAGAAGCACGCCGTTCTGCGCAAGGTGACGGGGTCTTCCTTCCTCGGTAACTTCATCGAATGGTTCGACTACGCGAGCTACTCCTATTTGGCGACCGTTATCGCCATGGTGTTCTTCCCTGCGGAAGATCGTGCCGTGGCCGTGATGAGCACCTTCGGCGTGTTCGCGCTCTCGTTCCTCGTGCGTCCCATCGGCGCGATTTTCTGGGGCAACATGGGCGACAAGAAGGGTCGCAAATGGGCGCTTTCGGTGTCCATCTTGCTGATGAGCGGTGCGACCTTCCTGATCGGCTGCTTGCCCGGCTATGCTGTCATCGGCGTTGGGGCTCCGCTTCTGCTTCTGCTGCTGCGCATGGTGCAGTCGTTCTCGGCGGCGGGCGAGTATGCTGGCGCTGCCACCTTTATCGCGGAGTACGCGCCGCATAACCATCGCGGGTTTTACTGCTCGATGGTGCCGGCCTCCACGGCAACAGGTCTGCTCGTGGGCTCGCTTCTGGCCACATTCATGTTTACGGTTTGGGGCGCCGATTCGTCCTTCGTCGTCGATTGGGGCTGGCGCATCCCGTTCTGGCTGGCGCTTCCCTTGGGCTACATCACCCACTACATCCGTACCCATCTGGAGGATTCCCCGGTGTACGCCCAGATGCAGGAGCGTATGAAGGAAATGGGCGAGAAGGTGGAGCATCCCATTCGCACGCTGTTCACCAAGCACCTCAGGGTGCTGCTCATCTCGTTCGGCGCCTGCGTGCTGAACGCCGTGGGCTTCTACGCGGTGCTCACGTATCTTCCGAACTACTTGGAGACGACGTTGAACTACCCGCCGAGCGACGCGTCGACGATCACCACCATCGTGCTCGTCGTCTACATCGCCTTCATCTTCCTGTCTGGCCGCATCTCCGACAAGGTGGGCCGCAAGAAGATGCTCATCGGAGCCTGTGTGGGCTTCATCTTGTTCACGGTGCCGGCATTCATGCTGCTCGGCACGATGAACTTCTGGGTCATTCTGATCGTCGAGCTGTTCATGTGCCTGTTGCTCACCATCAACGATGGCACCCTGGCCAGCTACCTCACCGAGACGTTCCCGACCGACGTGCGCTACTCCGGCTTCGCCCTTTCGTTTAACCTGGCGAACGCCATCTTCGGCGGCTCGGCCTCGTTCATCTCGTTCTGGTTGATCGACCTTACGGGCAACGCCATCGCGCCGGCCTGGTACATGGTGGCCATCGCGGTCGTCGCGTTCATCGCCATGTGCATGACCCACGATCATTCCGGCAAGAAGCTGGACGACGTGAAGTAAGCTTTGCCGCCCATTTGCCTGCATTAAGTGAAGGGCCTCCTGCGTGAGGCCCTTTTTTTGCGACGGGGAGCGCTCTCCAGACGCAAGAAACCCCGCTGCGTTTCAAGGGCTTTCGCAGCGGGGTTCTCACCTCAGAGAGTCCTGCGGAGGGCGGCCGCAGGGGATTTGGGCGGTTAGCGCCCTGGAATTAGCGGATGATGACGGGCCAGTCTCCCATAATGGGCCTCCTCTGGTCGTTTGCGTATTCGCTGATTTCACTATAAAGTCCCGTTCTTCAATTATCAATATCTAAATTCCTGATAATAACTTTGGTACAAAATAATAATAACATTCTCAGTTATAACTATCTTTAAGATCAACTTTTGATAATAGGAGACTCCGAAGCTGATAGAATGAAAGAGGGAGAACTCAAGGAAAGGCGGCGCGATGGCGGGGAAGTCTGCGATGCGGGGAAAGACGGAGGCGGTGCCTCGGTCGACGAAGGCGACAAAGCGGCTCTCTGTGGACGAACTGGTGGCCTTTATGAGCCTGCCCATATTCTACGAGCTGCGCACGGCGGTGGACGTGGGCATCCTGCTCTTTGACGACTTGGACGAATACGATCTTCCCGAGGGCTACTCGAAGGAGGATATCTGGCGCATCCTGCTCGCTGTGCGCAAGCAGGCCGCCGTGTTCGTCCCCGAGGATCCGGAGCGCACGGCCGACATGTGGATGGTGACCACGAGCTCGCTGTCCTTCAATACCGAGATGCTGGAGGTGCGCTCGAAGGAGGACTCCTCGCTGGCGCGATCGCTTAGGGATATGCAAGGCTCTCCTTTCGTGACGCGCTTTATCGAGTGCACGCTGATGCGCGGCCTGGCGGACGAGGGCATCGCGATGGACGAGGAGCGGGTGCACGAGCTGTTCGCGGGCGCGCCGCCACTGACGTCCCTCGATCAGCTGGTGGCCAACTACTTCCGCCTGTCGAGCGATTGCGACAGCTTGGCGCGGCGCGCGGTGACCCACGGGCTCATCGAGACGCTGTACTACGAGCTTTCCGAAGGGGTTGATTTGTCCGAGCTGCCCGAGCGGGTGCTCGCGCCGTTGGATCCGCGCTTGGCGCCTCCGGAATCCCAGGTGCTGATGGATCTGGTGTGCCAGCGGGCCTGCGCGGCGGGGGACGATATGCGTTTCGGCCCCGTGTTGCGGCTGCTTAATATTAGCTGGTTCTTCCGTTATTTCAACGTGCTGCCGCGCCTGAACGTGCTCGTGGGGCTGCTTCTGCGAAACATTCTGGCCCTGAAGTGGGGCTTTCCCGTGCTCAGCTGGATACCGGAGGGCTTCGATGCGACCTTGGCGGAGGCACCGGTGGATGCGGCCCGCTACGAGGCAGTGTTCGAATCGTGGTCGACCGACTATGGCTTCGGCTTCGACTTCACGCCCTATTTCGAGCTGAACGTGTGCCTGTATCTGCGCGAGCTGGAGGGCTTGGCGGCATCCATCACCTATCTCGAGCAGCTGAACGAGCAGATCGAGCGCATCTTCGAATCCCATATCAACGCACGGCAGAAGTCTATTTTGGTGGCGCTGTGCCGCGAGCCGGGAGCTCTTTTGCGCATCGCGCCGCATCAGCGCGCATTCCGCATCGCCTACGGCACGGCCCGGGCCGATTTCCTGGGGCTCGAACGCGAGGGGTATCTGGTGCGGGAGCAGGAGGGGCGCGCCTTCGCCTTCCGTGCTCATCCCGACTTGCAGGAGAAGATCGTCCAGCTGGGGGCCGCCGTGGTCGGCTCGGCGGAAGCGAGCCTGGATGCGACGCCCCTTGTAGTATCCTGAGAGGGAACTGAGAGGGCGGTGGCGTTGAGGGCCGCCTTGAGGCCAGCCCGCGCGCTGCGGCTGGCGAGAGCGTGCGAAAGGGATTGCCATGATCAACGAGAAGATGTACGGATTGGGCGATGAGCCGAGTGCCATCCGCGAGCTGTTTGCCTACGGGATGGCGCGCAAGGCCGAGATCGGTGCCGAGAACGTGTTCGATTTCTCGATCGGCAATCCCTCGGTGCCGGCGCCCGAGCTGGTGCGCGAAACCATGCTGGAGCTTCTGGATATGGATCCGGTGGCTCTTCACGCCTATTCGCCGGCGGCGGGGCTGCCCGAGGTGAAGGAGGCCATTGCGGCGTATCTGTCTGAGCGCTACGACACGACGGCGACGTCGGGTCACTTGTACCTGACGGCCGGTGCGGCGGCGGCTTTGGCTTCATCCATTGCCGCTGTGACCCATCCGGGTGATGAGGTGGTCGTGGTGTCACCGTACTTCCCCGAGTACCGCACGTGGATCGAGGCGGCCGGCTGCACCATCGTGGAGGTGCCGGCGGCGGTTCCGAGCTTCCAGCCCGATATCGAGGCGTTGCGCGCGGCCATCGGGCCGAAGACGAGCGCGGTCATCATCAACACGCCGAACAACCCGGTGGGCGCCGTGTACACCCGCGAGAGCCTTCAGGCCCTGGCGGCCATGCTGCGCGAGCGCGAGGAGGCGCTGGGACGGCCCTTGTACCTGATCAGCGACGAGCCCTACCGCGAGATCACCTACGGCATTGAAGTGCCCTGGGTGCCGTCGCTCTACGCGCGCACCATCGTGTGCTACTCCTATTCCAAGGCGCTCTCGCTTCCCGGCGAGCGCATTGGGTGGGTGTACGTGTCCGATGCCGCTGACGACGGCGATGCGGTGGCGGTGGCCGTGGCGGGCGCGGGACGGGCGCTCGGCTACGTGTGCGCGCCGGTGCTGCTGCAGCGCGTGGCGGCTCGCTGCGTGGGGGAGCCGTCGGACGTGGCCGCCTACGCGGAGAACCGCCGTCTGCTGACTGAGGGGCTTTCCGCGCTGGGCTACGAGTACGTGGAGCCGGACGGCGCCTTCTACCTGTGGGCGCGCGCCCTGGAAGAGGACGCCCAGGCGTTTTCCGATCGTGCCAAGGAATACGAGCTGCTCATCGTTCCCTCGGACAGCTTCGGCGTCGGCGGCTGGGTGCGGCTGTCCTACTGCATCGCCCGCGACACCATCGAACGCTCGATGCCCGCATTCAAAGCCCTGAAGGAGAGCTACGAAGCCAAATTGAGTTCGTAGCCATAGCGCGCCCTCGTTTTCTCAGATTTATCCAAGCCGACCGCTTTAGGAATTTGGTTGGTGCGCTTCTCGTCATTTTCCAAAGAAAGTGGCTCTACTTACGCTTGCGGCGGGCGAGCCAGAAGAAGCCGGCGCTGGCGACGATGAGGCCGACGAGGGTCGCCACGCGGCCTACGCTGGGGTCTTTGTAGCCGATGGCGAAGACGCCGAGGCAGAAGGCGGCCATGATGACGCAGAGAATGCCGAGCCAGCGCAGGTAACGTTGCTTCTCTTCCATGGGGGCGTCCTAGCTTCCGTAAGAATTGAGGTACTCGAGGATTTCCTGGCGCGAGTGCATGCCGCACTTGCTGTAGATGCGCTTGATGTGGCTGTGCGCGGTGGCGGGGGTGATGAACAGCTCTTCGGCCACTTTCTTCTGTGTGTGACCCAGCGCGTAAAGGGTGAGCACGTCCATCTCGCGGCTGGTGAGCAGGAAGTGCTCGCCCATGCGCTCAACGTTGCGGCGCATGGAATCGGACAGCTCGCCCATGGAGAGCGGGGAAGGGATAGGGGATGGCTCCAAGGCGGCCGAGGCTGAAGAGGCGAGAGGCGATGGCATCGTCGCCGAGGGGGAAGACGAAGGGGCGGAGGCGAGAGAGATCGAGGCGGGGTCGATCTGGAGAAGCTGCTCCCGGATAGCGGCGCATTCCTCGTTGCAACGGATGCACTGGCGTGCTTCGGCGGCTTTCAGAGCCTCGGAGGCCGTCTGCTGGGCAGAAGCTTCGCGTTTTGCCGCGTTGAACACGACGTCTTGCAATGTCTGCGCCGCTTCGGCCAGCGCTGCCGCCGATTCGGCCGCATCGGCTTCGGCTTGGCGCTTGACCCGCTCGTTCTCGGCTTCCAGACGATCGTTCTCTGCGGACGACTCGCCGCGCTCGGCGTGCATGAACTGCACGAGAACCACTTGGGTGGAAATGAGGACAAGAGCCCCGAGAAGCGAGTTGATGAGCAGATCGTTGCCGGCCAACGGGTAAGTGAAGTACAGCAGCATGCGGGCGAGGGAGCGTGAGCCGAAGCAGATTACCCAGCCGCCCATGGCGTAAACATAGGGGTCGCGGGTTCCGAAGCTGGTGAAGGCGATGATGACGTACCAGCAGTAGGCGCAGATGACGATGTTCAGCGTGTTGACGGCCACGGCCCCGATCTCCCAGTGGTAGGGGAAGGCGCCGAACAGGACGAGGCTGAGAGAGGCCAGAAGTGCCATGGTGATAAACGCGTCCACGGTCATGACGCGCTCGCGGCGGCGCACAACGAGAAGCATGAGCAGGGCGCATATCAGCATGGAGCACAAGGCGTAGGCCAGCCGCGAGCTCCAGGTGAAGGGGATGGGCAGGCCGTCGGGGTAGCCGCGGAGAAAGCCGTCGACGAATCCCAGAAGCGCCATGCCGACCGCGCAGGCGGCGAGGAATCGGGAGTCCTGGATGTTGCTGCGGGCGAAGGTGAAGAAGGTGCGCGCCCGACGGTGCGGCCGCTCCGTGGGATGCTCGGCGCGCAGGCCGGCCGGGCCGAGGAAGGCGAACTGGGCCACGATGAGCGCCATACCGATGATGTTCTGCGCTCGGGTGGGCAGAAACGAAAGTAGGTAAACGATGCCGACGCTGATGAAGAAGGCCGAGAACACGAACAGGGCGGCCGTCACTTCGTCGGTGCCGCGCAGGCAGCGCAGCCAGTAGAACATGCACAGCGACAGGGCCAGGGTGCTTGCAATGCTGAGGGCAAAAGCCGTGGCCACAAGGGTTTGATCGGCGCTGTCGAGCAGGGAGAGGGCCATGGAGGCTCCGGCGGCGACGGTGATGCTCCCCACCATGATCCACTGCACGGCGGTAGCACCGAGCTCGCGGCGAGATCGCGAGAAGATGAGCAGCGCCACGATGAAGAGCGCGCAGGTGACGAACATGGAGCCGTCGGTGAAGATGCCGTCGTCGGTGGAGGCGTAGCTGCCGTAGCACGCCACGATGAGGGCTGTGCGTGCGCAGATGATGCCTGCGAGCATGGGCCAGAATGCCTTTGCGCGACTCAAAAGTCCGCTCACGACAACGCTCATGAATCCCCCTTTCGCCCGATGCGTGTTCCATCATGGCTTTCCCGCGATTCCCCATCATAGCTCTTTTTCGGGCTTGTGCGCGGGGAATCTTGGCTGCGGCGTATCTGCCGAGAGGGCCGTTACGTTTCCGCAATCTGACATCGCCTGAAAGAGGGGAGGGGCAACGAGGGGGTTCTGGTAATCTTGCAAGTGAACAATCGAAGAAGAGGAGGAGCCCATGAGCGAGGGTCGCGACATATACCACGAGCCGAAGCAGAAAGTGCTGCTGCGCACGGCCGATGTGTACCAAACCGAAGTGGACGACGAAGTGGCCGGATACTCGGATAAGCTTCTGGCCATTGTGGCCGACTACCACAACGGCGGCCGTCCCGAGGGGATGAACGCTCAGGCAATGGTCGGCAAATCGAAGCGCGGCGAGGTGGCGTTCCGCTTGTTCGGACGCATCAATCCCGAGACGCGCGTCATCGAGGCCGCCGGCTTCAAGACGCGCGGGTGTCTGGCGATGACGGGGTGCGCGAGTGCCACCTGCTCGATGATCGAGGGGCGCACCTTCGATGAGGCGCTGGCGCTCACCATTGAGGATGTGCGGGAGGCCGTGGGTGGCGTTCCCGCCGGGAAGGCGAACACGCTGACGTTCTCCGTGGAAGCGGTGCGGGCGCTCATCGGCGACTTCCTTGCGCGGGAGGGGGCCGGTCTGGCCGAGCTGGACGCGGCGGTGCCCTGCGACTCCTACAGCGTCGCTTGTCTGATGTGCGAGCATTGCTCGCTGCGCGACACGCGCACCGACCTGCTCGTGGCGGCCATGGACGGTGAGTAGCCGTGCGCGAGGAAGACGAGATCCGCGCGGCGGTGATCGCGCTGGCGGAAGCCCAGGCGGCGGGCGAGGACATTGCCGACGCGCTGCCCCATGGCGAGGCCTTGGCCGCTGCGGGCGCGGCGGCCGATGGTGAGGCCGTAGATGACGCCCTCGATCCCGAGCAGGCGCGTGAGGAGGCCATCGCGGCGGTGCTTGATGCGGCGCGCGCGGCCTCGCGAGCAAGCCGCCTGTCGTGCCCCTGTGAATGGGAGGCTGCGGGCCTTGTGCCCCCGTCGATGACGCCCGAAGACTTGGAGATGGCCGTCTACGATGCGCTTATGGAATTCGGCGATCCCAACGGCTCGCGCGATGCGGGCGATGTGGAGGGTCCCGATGCTGGAGCCGCTCCTCGCCGCGCCGCCAACAAGCACGTGAAGTCCGCCTTCTCCTCTTCCAACGGCCGCCCCGTGGGCGCATCCCCCTTCAAACGCAAAGCCGTCTCAGCGGATGCGGCAGAGGTTGGGACGGAGCGATCGGCGAAGGCGAAGCCGAGCGGAGAGGCTGAGTGCGTCGATCGGGCGAGCTCCGCGACAGAAGAAGACGTCCAAGGGGCTGGCGGGTGCCCTGACCGAGCGAGTTCCGCAGCGAACGAAACAGCCCAGTGGGCTGTTTCGCAGAGCGAGGACTGTTTGAGCGAATCAGGGTACCCGCCAGCCCCGCCCCAGGAGACTTCCAACCAGATTCCCGAGGAAGACCCGCATCCCGAGTTCGCGCACATCCGCCTGCTCATGGGTGCCGAGAGCTACTACCTCTACGACGATTCGGCCATGACCGACGCCTACGCTCGCTGGGCGTTCCTCGCCGCTGAGGATGACCCCGTGGCCACCTTCATCGAATGCGTGCGCGAGGAGTCGTCGGTCTACCCCCGCCCCATGGCGCGGGAGAACTTGGCCAACGACCCGTTTCGCATGAATGCCGAAGCGGTGGAGGCGGCCTTTGCTGAGGCCCGCGCCCAAGGTCGCGCCGACGACATCGAGCGCGTGGAAGCTTCCAACGGCGACGTCTACTTCTATTCCACGACGTATTTAACCCCTCGCCGCGCCCAGGCCCTCGCTGAGTGGGACGCCGTCGAGCGCATTCGCAACGTGTAAGACTTGCCTGCCCAAGTCTCGGCGGTTCAGTCTGTGAGCTGCGCTGTCGAAACCGTAGCTCGACCCGTATTTTTGTCGCGCTTTTCAGATGAGTTGGACATTTTTGTGGGTCGGGCTGCGGTGTTTTAGGCGACTAACTTTCCAAAAGAACAAGAAATACCTGTTCAGGGCATCGGGCTTGTTGTTCGGGCGAAGACGACCCGCAGCCCGAGAGGCAAAAATGTCGTAGGCGCTCTTCTCTGATGGCAAAAACACGCCTCGTGCTACGGGTGCGTGCAAAAAGGAGCCCCCGCAACCGGTTTGCGGGGGCTCCTTTCACGAAGGGGGAGCTCCTTCGGAGCTCGCGTTAGAAGGGGTAGGCTATCAGGTGAGGTGATGCCGCTTGGGAGGGGCGACCGAGGTCGCCCCCTACGGATCAGCCTTCAGCGCAGATCGGTTTCGCTCTGCGCATCTCCCTAGGCGTCGGGAAGCAGGCCGAGGGCGGCGAGGTCTTCCTTCACGTCGGGCATGTCGTAGTAGTCCAGGCACTCGGCCGTCGGGCAACCCAGCTCGGGATCCCAGCCAAAGCATTCGTACATCATGGTGAGGGCCGTTTGGAAATCCTCTTTGTCCATCTTGTTGGTGCCCTCGGTGAACACCTCGATGTCCGGATCCATGGTGAAGGGCCACTCGGTAACGACGTCGTGCACGTTGCGGAAGTCATTGGTACCCATTTGCCCGTTGGCACCCACCATGCCGCGCGCGGTGTTGGCTCGCTGTAGCGTGGTGATTTTCGCACCCATCTTGTACAGGTCTTCCGTCGTCACGTCTTCGCCGGTGACGGCCTTCATGAATTTGGCCTCCAGATCCAGATCGCCGCGATAGTCGCGAGCCTTCGTGGGGCTCATCGTCATGGGCCATACCCAGTTGCACAGCGTGAGCGAGTCGTGCAGCACGTCGGTGACGATGGACCACCAGGCGAAGTTCGCTTTATACTCATTCATGGGGGTGTAGTTCTTGTCCGGATCGATGGCGCTCGCATCGCCCCACACTTCGGCCGCGATCTGCTGCTTAAGCTCGAAGGGCAAGCCGCAGCCCTGGAAGTTCACGGCAGAGTGGATCATGTCGTCGCGGTTGAAGACCATGTTATAGAGCAGGCCCACCTGTCCGAAGCACTCATGGGCATGGTGCACCGGCCAGCCGCGCACGTTGATGAGCGTGGAAGCGGGGGTGTTCCACCAGTCCGGATCGTTCCAACGCTCGGTCCAGACGATGGGGCCGTGGCCGATGTAGGCGATCTCCGAGTCGTTGGCGGCGATCTTCGCCAGAAGGGGCGGCACCATGGAGGGGTCGTTATTCTTGAAGCCCTCCCAATTGATTTCCGCGTACTCCTCGGGGGGCAGCACCTTCTGGAGCAGGCCCGTAGCATAGCAGTGGGCGATGTCGCGGTATATCTGCCCGTAGTTGCACCACAGGCCCAAATCGTCCATGGTGGAGCCGAATACCTGATCCCAGATGAGGGCGTCTTCACTGCCGGCTTCAACGGAAGTGTTGTCGCCTAAAATCTTGATCATGTAGTTGGTGAACGGGAAGTTCGGCACGCAGGTGTTGCCCGTGATCTCGTAGCCGCCGTTGGCCGCCGAGGCCGGCACGCGCAAGTCGGAGTAGCAATGGATGGGGCAACTGTGGCAGCCGTCCATCTTGATGGTGTACTTCTCGGCCTCCGGGCCTTCGTCTTTGAAGGCCTTCATGCAGCGGTAGCCCACGGTGTTGATCTCGCCGGGCTTCGGCTCGCCGGTGTCGATGGGGCCGCCTTCGGCCAGCGCCCAGGTCAGTCCCTTCTGGGCCGTCCAGCGGCTGCCCTTGTCGAAGTACTCGGCCCACTCCTGCTGGGTGGAAGGTACGACGTGGTTGTTGTTGGAGCCGACGATCTCGCGCAGCATGTAGTCGGACAGGTCGGCCACCTCTTGCGGGTCGGCCACGTAGATGGGCTGGCTACCGCGCACGACGAGCGCCTTCAATTTCTTCGAGCCCATGACGGCGGCGGCTCCAGCGCCGGCGGAATGGTTGCGGGAATTGATGATGCAGGCGTAGGGCAGCAGGTTCTCGCCGGCAGGGCCGATGGTGGCCACGCAGAAGTCGGTGCCCTCCTTGCGCGAGAGCGCCTCGGTGGTGGCGCGGGTGCCCTGGCCCCACACTTGATCGGCGGGCTTGATCTCAATGTCGTCATCGTCGATCTTCAGGTAAACCGGTTCGTCGGAAGCGCCCTCGATGACGATGGCATCCCAGCCGGCCTTCTTGATGGCCGCACCGATCATGCCGCCGGTGTGGGCGTCAACAACTTGATGATCGGTGGTATAGGTGGAAAGAGAGGCGATGGTGGTGCGGCCCGCCAGGGGGACACCGGTGGCGGTCAGAGGGCCGACGGCGAACACGATCTTGTTCTCTGGGGAGAGCGGATCGGTGCCGGCGGGCACTTCGTCGTACATGATCTTGTTGGCTATTCCCATGCCGCCCAAATACTCTTTATAAGGGTCGGTGGGCGAGACGGAAACGGTTTTGTCGGTCAGGTTGACGCGGAGGATCTTACCGGTCCAGCCATAGGACTTGTTGGGATCCAATTTTGAATCAGCCATGATGAAGCTCCAAATCTCTTCGTGTACTCATGTTGCGTGGTACCAGTCGTCGATCTGGAGTAATCGTCGCGTAGAAGTATAAGGGAGGGCAATTTTACCCCCCTCCCCTCAATGAGGGGATCTTTTTCAACGGAAACATGACGGCTCCTCTACGGCCGGGTGAGGAGAAATCAAACGTTCGGTAATCCCCCTCAAAGAGGGTACACAGCTTCTTCATTCATGACTATGATGCCCTCTGTTGCGTGGCGTCGCGATCTTGAGTTCTCTCTGAGACAAGCATGAAGTTACAAGGGGGAGTTCAAATGTCTGACACCCAGAAAAATGAAACCGTGGCCACCGAGCAGCCGCCCGCGGCTCCGGTGTCCGCTACCGAGCCCGGCTCTGCGCCGGCCTCCGAGAAGAAGCAGCCCTTCTTTACCCGCCGCACCGTGCTCGCCATGACCGGTTGTGGTGTTGCCGGCCTGGTGGTCGGCGGCGTGCTCGCCTCCTGGGGCGTGACCACCGCTTCCATCGCCTCGGGCCGCATTGAGCTGCGTACCACTCCTACGAAAATGATCGTCACCGACCGCGCTCGCTGCTCCGGCTGCCAGCGCTGCGAGATGATGTGCACCCTGAAGAACGACGGCGCGACCCAGCAGTCCATCGCCCGCGTGCGCGTGTGGGACAACTACAATTTCGGTTCCGGCGTCGATACCAACGACGGCATCTTCGGCAACTGCCAGTTCACGGTCGCCTCCTGCAAGCAGTGCGCCGATCCGCAGTGCGCCAAGTACTGCCCCGTCCACGCCATCCACTCCGATGAGGAGACCGGCGCTCGCGTTGTCGACGAGGACGTGTGCATCGGCTGCGGCATGTGCTCTGCCGCCTGCCCGTGGAACATGCCCCACATCAACGCCCAGACCGGCACGTCGACCAAGTGCATTTCCTGCGGCCGCTGTGCCGAGCAGTGCCCCAACGGCGCCATCAAGTTCATCGATTGGGAGGATATTGCCCAGAAGGCCATCGACGAGGGCGTGGTTTCCACGGCCACCATCGTCGAGGCTTAAACGATAGAGAGAAGGACCATTATGTCAGGACACGCTTTAACACGGCGCAGCTTTTTAGTTGGAAGCGCCGGGGTGGCTGCCGTGGCCGCCGGCGCGGGCCTTGTGAGCTTGTCGGTTCGCGGCGAAGCCGATGCTGATGCCGAGACGGATAAGCGAACCGAAGTGGTGCACTCGCTGTGCAATTCCTGCTCGAGCAAGTGCGGTTATTACGCCTACGTCGTAGACGGCGAGCTCACGAAGCTCATCGGAGATGAGGCCCATCCGAACGCTCAGGGCAAGTTGTGCGCGCGCGGGTACGGCTATTCCCAGATCGCCTATTCGCCCGATCGACTCACCGACCCGATGAAGAAGAACGAAAACGGCGAATTCGAAGTAATAGGATGGGATCAGGCGCTCAGCGAGATCGGCCAGAAGGTGAACGATATCATCGCGCAGTACGGCCCCGAGGCGCTTGCCATGGTGCAGGATCCGCGCCCGTCGGGCAAGTACTACACGAAGCGCTTCATGAACGCGCTCGGCAGCCCCAACGTGTACACGCACGGCGCCGCCTGCAACCTCTCCAAGGAGTCCGGGTTCACGCAGGCCATCGGGGCGGCCAACTTCGAATCGGATGTGGCCAACTCGAAGATGACGATGTTCATCGGCCGCAGCTATGCCGACGCCATCCGGCCCAGCTCGGTGGCCGCGCTGCAGCAGGCGCACGAGAACGGCGCGCACATCGTGCTGGTGGATCCGCGCCTGAACAACAGCATCGCCTTCGCCGACGAGTGGGTGCCCATCAACCCCGGCACCGACCTGGCGCTCATCTTGGCCATGTCCAACGTGCTTATTAATCGCGATCTCTACGATGCCGAGTACGTGGCGGCCAACAGTGTCGGATTCGACGAGTGGGCGAGCGCCATCGCGGGCTACACGCCGGAATGGGCCGAGGGCGTCACGGGCATTCCCGCTGCCGACATCGAGCGGCTGGCGCTCGAGTTCGCCGAGGCGGCCCCCGCGGCCTCCATCGAGCCGAGCTGGCGCGGTGCCTTCGGGTGCTCGTACGCGAACTCGGGCGAGACGGCGCGCGCTCTCTGCTTGTTCAACACACTTCTGGGCTGCTGGAACCAGCCCGGCGGGGCGCTGTTCCTCCCCAGCGTGAAGACAGGCGATCTCGATCCGGCGAAGTTCCCCGAGGTGCCGAAGGTCGAGGCGAAGATGTGGGGCGCCGAGGAGTACCCGCTGGCGCTCTCTTCCATGGGCACCAACCTCTACGTCGCCGAGATGGCGAAGGAGGGCAAGGTCAAGGGCCTGTTCTTCTACAACTCGAACATGGCGGCCGGCTATTCCAACCCCGCCCAGCTGGCAGAGGACTTCGCGAACCTCGATCTGATGGTCGTCGTCGACGTGCAGATGTCGGAAACCGCGATGCTGGCCGACTACGTGCTGCCCGAGTGCAGCTACCTGGAGCGTCGCGAGCTGCCCGAGTTCGTGGGCGGACGCGTGCCGGTCGTTTCCCTGCGCGATCAGGTGCTCGAGGTGATTCACCCCAACACGCGTCCGGCCGATGTGATCTTCACCCAGCTGGCCGAGGCGTGCGGCGTGGGGCAGTACTTCCCGTTCACCGTTGACGAGCTGGCCGACGCGCAGCTGCGCAGCGTGGGCACGAGCCTCGATGAGCTGCGCCAGGTCGGCACGATCTCGTTCCCCGAGAAGGCCTATGCCTACGGCAAGGTTCCCGAGTGGAAGACCCCGACGGGCAAGATCCAGTTTACGAGCGAGGCGTGCGCGGCGGCTGGGCTGTCCGCATGCCCGGTGTGGGTCGAGCCCCAGGTGATGCCGAACGAGACCGTCGGCGAGTTCCGCCTCATCGGCGGCAAGCAGGCCATCCACACGCATACGCAGACCGCCAACTGCGAGCCTTTGATGGACATCACGAAGTCCTACGGCCTCGACCGCATCTGGATCAACGCCGAGGTGGCCGAACGCTTGGGCATCGCGGACGGCGACGAGGTCATTCTGTCGAACACGATAGCCGAGGGCCCCATCAAGGTGAAGGTGACCGAGCGCATCAACCCGACGGCCATCTACATGCCCTCCCATTATGGCTGCAAATCCCCCGATCAGCACACGGCTTACGGCGTGGGCTTGAACTTCATGGACTTCGTTCCCTTCCACATGGAACCGGCCTATGGCTCGGCCATGACCCAGGAAACGTTGGTTTCCGTGCAGAAAGTAGGTGAATGATGGCACGCTACGGAATGCTCATCAATACCAAGAAGTGCATTGGCTGCTATGCCTGCCGCACGGCCTGCCAGCGCCAAAACGACCTGCTCCCCGACGAGTCGTTCATTCGCTTCGAGGAGCGCGAAGTGGGCAAGTACCCCAACGTGACCGTGGAGCACATCCCGCTGCAGTGCATGCACTGCGAGGACGCGCCGTGCGCGAGCGTGTGCCCCACCGGAGCCGCGCACATGGGCTCCGACGGCATCGTCGAAGTGGATCACGGCCGGTGCATCGGTTGTCTGTACTGCATGGCCGCCTGCCCCTATCAGGTGCGTACGCGCAATTCGAAGACGGGCGAGGTGGACAAGTGCCGCTTCTGCACGCTTTCTTCCTATGAGAACGGCACGAAGATGTGCTCGTGCGTCGATGCCTGCCTGACCGGTGCTCGCATCTTCGGGGATCTGGACGATTCCGATAGCGAGATTTCCAAGGAAATCGCGCGTACGGGTGCGGCCCCCATCGCCGGTGATCTGACCCGCGCCAAGATCTATTACGTGAGGTGATTGACATGATCTACGAACCCATTTGGGGCGCCATCATCGCGTGGTACCTCTTCCTGGCCGGCTTGGGCGGCGGTGCGTTCGCAACGGCAGTGTTCGTTCGCTATCGCCACCCGGAGTGTAAGCGCCTCATGCGCGTCGGCCGCCTCATCGCGCCGATCGTGGTCATCATCGGTCTGTGCTTGTTGATGTTCGACGCTGCCGCGGGCTTCGCCCATCCGCTGCGCTTCGCGCTTCTGCTTACGAACTTCGGATCGGTAATGACCTGGGGCGTGGTGTTTCTGGCGGTGTTCGTGGTCGTCGCGCTCATCGTGCTGGTGCTTGATTTGATGAAGCGCGAGGTGCCGATGTGGCTCGATTGCGTGGGGCTCGTCATGGGCCTGTGCGTCGCCATTTACACCGGCTGCCTGCTCGGCGTGTGCCAGGGATTCCCCCTGTGGAACAGCGCGCTTCTGCCGATTCTGTTCCTCGTGTCCGCCGTGTCCACCGGCATGGCCGCGGTGCTGCTCGTCGGCGTGTTCTACGCGCCTGACGAGTTCAACGAGGTCGTCGTCATGAAGAAGTTCCACTTCTGGCTGCCCGTCATCGAGTTCGTGCTGGTTGCCGCGCTGCTGTTCATCACGGCGTTCAACCCCAGCCCCGCCGGCTGGGAGAGCGTGATGTCGCTGGTGGCGGGCAATTGGGCCGTCGCGTTCTGGCTCTTGTTCGTCATCGTGGGCCTGGTGCTCCCGACGATTCTGGAGTGCTGGATGCTGTGGCTGGCCAAGCACGAGTTCGAGACCTCGCGCACGGGCCAGATGATCAGCGCGCTATCGGACGCGGGCGTGCTCGTCGGCGGCTTCATGCTGCGTCTGCTCATCGTGAGCGCGGCGGTGCCGATCACGATCATTCAGCCTTGGATGCTGTAAGTTCTTGCGATACCCACTCCTTGCAAAAGGCGGCCTTAGGGCCGCCTTTCTTGTGGGACGGCTCGGCAATTTTGTTTCGCGGCCTTGAAGGGAGCAGGTTTCGGAGAGGGCGGCTGCGGAAGGGTGCAGCTGCGGGAGGGTGCAGCTGCGGAAAGGGGGAGGGGTGGTTTTAGACCTGGATGTGGTACGTTTCGACGAGCCATTCTTCGAGGCAGAGGCCGCTTTGCGTTATGGCGGAGGCGGCCTCCTTGCCGACGTAGCGGTAGTGCCAGGGCTCGTAACCGATGCCGGTTGTGGCGCTTTTGTCCGTGGGGTAGCGCAGGATGAAGCCGTATTCGGCGCAATGGATCATGAGCCATTGCTGGGTGGCCGTCTCTTCCTGGCCTTCGTCCAGTTCCAGATAGTCAGCGTCCACGATGTCGACGGCGAGACCGGTCTGGTGCTCGCTGGCACCTGGAGGTGCCACCCAGAACGCGGCAGCCTCCTCGGCTTCGGTGCCTTCCAGATGCTCCTCGCGCTCGGCTCGCTCGATGCGGTTTTCGAAGAGATTCTCCTGGTAGTCGTAGGTGCGGAAAGAGGAGCAGATGATGGGATGTGTGCCGGCGGCCTCGGCAGCCGTGAGCATGGCCGCGAGGTCTTCAACGATGCGGGCGTCCACTCGGTGGTTGACGTGGGGCTCCACCCAGCTTGCGTCGGGCAGCTCGGCCAAGTTGTTGGGCTCGAAGTCGGCGTCGAGGGGGTGCTCTCGGTTCACGAGGCGCAGGTTCCAGGGGAGATCTTCGAGCGCCGTCGGAGGCGTTTCGCTATTGGTTGCGGCCGCTGACTCGGTTTCGGGAGAGGCCGCGGCAGCTGAGGTCGCCTCTGCGTTGGATGAGGCGATTGCGCCATTAAGCGGCGTCGCTGGCTGGGTGAGGGTGCCGGATTCGGAAGGTACGGGCTGGGCGTGGGCGGCCGGCCTGCGGGAGGCGAAATAGGCGCCGTCGCCGATGACGAGCACGGCGGCCAGTCCGCCGGCGAGCGCGATGAACTCTCGACGGTCGAGCGCGAATGGCGCATTCGACATGGAGCCTCCTCCTTCCTGGGTCTGGTGCTTCGTTTGGCTTGCCTTCGGCTGGTGCGTTGTCGCTTGGGGCTCGGCTCGCTTTTGGGGCGGCCGGCTCCGGCGACGTGCGATCGTCACTGGAATGCGCCAGTTGCGACTGGCGGGACGATGGGGGCTCCCATGGTAGCGCTTGAGTTGCACGACGCGTGACAGCATCGGGAAAAAGACGCACACCTTACGCTTTCTTAATCGGGGCGTTCAGGGTTCCGCAAGCGGGAAGGTGCAGGCGCTATAATAGCGGTCATGAAAAAGCCGATAGAGAAAACGAAAGAGGCGATTGCGCAGAACGATGCGGGCGATGCTTCCGACGTCGCGACTGATCGCGCAATCGAGGCGAGGGAGGAAGTCTCAACGGAAGCTGCCGACGAAGGCTCTGCGGAGACCGCAAGCAGAGGCTCTGCGGAAGGCGAGGAGGATGCCGAATCTCGCGTGCGCTTATCGAAGACGAACCGCTATGATTTCGGGGTTGTGTCGGCGGCCACGCATAAATCGATGCAGGGCAACAAGAGGCGCGACACGAAGCCGGAGGTGCTCGTGCGCCGCATGCTGCGCGAGATGGGCTTTACCGGCTACCGCTGCGATTGGAAAAAGGCGCCTGGGCGGCCCGATGTGGCGTTCGTGGGGCGCAAGCTGGCCATCGAGGTTCGCGGGTGCTTCTGGCATCGGTGCCCCGTGTGCAGCCTGTCGGTGCCCAAGAAGAACCTCGATTACTGGGAGGCCAAGTTCGCCCGCAACGTCGAGCGCGACGAGCAGAACCTGGCGGCATTAGAGGAGGCCGGCTGGAAGGTGCTCGTGCTGTGGGAGCACCAGCTAAAGAAGAAAGAGCTACCCGCCACGCGCCGCCTTCTATACGAATTCGTGCGCCGCGAGGACGACCCCGACTACGACGAGGCGTTTCCTGCAGAAGAGATGGTCTGAGTATGCTATTCAAATCCAGATTTATCAAATCGTGATTTGAATTCTCTGAACTGGGGTCTTGCACAATGTTGGGTTTGCGCGCACCGACAAATACAAGCGCTGTTGCAAATAGTCTCAGGTTGTTTCATACTAATGAGACTTCTTGAAGCTATTTACGGGGGTGGGCTATGAGTGTGTACGACTTCAATCTGGAGGACTATATCGGTCTTGCCCGACGCCTTGGCACCGACACGGAGCGGGTAGAGGTGAAAGCGGCCGCTCAGGGGCTTCCGAAAAGTATGGCGGAGACGCTGAGCGCGTTTTCGAACACATCGGGCGGCGTGGTGGTTCTGGGGTTGGCGGAGCGCGCGGGCTTCCAGGCTGTTCCGGGCTTTAAGGCGCGCGCTGTGGCCGATGGGTTGGCGCAGATGTGCGGCGAGAAGATGAAACCGCCCGTGCGGGCGTCGGTGGAGATCGTTGAATTCGAAGGGTCGCCCGTGGTGGTGGCCACGGTGCCCGAACTGCCGCCCGAGCTTAAGCCCTGCTTCGTCAAGTCGTGCGCAATGCATGACGGCTCCTATGTGCGTGTGGGGGATGGTGATCGGAGGCTGAGCCCCTACGAGGTGGACCGCCTGCTGGAGGGGCGTCGGCCGCCGCACTACGATCGCGAGGTGGTCGAAGGGGCTTCAGCGGGAGATTTTGACGACGAACTTCTGGAGGGGTTCATTCGCCGGCAGCGTGCCGATTCGCCGCGCGCGTTCAAGGGCATGAGCGACGAGGAGCTGCTTGAGGCGCTCTGCGTGACGGCTCGTGACGGGGAGGGGATCGTGCGACCCACATTGGCGGGACTTATGGCGCTCGGGCGCTTTCCACAGCGTTATTTCCCGCGGGCCTGCCTTTCGTTTACGGTGATCCCGGGGACGTCGAAGGCCGATGTGAGCGTCGAAGGGCTGCGTTTTCTCGATTCTCGCGAGATCGTCGGGCCCATCCCTGTGATGATATCGGAGCTGATGGTGGCGCTGCGACGCAACGTGCGCGTCTCGTCGAAGGTGGAGGGGGCGTTTCGCATCGATAGACTCGAGTATCCCGAGACGGCCGTGCGCGAGGCGGTGGCCAACGCGCTCATGCACCGCGATTACTCGCCGGACGGGTGCGCCTCCCAGGTTCAGGTGACTATGTACGGCGACCGCATTGAGATATTGAGTCCAGGTGGTTTGTGCCGGGCTATGACGGTCGACCGTTTGGGCGAGCTTGGCGTTTCCTTCCCGCGCAACCAGGCACTGGCCAACATCCTGCGCGCCACCCCCTATGCCGAGGGGTTTGCCGAGGTGGGCAGTGTGGTGGAGAACAAGGGCACGGGTTACTTCCAGATTCGGGCCAGCTTGCGCGAGGCGAATATGCCGGAACCGGTAGCCATTGACCACATCACCGCTTTCGAGGTGGCGCTGTACAAGGCCGGCGCTGGCGCGGAGGCAGGGCGGTTCGGGTTCGGGTTCGGCGGCCGCGCGGGGGGTGGCGGCCGCGGTGGTGTTCGGCTGCCTGAGGGCGCTGCGGGCGGGAAGATCGTGCGATCCGTCACGGAGTGGTCAGACGAAACAGGTCGCTTCCATACCATTCATGTGCTGGCGCCGGGTACGGTGGAGTGCGACATCGTCGACTTCTTGGAAGAGGCGCCCGCACCGGTGAGCTCGCGGATTCTTATGGACGCGTTGGGCAAGTCGAAGGCGACGATTAGCCGCGCGCTCAATCGGCTGATGGACAAGTCTCTTGTGGAACGGCTGGGGCCGTCGCGCGGCCCGGGCGCCGTCTATCGGTTGGTTCAGTAGGCGCGCTTCAAAGGCGCGAGGAACGCTTCGTAGAGGCGGTTGTCGTCGTCGAGTTCGGGGTGGAAGGCGGCGGCAATCTGGTTGCGGTAGCGCACGGCCACCGGTGCGTCGTCCAGGGTGACGAGGAGCTCGACGTCAGAACCGAGGGCTTCGATGCGCGGGGCGCGAATAAAGGTGAGAGGAACTGCTTCATCTTCCCAGCGACCCTCGGCGTGGAAGCTGCCGAGTTGGCGGCCGTAGGCGTTGCGGCGCACGGTGACGGGCAGGGTGCGGAAATGGTCGGCGAGCAGGATGAGGCCGGCGCAGGTGCCGAGGGCGGGGAGGCCCTCGGCGATGCGTTGGCGCAGCGGTTCGAACATTCCCAGGTCATGCAGCAGCTTCGCCTGTACGGTGGACTCGCCGCCGGGGAGCACCAGGCCGTCGAAGGGACGGGCGAGGTCGGCGGCCTGGCGCAGCTCGATGGTGGTGCAGCCGAGGGATTGCAGGCGCTGCTCGTGCTCGATGAAAGCGCCTTGCAGGGCGAGAACGGCGATGGTTGGGGACATGGGTTCTACTGCCCCCGCTCTTCCATGATGATCTGGATCTCCTGCTCGTTGATGCCCACCATGGCCTCGCCGAGGTCTTCGGACAAGGCGGCGAGCATCTCAGGATCGTTGAAGTTCGTGGTGGCCTTTACGATGGCCTCGGCGCGTCGGGCCGGGTCGCCCGACTTGAAGATACCGCTGCCCACGAAGACGCCCTCGGCGCCCAGCTGCATCATAAGGGCCGCGTCGGCCGGGGTGGCGATGCCGCCGGCGGCAAAGTTCACGACGGGCAGCTTGCCGGCCTCGTGCACCTCGCGCAGCAGCTCCACCGGCACTTGCAGCTCCTTCGCCGCTTCGAACAGCTCATCGTCGCGCAGGTTCTGGATGCGGCGGATTTCAGCGTTCATCCGGCGCATGTGGCGCACGGCCTGCACGACGTCGCCGGTGCCCGGCTCGCCCTTGGTGCGGATCATCGTGGCGCCCTCGGCAATGCGGCGCAGGGCCTCGCCGAGGTCGCGGGCGCCGCAGACGAAGGGGACGGCGAAGACGGTCTTGTCGATGTGGTAGGTGTCGTCGGCCGGCGAGAGCACTTCGGATTCGTCGATGTAGTCGATGTCGATGGCCTGGAGGATCTGCGCTTCGGCGAAGTGCCCGATGCGGCATTTCGCCATGACGGGGACGGAAACGGCCGCCTGGATGCCCTCGATCATGGCCGGGTCGCTCATGCGGGACACGCCGCCGGCCGCGCGGATGTCGGCGGGGATGCGCTCGAGCGCCATAACGGCCGCGGCTCCGGCGGCCTCGGCGATGCGGGCCTGCTCGGGGGTGGTGACGTCCATGATGACGCCGCCTTTCAGCATTTGGGCGAGCTGGCGGTTGAGGGCTACGCGCTCAGCAGAGGTGATGGGAGTAGCGGGGTTGCCGGCCTGGTTAGCGGCGGGGGCGGTTTCGGTCACGAGGACTCCTTCCTTTTGCAAAAGATATGAGCGGAAGGGTAAGGGATAACTGAGCTTAGTGTTATATTCAATTTGGGAAGTTTTAATAAGGTCAGTTGGAAGTGGCCTCGGTTTCGCAAAGAGCCGACGAGCTGGCGATCTGGCAGAAGACCAGGTGGTCGTAAAGGAGCAGCTCGTTCAAAGCGTGCTGCAGGAGGAGGAAGGGAAAGCGATGCTCACGTATGTGCTAAATCGCGGAGGGGAGACGAGCCTGTACGAGCAGCTTTACCGGGCGCTTCGAGCCGACATCGAGTCGGGTGCTCTTTCGGCCGGCGCGCGTCTCCCTTCCAAGCGGGCGTTCGCGAAGCATTTGGGAGTGAGCGTCGTCACCGTAGAGGGGGCCTTAGACCAGCTGGTGGCCGAGGGCTATGTGCGCGCCGTGCCCCGCAGCGGCTTCTATGTGCAGGAAATCGGCCCGAATTTGGCAAGTTTTTCGAGGGTTTCGACGCGTGAAACCGTGAAATCGCCTTCCAAAGCCGATTTCGAGGGCAAAAGCGCGCTCGGCGTAGCCAAAATGGGGGTTTCGGGAAACGATGACGTCGAAACCCTCGAAAAACTTGCCACAAAAGACGAGTCCTTTTGTATAGCTTGTGGCAAAGGGGATGTTTCGGGGGCGTGTGGGGGGTTCCAGGGCGAAGCGAGCCTCTGCGGGAATGCGACGAAAATCCGGAGCAACGCGTGCATCGGGGATGACAGGGCCGAATGCGGGGCATCTTGGTGCGGCCAGAATGGCGCCGGACGCAAATGGCTCGCCGATTTCACGGGGGCGACGGCGCCGGAAGGGGTGTTTCCCTACGCGGCGTGGGCACGGACGCTGCGGCGCGTGTTGGCCGACGAGAGCGAGCGCACGGTGCTGGAGGCGTCGGGGCCTCAGGGATCGCCTCGGTTGCGGGCGGCCATCGCAGCGCATCTGCGGGGCTTTCGCGGCATGGAGGTGCATCCCGACCAGATCGTGATCGGTTCCGGTGCCCAGTCGCTTTATGGCCTGCTCGTGCAGCTGCTCGGTCGTAATCTGGCGTACGGCGTGGAAGACCCCGGCTATCCGCGGCTTACGCGCATCTACGAGTCGAACGACGTGGCGGTGCGGCCGATCGCTCTCGATGGGGAAGGGCCGGTCTTGGAGGCGCTTGAGCGCGCCCGCATCGACGTGCTGCACTGCACGCCGTCGCACCAGTTTCCCACCGGTATCACGGTGCCGGTGTCGCGCCGGCGCTCGTTGTTGGAATGGGCCCAGAGTGGGGTTGCCGCGCCCGAGGACGGTGCAGCGGCTAGGGAGATTCGCGGTCGGAGCGTGAAAGCTTCCAGTGCCCGGTCGCGCTACCTCATCGAAGATGACTTCGACTGCGAGTTCCGCATGGCGGGGCGTCCCGTACCTCCACTCGCGGCCCTCGATGGGGCTGGGCGGGTCATTTACGCGAACACGTTCTCGAAGACGCTCGGGGGTGCTTTCCGCATTGGCTACATGGTGCTGCCCGAGGCGCTGGCCGAACGGTTCCGCGACCGACTTGGCTTTTACGCCTGCACGGTGGGTGCATTGGAGCAGCTGACGTTGGCGCGGTTCATGGAGTCGGGGGACTACGAGCGCCATGTCAATCGCCAGCGGACGCGTTACCGGCGGCGGCTGAGCGCGCTGATTGACGCACTAGCGGCGTCTTCGGCCGGCGATCATTTGCACTTTGCCAATGCGGGTGCCGGGCTGCACTTTCTCATGGAGGTTAGGGGTGTCGAAGGAGACGAGAGAGATAGTGCGACTTTCGAGGAGCGCGTGGCCCGGCGCGCTGCGATTCGGGGCGTGCGCCTGGCGCCTTTGGGCCGTTATCGGTTCACGGGTTGCGAGGCGGGAGCTCCTGGGCGCAGCTCGAACGAAACGGTAGGCTGCCGGTGCGAGGCTCGCGAAGTCGAGGGTGCCCGAAGGGTATGCGACGAGGTGCGGTCTGGGTGCAGCGAGGGGAGGGGTCGGCGCCGTCCCGCCTTCGTGATGAGCTTCTCTTCCTTGGAAGAAGAGACGATCCCGGAGGTAGCCGGGATCGTCTCGGAGGCGGTTATGGTCGAGCTGGGCGCCCGTGTCTAGCCGATGACGTCGCCGTTGACGGCGAAGGTGACCACTTCGAAGGGGATGTCCTTGCCCGATTGGGCGCAGGCCTCGGCGGCGGCGCGCTCGAGGCCGCAGCAGCAGGGCACCTCCATGCGGGCGACGGTGACCGAGGTGATGTCGTTGGCGGCGATGATGGCGGCGAGCTTGTCGGTGTAGGAGCCCTCGTCCAGCTTGGGGCAGCCGATGATGGTGACGTTGCCGCTCATGAAGCGCTCGTGGAAGCTGGCGCAGGCAAACGCGGTGCAGTCGGCGGCGATAAGCAGCCCGCGGCCCTGGTAGTAGGGGGCCTGCACCGGTACGAGCTTGATCTGGCACGGCCACTGGGCCAGGCGGTTCGGCAGGGCGGCGGCCACGGCGGAAAGCGCGTCGGTGGCGCCGGCAGCGGCCGGAGCGGCGGCGCGGCCGGCCGGCGTGGGGGCCGGTGCCGAGGCGCCGTTCAGGGAGCGGCTGCGGGAACCGGGGCATCCGCCCTGGTGCGCAGGCGACGGCGCCGGCTTCGGAGCGTCGTCGATGAGGGTGCGGGCGGCCGAGCCGGGACAGCCGCTGCGGTGCTCGGCCGCGGCCGGAACGCTGCCAGCCGTCGCGCCGCCGTTGCGGGCGGCCAGGTGTGCCGCCACGGCAGCCTCGTCGTAGGGAGCGGCTTCCCGCTCGACGAAGGAGATGGCGTCGGTGGGGCAGGCCGGCAGGCAGTCGCCCAGCCCGTCGCAATAGTCGTCGCGCACCAGGCGCGCCTTGCCGTCGACCATGGCGATGGCGCCCTCGTGGCATGCGTCGACGCACAGGCCGCAGCCGGTGCACTTGTCCTCGTCGATGTGAATAATCTTGCGGAGCATGGAACCTCTTTCGCTTCGTGTCGTATTTCGGGCAGCATCATAGCGGGCCAACGCGAAAGCGCAAGGGCCTCCATGCAGATGATGGAAAGTTGTGGACGAACCCCTACTCGGTCAGCAGTGCCTCCACCTTCTCGACTTTGGTGTGCAGGGTGTCGCTGTGCCCCGGGCGGATGTCGGCCTTCAGGATTACCTCGGTGCGGATGCCCTGATCGGCGAGGCGCATGGTGGCGTCGCGCACGACGGCCATGACCTCGTCCCACTCGCCCTCGATCTCGGTGAACATAGAGGTAGTGCGGTAGGGCAGCCCGGAGTCGCGGATGACGCGAATGGCCTCCGCCACATAGGGGGCCAGCTCGTCTCCCACGCCGAAGGGGGCGATGGCAACGGCAATAAGGGTGTTCATGGGAAGCTCCTTTTGTTTCTCGGCTTACGCGGCTGATGTGCTGGTGAGTTCCAGGGGCGCTTCGGCCACTTCCTCGGCGGTGAGGTTGTAGAGGGCGTCGAGGAAGGCGACTTGGAAGCTGCCGGAGCCGTTGCAGGTTTCGGCAGCGCGCAGGCCGGCCAGGTTGTAGGCGGCCGTTGCGGCGAGCGCCGCCACGAAGGGATCGGCCACGCAGGCGTAGACCGCGCACACGCCCCCCAGCGAGCAGCCGGAGCCGGTGATGCAGGTCATGAGGGGCGATCCGCCGGAAAGGCGCGCCACCTGGGCGCCGTCGGTGACAAGGTCGGTAGTGCCGGAGACGGCCACGGCCCCTCCCGTGAAGCGGGCGCACGCCACGGCGGCGCGCTCGGCGGCGTCCACAGAGTCGGTACTGTCCACTCCGCGGGGACCGTCGCCGGAAGCGTCTTCGGCCGCGTCGTTCCCGAGTCCCCACAGCTCGGCCACGGCGATGATCTCCGAGGCGTTACCGCGCAGGATAGCGGGGGGATTCTCGCGCGCGGCCTCGATGAGCTGGGTGCGCAGGCTGCCGATGCCGATGCCCACCGGGTCGAGCACCCAGGGCTTGCCCGCCGCCGCGCAGGCCCGCGCCGTGGCGGGAACCGTTTGCTCGTAGACGGGCAGCAGGGTACCCAGGTTAATGTACACGGCCCCTCCCAGGGCTGCGACGCATTCGCCCTCGTCGGGCAAATACACCATGGCCGCCGAGCCGCCGACGGCCAGCTGGGCGTTGGCGACGAAGTTCTGGGTCACGGTGTTGGTGATGGAAGGCGCCAGCGGGTTCGTCTCGCGCACCTCGTGCACGGCACGGGCCATGAGCGCCCGAAGTTCCGCCTCGGTGCGGACGGTGGGATTGGTGGAAGGTTCGATCACGACGATTCCTTTCCGGAAGCCGGAGAGCTGGCTGCGAGTTGCGCCAAAAAAAGACGCTCCCCGCAGGAAGCGCCCCTTGTGCTTGGTGAGCATGCTCCCTACGACAGTGTTAGCTGACAGGTTCGAAGGGTTGGGCAGTGCCCTCTCAACCGCATCGACGAGGCTGCCATAGGCTTTCGGCTCGCTTCGCCGGGGCGGTACCCCTGCATGCTTTCAGCTTAGCACGTTTGCCACCGCGCTCGGATAGCGCTGTTTCGCCTGCTGCTTGAAAGGCAGGGAAAAGAGGGAAAGCGGGCGGGGGCGCGCTGTGCTATGATGCGCCTCATGACTTTCGGAAATGACAGAGGAACGGCCGCGACGCCCGAGGCGGCCAGCGTGATGGCGGCGATGTCGGGGGGTGTCGATAGCTCCGTGTGCGCGTTGCTCTTGCAGCAGGCGGGCTACGACGTGCGCGGCGCGACGATGGTGCTGCGCGGCGGGGAGGTTTTAGGCGCCGCCGGGGAAGGCGAGGGGTCGACGTGTGGGTCGACGCGCGATGTGGAAGATGCGCGGGCGGTGTGCCGGCGTCTCGACATTCCCCACGATGCCTTCGATCTGCGCGATCGTTTCGATGCGGCGGTGGTGCGCCCCTTCTGCGATGCCTATCTCGAGGGGCGCACGCCCAACCCCTGCATCGACTGCAACCGGTTCCTGAAGTTCGAGGCGCTGCAAAAGCGCCGGCGCGAGATGGGACTCGATTACGTGGCCACGGGGCACTACGCACGGCGCCGTTGGGACGAGGCGACCGGGCGCTGGCAGCTTCTGCGGGCGAGCGACCCGGCCAAGGACCAGAGCTACGTGCTGTACCATCTTGCCCAGGATACGCTGGCCCACATGCTGTTCCCCTTAGGCGAGCTGACCAAAGACGAGGTGCGCGAGCTGGCCCGCGCCCACGGCTTCGTCACGGCGGAGAAGCCCGAGAGCCAGGACATCTGCTTCGTCCCCGACGGCGACTACGCGGGGTTCATCGAAGGCTGGTGCCGGACACGTTGCTGCGAGGGAGAGGCCCCGTGCGTGCCCTTGGCGGTTGCGGCCGAGGGCGGACCAAGGTCCGCCCCTACGGGGTCGGGTTCGGTTGCTGCTTCGGTTGCAACCGCTTTCGAGCCGGGGGAGATCGTGAATCGGGGAGGGCGCGTTCTCGGGGAGCATGCGGGGCTCATCCGCTACACCATTGGACAGCGCAAGGGCATCGGCGTGGCGGCTCGCGAGCCGCTGTACGTGCTGGGGAAGGACGCGTCCGCCAACCGGCTCGTCGTCGGCTTCAAAGACGAACTGCTCAGCTCAGGAGTGGTGGCTTGCGATGTGAATCTCATCAGCGGAGGCGTTTTGGAAGGCCCGCGCAAGGTGCAGGTGAAGACTCACTACCGCCAGCGACCGGTGCTGGCAACAGCCGAGCAGACCGGCCCCGACGAGCTGACGGTCACCTTCGAAGAACCTCAACGCGCCGCCGCCCCCGGCCAGGCCGCCGTCCTCTACGAAGGCGACGTCGTCCTCGGCGGCGGCACCATCGCGAGGACCTTCTAGGCCGCCCGGAAGGGAACAGAGGCAGGGGGATGCTGCCCGCGCTGCTTCGGCCTACAGCCCGGCGAGGCCGATTTGGTAGCCTTCTACGAACAGGCTCAGCTTCTCGATGTAGCTGGCGGCAAGGGGGGAGAGCTGCCGCTCGTTGTGAACGATGTAGCCCACGCGCATGAGCTCCTTGGTCTGCAGGGGCACGCTGGCGATGCCGGTGTACATCTCGCTGGAGAGCACGCCGGTGGAGATGGTGTAGCCGTCATGATGGGCGAGCAAGTTCGACAAGGTCCCGCGGTCGCTCACGGAGATGCACTTCTTGTGCGGCAGCTCGGCCAAGGGTTCCTCGGAATAGAAGAACGAGTTGTTCGCGCCCTGTTCGAAGGCGTAGCGGGGGTAGTCCTCCAAATCCTCTACGGTCACCTCGGTGCGCGAGGCTAGGGGGTGCTTGTCGCTCACGAACACGTGGGGCTGGGCGGTGAACAGCAGGTTGAAGGAGAGGTTCGCGTCGGAAAGGGCGTGCCCGATGACGCTCTCGTTGAACGTGGAGAGGTACAGCACGCCCAGATCGCTGCGGAAGTCGCGCACGTCCTCGATGACCTCGGAGGTGCGGGTCTCGCGCAGGCTGAAGTTGTAGCCGGCACCCTCGTACTCCTCGGCCAGTTCCAGGAACGCCTCCACCACGAAGGCGTAATGTTGGGAGGTGATGGACAGGCGCTGCGCCGCCTCGCCGCCGCGGCCGGAGTAGCGCTGCTCCATGAGATCGGCCTGCTCCACCACTTGGCGCGCGTAACCCAATAGCTCGATGCCGTCGCTCGTGAGCGTGATGCCGCGGTTGGAACGCTCGAAGATGGTGACGCCGGTCTCGCGCTCGATGTCGCGCACAGCCACCGACAGGCTCGACTGGGACACGTACAGCGTGTGCGCCGCCGCGGAGATGGAGCCGTGGTTCGCGATGGCGATGAGGTAGCGAAGTTGCTGCAGGGTCATGGGAAGCTCCTATGGCGGGTTGGAATTCAAGTCTAGGGAACTGCTAGGTATTATACGGCCGCCGAGCGGCGATGGAAGGGGGAACTTGGCGGTTCGCGACGGTTTTCTCGGCCGCGTCGCCATCGGAAACCGCTATGGCGCGGGGCGTTGACGAAGCGGAGGCAACCAGTAGGATGGGGGCAACACCCGTTACGAGCGCACCAATTCGACCAAGGGAGAGCGCTGAGGGAGCGCGGGGTGTTCTGACCGAGCGAGTTCCGCAGATGGTATTGAAGGCGCGGTGATGCGGGGAGACGTAATGCCCGCTGCGCCTTCGATACCAGCGAGGACTGTCTGAGCGAATCAGAATTCCCCGCGCTCCCGCCCCGCGGTGCGTTTCAACCAGAAAGGACCTGCCATGACCATCCACAAGAACGTCACCGAGCTGATCGGGCATACGCCGTTGGTGGAGCTGACCAACTACGAGCGCGCCCACGAGCTGCCCGCCACGCTCATCGGGAAGGTGGAGTCGTTCAACCCCACCGGCTCGGTGAAGGACCGCGCCGCCCAATCGATGATCGACGCCGCCGTGGAGGCCGGGGTCCTCGATGACGAGACGGTCATCATCGAGCCTACCTCCGGCAATACCGGCATCGGCCTTTCTGCCATCGCCGCCGTGCGGGGCAACCGCATCATCATCGTCATGCCCGAGACCATGTCCGTGGAGCGGCGCAACCTCATGCGCGCCTTTGGGGCGGAACTGGTGCTCACCGAAGGCGCCAAGGGCATGAAGGGCGCCATCGAGGAGGCCGAGCGGCTGGCGGCGGAGATTCCGAACTCGTTCATTCCCTCGCAGTTCTCCAACCCGGCGAATCCGGCCGTGCACGAGCGCACCACCGGCCCGGAGATCTGGGAGGACACCGATGGCGCGGTGGACATTCTCGTGGCCGGCGTGGGCACCGGCGGCACGCTTTCGGGCACCGGGGCCTATCTGAAGGCGCAGAACCCGGCCATCCAGGTGGTGGCCGTGGAACCGGCCGGATCCCCGGTGCTCTCCGAGGGCCGCGCCGGCGCCCACAAGATTCAGGGCATCGGCGCCGGGTTCGTGCCCGAGACGCTGGACACCGCTATCTACGACGAGGTCATCGCCATCGAAGACGAGGAGGCCTTCGAGGCCGGGCGCGAGCTGGCTGCCCATGACGGACTGCTCGTGGGCATCTCCTCGGGCGCGGCGGTGGCGGCGGCGGCGAAGTTGGCGCGCCGGCCTGAAAACGCGGGCAAGAACATCGTCGTCATCCTGCCCGACACGGGCGAGCGCTACCTTTCCACCGCCATGTTCGATTTCTCGTAAGCCTTCCACGTTTCTCTTTCGTTACAAATTCGTGGGCTCATCGACAGCTTCGAGGGCGCTGGGCAACGGCCGTGGTAGCATACGGAAAGCACCTTTTCGACCGACAGAAGAAAGCAGCACATGGCAACCTCGGCGCCCTCCATATTCCCCGCTTTAGCCCAGCTCGACATCGGCGACGTTCTCGCTCATATGCCAGGCGGCTTTTTCGTCTACCATGCCGATGGCGACGAGGCGGTGGTCTACGTCAACGAGGCCTGCCTGCGCATCTTCGGCTGCGCTGACGAGGAGCAGTTCGTCGCGCTGACGGGCGGCACCTTCCCCGGCATGGTGCACCCCGAGGACATCGAGGCCGTGGAACACTCCATCAGCCGTCAGATTCAGGCCGACCGGTACTCCATGGACTACGTGGAGTACCGCATCATCCGCCGCGACGGCTCGGTGCGTTGGATAGAGGACTACGGCCATCACGTCACGTTGGACGCGGGCGAGTTCTTCTACGTGTTCATCAACGACGCCACGGACAAGCTGCGCGAGCGGGCCGACGAGCTGGAGGCGGTGAACGCCCAGCTGCGCGAGGCCTATGCCCGCGAGCTCGAGCACCGTACCATGCTGCGCAACGCCCTTTCCGAGGCCGAGGCCGCCAACGTGGCGAAAAACACGTTCCTCTCGAACATGTCCCACGACATCCGCACGCCGCTGAACGCCGTGGTGGGCTACGCGTCGCTCATCTCGGCCCATGGCGGCGAGGCCGAGCGGGTGCGCGCCTACAGCGACAAAGTGCTGGCCGCTTCCGAGCAGCTGCTCGACGTGGTGAACGAGACGCTGGAGATCAGCCGCATGGAAGCGGGCCATGTGCAGCTGGCCGAGGCGGAATGCTCGCTTTCCGAGCTGGTTCTGCAGGCGCGCATGGACATGGTGGATCTGGCGGACCGCGCCGACGTCACCCTGGCCTGCGACATTGAGCCTCTGGCCCACGATCGCGTGCTCGTGGATGCCGTGCGCCTGTCCCACGTGCTCACCCAGCTGGTGGACAACGCCATCAAGTACTCGCCGGCTGGCAGCACCGTGCGCATCAGCGTGGCCGAGAACGCCGGCGCGCCCCAGGGCTTTGCCAGCTTCCGCTTCGTCGTGGCCGATAAGGGCGTAGGGATGGAGCCCGCGTTCATGGAGCGCATGTGCATGCCCTTCGAACGGGAGAGCAACACCACGGCTTCGGGCGTTCAGGGCACGGGACTCGGGCTCACCATCGTGCGCAACGTGCTCGATCTTATGGAAGGCGAGCTCGCCGTGGAAAGCGCGCCGGGGGAGGGCTCCACTTTCACCGTGGACATCACCTTCCGCCAGGCTCCCGCCGACGTGGCCGCCGAGGTGCCGCGTCCGAGCCGCGGGCGGGGCCCGGTGCACCGCATTCTGCTCGTGGAGGACAACGAGCTCAACCGCGAGATCGCCTGCTGTCTTCTGGACGACGCGGGCTATGCGGTGGACACGGCGGAAAACGGCGAGGTGGCCGTGGGGATGATCGAAGATGCCGATGCGTGCGCCTACGACTTGGTGCTCATGGACATTCAGATGCCGGTCATGGACGGCTATGCCGCCACCCGCGCCATCCGCGCGCTGCCCGACCCGCTGCGCGCATCGCTGCCCATCATCGCCGTGAGCGCCAACGCGTTTTCCGAGGACCGCAAGCGCTCGCTGGAATGCGGCATGGACGCGCACCTTCCCAAGCCGCTTGACGTTCACCGTCTTCAGTCCCTCATCGAGAAGGTCGTTCACTAAAAGGATCTAATAGCTGTCGGCGATGTCTCTCAGGTAGTCAGCGTACTGGCGGGCCAGGGCACTGGGGGCCTCTAGGCGCACGGCGGTGCCGAACTGGGCGAGCCAGCCGAAGAACACGGGGCTGGCGGCCACGGTGACGTGCACGCGGGCATGGGTCGCATCCACCGGCGCGCTTTCCACGTCCTTGCCGAAGCGGTCGATAATGGCGCTCATGACCGATTCCTCCACCAGCAGCGTCGCCGGCGTCGTCTCGCCGCCGAACATGGAGAACGTGCGAGAAGTGTAGGCCGCCGCATCGAAGGTGGCGATGCGCTCGTTGCGCACGGCCGCCTCGTCGGTGATGCGCAGCCCCTGCATGCGGTCGAGGCGGTAGCTGGGGAAGGAGTCGTGCTTCTCGTTGTAGGCGATGAGGTAGTAGCAGCCCTCGGAGTAAATGAGGCACACCGGCGTCTCACAGTAGATGCGGCCGCCCCCTTGGGGCTGTGGGCGCTTGTTCACGTCGTGCTTCACGTAGCGGAAGGCCACCTGCCGGTGGCGGCGGATGGCCTCGTGCAAGGTGTCCACGTGGTGGAACACCGATTCGTTCTGCATCTTGATGCGGCCTTCCACGTGCACGTTCTTGGAAAGCGCGGCGGCCTGGTGGCAGGAGCCCAGAGACGCCAGGCCTTCGGTGAGGCGATGGGCCATGCGAACCGTGAGAAAGCGCGAGGACTGCACGGCGTCGGTGAGCAGCATGAGCTCGGCGGCGGTGAAGGTGCGCGAGACGAGGGCGTAGCTGACCGGGTACGTGGGAAGCTTCGCGATGTCGAGACCGAAGTCGCGAAGGGCGTCTAAGTCGCGGTACACCGATTTGCGCTCGGCCTCGATGCCCGCCTCGGCCAGCCCGGCGATGATTTCGGGGCAGGTGAGGCCGTGGCTCTCGTCGGTGCGCTCGTAGAGCATCTTGGCGAGGTTGAGCAGCTTCAGTTTCTGGCTCTCGCCCGCCATCGTGCGCCCCTTTCCCCATGATCGCCTACGTTGGCTGATCGTCTTCGTAATCGTGGTCGATGACGACATTGTAGGTGTAATCGGGATATTTTTCCTTCAGATGGGCGATTATTTTGTCGCGGATGGCGTCGTCGTCGGCCTTAAAGCCTATGACCAAATCGAAGTAGACGGTCGAGGTTTTCTCGTCCACGTAGAAGCCGTGCACCTGCAGGATCGCCGGGTCGCTTTTCGCGAGGGCGTCGAGGTCGGCATGCAGAGGGGCGAACGCACCGGTCGTGTTGGCGGCGTAGATGCCCACGGTGGTGAGGATGCCGAACTTCTCGGTGAGCCCTTCGCTGATCTGGCGGGTGAGGGCGTGGATGTCGCGGGCGCACATATCGTCGGGCACTTCGATGTGCACCGAGCCCAAAATCTCGTTGGGGCCGAAGTTGTCCAGCACCACGTCGTAGGTGCCGCGCACGTCGGGGAAACTGTTGGCGTAGGCAGTGATGTCGTCGACGAGCTTTTTGTCCTCGGGGCCGCCGATGAGCGGGGAGAGCGCGTCGCCGAGCACTTCGAAGCCGGCTTTCAGCACCACGAGCGAGATGATGAGGCCCACGGCGCCGTCGATGTTCAGGTTCCAGAAGTTCTGGGCCGCCGCTACCACGAGCGTGCCGGCCGACAGCACTGCGTCATAGTTGGAATCGATGCCCGAGGCGATGAGGGCCTCGGAGTTCGTTTTGTCGCCGAAGCGCTTGAACATGATGCCGATGGCGATCTTCGCGAGGATGGCCACCACGATGACGGTGATGGTGATGGCCGAGTAGCTGGGGGTGCCGGGGTGGATGATCTTGTCGATGGACTCGCGCAGGGAGATGAAGCCGGCCACCAGGATAATGATGGCGATGACGACGCTCGTGAGGTATTCCACGCGACCGTAGCCGAAGGGGTGGTGGCGGTCGGGCCGGCGCCCGGCGAGCTTGGTGCCCACGATGGTGACGATGGAGGACAAGGCGTCGGTGGCGTTGTTGACGCCGTCCAAGATGATGGCGATGGAATGGGACATGAACCCGACGGCCATCTTGAAGGCGACGAGCAGCGCATTGCCGATAATGCCGTAGATGCTCGCCTTGACGATTTCCCTCTCGCGGTTCATGACTCTCACCCCTGATGATGTTGCTGTCCTGCTCGCTGCTTCGGCGGCGCGTCTCGTGGCGCACAGATTGCGGGCGCGCTTGGGCGCGCTTTCGTCCCGCAATTCGATTATAGGCCTCCTCCCGGCCGGCTAAGTCCCCGCCCCGTTGCCTTTCCGAAGCAGTTCGGCAACTATCTTACTCAGTGGAGGTGGCTTGGTACGTCGGGAGCACCCCACCATCTTGCCAGAGCGAGAGCGCCCAAAGATACCAAACCCCCAGTTTTTGTCCGGCACTGCAGACGGCGGCATCGCAATTACATGGAAAGGTGGTCAGAAAAGTGCTCAAAAGAAAAGACCTCCTGACCGGAGGCGGGAGGTCTTTTGGCGGTTGGCTGCCAGTGCCGTGAAGGCTGCTCAGGGAATTTTCGCGCTAGGCGCTGGGCTTGTCGTTGTCGTCGGCTTCGGCCGCAGTGTCGGCGGCTGCGGTGTCGGCGTCGGAGGGGATCTCCTCGACAACGGTCACGCCGGCCTGGGCATCTTCGATGTAGTTGTCGGGCAGGATGATGGCGGGCTCGGCTGCGGCCTCGGCGGCTTCCTCGGGGGTCTCGGCCGGGGCGAAGGTGTCCTCCTCGACCGTTTCCATCACGGCGGCGGGAACGGGCTCGGCGACCGTCTCCTCCGCAACGGCGGCCACGGGCTCGGCCGGGACGGGGTCGGCGCCCTTGGTCGTCACGGCCTCGGCAGCAACCGGCTCGGCAGGGGCGGCGGCCACGGTCTCGGTCACGACGGCCTCCGCGGCTACGGGGGCGGTAGCAGCGACGGGCGCCGGGGCGGCAGGCTGCTGGGGCGCGACGGGGGCGGCCTGGACGGGCTGCTGCGGGGCTACCGGTGCGACAGGCGCAGCGGCCGGCGCGTAGCCGTAGGGAGCCGCGGGCGCCGGCGCGGCGGCGTACAGGGCGCGATCCTTGTTGGCGAACACGGCCACGATGATGCAGAGCACGAGCGACACCCAGCAGCAGGAGAGAAGGCTCACCACGGCGGCGACGATGTTCCAGATCATGATGCCGCGCAGTTTGTCGGGCTTGGCCGCGCCGCGCACGCCGAGGATGCCGGCGATGAGAATGAGCACGGCGCAGACGATCACGAGGAAGACGAGGAAGCCCAGCATGCCGAGCAGCACTGACACGTCATCGGTGGTGAAATAGAGGCCGTCGTCGGTGTAGAAGTAGTCGTAGCCGGAGCCGGAAATGGCGGCGCCGCCGACGCCGAGGCCTGCCCAAGCGATGAGCATGCCGAAAATGCCGAGGGCTGCGAGCACGATATTGGCAATGCTCATGCCCTTGATGGCCTTCGCATGGTTGGTGTTCATGGTGTCTCTCCTTGAATCGATGCGGTCAATGCGATGGTGACCAGTATAGCGGCGAATTGTTGAGTCGCGTCATCGGCGATCAATTGTGGAGCGTTTGTTGACAAGCGTCAGCAAACGGCGCGCGGGCTCGACTGAGCGCCGGTTCCGTGGTGCGCTTCGGCTAGTCGCGACTCTCGGCATCGAGCATCCGCTTGATGCGCTCGACGGCCTCGCGCGTGTCGTCCGCGTCGCCGAAGGCGGTCAGGCGGATGTAGCCCTCGCCGGCCGGCCCGAACCCGGCGCCGGGAGTGGTGATGACGTTGGCCTCTTCCAGAAGGCGGTTGAAGAAGTCCCAGGAGCCGGTGCCGTTAGGGGTGCGGCACCACACGTACGGGCTGTTGTCGGCGCCGTACACCTCAAGGCCGGCCGCCGCCAGGCCCTCCTTTATCGTGCGGGCATTGGCGCGGTAGAAGTCGATCGTCTCGTCCACCTGGGCCGCCCCCTCCGGAGTGTAGATGGCCGCCGCGCCCCGCTGGATGACGTAGGAGGCGCCGTTGAACTTGGTGGTCTGGCGGCGGTTCCACATGGCGTTTAAGCTCTGGCCCTCGCGCACCAAATCGCGCGGCACCACGGTGTAGCCGCAGCGGGCCCCGGTGAAGCCGGCGGTCTTCGAGAAGCTGCGGAACTCGATGGCGCACGTCTTCGCGCCGGGGATCTCGTAGATGGAGTGGGGAATGGCGGGGTCGGTGATGAAGCGCTCGTAGGCGGCGTCGAAGAGGATGACGGCGTCCGTGGCGTTGGCGTAATCGACCCATTTTTGCAGGGCCTCGCGGGAGAGCACCGTGCCCGTGGGGTTGTTCGGCGAGCAGAGGTAGATGAGGTCGACGGGCACGTCGGGCAGGGCTGGCGTGAAGTCGTTCTCGGAGGTGGTGGGCATGTAGACGATGTTCGTCCAGCGCTCGGCGTCCGCATCGTAGTCGCCGGCACGGCCGGCCATGGCGTTCGTGTCCACGTAGACGGGATAGACCGGGTCGCACACGGCCACGACGTTGTCCTCGGCGAAGATGTCGCCGATGTTGCCGCAGTCGCTCTTGGCGCCGTCGGAGACGAAGATCTCGTCGGGGTCGATGGCGATGTTGCGGGCGGCGAAATCGTGCTCGGCGATGGCGTCGCGCAAAAAGGCGTAGCCCTGCTCGGGCCCATAGCCGTGGAAGGTCTCGGCGGCGGCGAGGTCGTCTACGGCGGCGTGCATGGCGGCGACGACGGCCGGGGCGAGCGGGCGGGTGACGTCGCCGATGCCCATCTTGATGAGGCGCGCGTCGGGGTTCGCTTCCTGGTAGGCGGCGGTGCGCCGGGCGATTTCCGAGAACAGGTAGCTGCCGGGCAGCTTCTCGTAGTTGCGATTGATGCGGGCCATGGGGCCTCCTTCATGGTGCGGTTTTCTGATGCGCTTAGGTTAGGGGGCGAATGTTTCCAATGGGAAAAGACGAGGATAAACCTCATCAATGGGCAGATCAGCGCCGCAATCGTGGACAATTTGTGGGCATCTCGCCTACGGCGCGCGCTCGGGGTTTTTGAGCGTCCGCACGACGGTCTCTTGTGTGAAAATGAAGGTTCTAAGAGACAGGGTGTGAATAGGCTTGCGCTAGCAGGACGCGGGCCTGTGCGAAGGAGACGTTCGTCCATGAAATTGACGCGGAGAGGCTTTCTGGCTGGTGCCGGAGCCGTGGCGGCGGGAAGCGCGGCATGGGGTTTGGATCCGAATCGAGCCTGGGCCGACGAAGGGGTCGCCGAAGAGCCCGCCGGCACCGACGAGGCGCCGGCCGAAGAGCCTGCGGCCCCTGCGGGGCCGGTCGTCGTCTGCGAGGAGTGTCCGGGCGCCTGCACACTGGTGCTCGAGGTGGAGGACGGGCGGGTGGCGGCGGTGCGCGGCGACGGCGCGAATCCGTTCTCTGAAGGGCGGCTCTGCCTGCGCGCTCAGGCGCTGACCGACTTGTGGAAGGCGCCCGAAGGGGCGACCGAGGACGGCGCCGGTGGCGATGGTGGCAATGGCGCGGGCGGCAACGACGCCGCGAGCGAAGGCGCGACGACGGCCAGTCCGGGGCGCTTGACCTCGCCGCGGGTGCGTCGTGCTGGGTCGGATGCGTGGGAAGACATCTCCTGGGATCGAGCACTGGATGAGATCGCCACCTTGGTGAAGGACACGCGGGATGCCACCTTCGAAGAGAGCATCGAGGGCGTGGAGGCCGACGATGAGGCGCAGGGCGAGACGGACTTCGACGAATGGGACTGGAGCGACCGCGGCGGCTACGGCGACGATGGCTACGGCGACAACGACTACGGCGCCCGGAAGCGTCCCCGCGGCGTGCCGGTCATGCGCACTCGGGCCATCGGCAGCTTCGGCGGCGCGCGCCTTGTGGCTGAGGAGCAGTTCCTGCTCGCCAAGGCGCTGCGATCCTGGGGCGTGGTGAACATCGACTCCGAAGCGGCTTTCGGTCGGCGCGCCTTCGCAGCCGGTGTCGCCGCGACCCTCGGCATCGCCGAGCCCGACGGGCTCTGGAGCGATATCGCGAACACGGGCTGCCTGCTCACTCTGGGTGCCGATGTTGCCACAAGCCAGCCGCTCTCCCTTCGCTGGATCGAGCGTGCCCGGGATGCGGGCGCGCTCTGGATCGCCGTGGATCCGCTGCGCTCGGCCTCGGCCGAGATGGCCGACATCCACGTGCCCATCCGGCCCGGCACCGACATCGCGTTTCTCGGGGGATTGGCCAAGTACGCCATGGACAATTCCCTCTGGCAGCCCGAGTACGTGCTGAACTTCACCAACGCCTCCTACCTCATGGATCCCTCTTTCTCCTTCGACGCGTCCTCCGGGGCCTTCTTCGGCTGGGATCCTCTGACGGGCGCCTACGACAAGACCAGTTGGGGCTATCAGACCGACGGCTTCGACACGTGGAACATGCGCTTCGACGGCGAGTTCTCCTGGGTGCGCGGTGAGGGCGTCCCTGCCTGGGCCGTGCCGTCCCAGCCGCGCTGCGAGCGCAATATCACGCTGCAGGACCCGGCTTGCGCCTGGGTGCGCCTGCAGGAGTTTCTCGCCCGCTACGACTTGGACACGGTGGCCACCGTCTGCGGCGTGGAGCGGTCGCTGCTCGAGCGCGCCTACGGGGCCTTCGCGGCTACGGGCGCGGTGGAGGGGGCGGGCAAGATGCTGGCCGGCCCCGGCCTCGTGCAGCATGGTACGGGCGCCCAGGCGGCTCGGGCGGCCGCCGTGGTGCAGCTGCTTTTGGGCAACATCGGCGTGCCGGGGGGCGGTATCTCCTATCTGGGCGGTGCCGCGAACGAGGGGCTGGCCGATGCCATGGGGCTTTCGCCGGACATGTTCTGCGGCGATCTTCCCTGGCCCACCGAGGGCGAGACGACGCTCCAGGCGTGGCTCGAGGCCCATACCGAGCCGGCCGGCGCGGGTTCTCTGCGGCCCCGTGCCCTGGTGTCGGCCCTGCGCGAGTGGTGGGGCGAGGAGGCGGCTTTCGACAACGATTACGGCTACGATTGGCTGCCCAAGGCGCCAGCTGGCGGTGCGTCGTTCAGCGAGGCGCTGCGCACAGGCTTGCTGCAGGGGTGTTTCCTGTGGGGCGCCGATCTGGTGGGGAGCGCGTCTTCGGGCGTTACGGCCGACGATGTGGGGCGCCTGGCGTGGCTCGTCGTGACCGACGGCTCGCCGAACCTCACGGCTACGTTCTGGGAACGGGTGGAAGATCCCTCCCAGCAGCAGACGACGGTGTTCCAGCTGCCGAGCGCCCTCGGTTTCGAGAAGGCCGGCATCCGGGCGAGCGGCGGCCGCCTTCTGCAGCATGCTGCGGCGGCGGTTGAGCCGGCGGCCGAGAGCCGCACGGACGCTGCCATCATCGGCGATGTGTGGGAGCGCGTGTTCAACCTGTACGACACCAAGGGCGGTGCGGCGACGGATCCGATCCTTAAGGCCCGGTGGGACTACGTGACATCCGACAGCATCGATCTGGTGAAGGTGGCCTGGGCGATGAACGGCTATGTCGTCGAGGACAGCGACTGGGACGGCGGCGAGCTGGTGCTTTTGGAAGGTGCCGACGGGCTGCGCGCCGACGGCTCGACGGCCTGCGGCGCGGCTTTCCTGGCGGGGCTGTGGTCGAACGGCGCCAGTGCGGCTGATGCGGCCGAGCAACCCGTGGGACGTCGCGACGGTGCCGACGAGAGCGGTCTGGGGCTCTTCCCCGGCTGGCGCTTCACGTGGCCCGGCAACGTGCGGGTGCGCGGCAACCGGGCGAGCGCGAACTTGGCGGGCCAGCCCTGGGTGCGCGAGCGCAATCTCCTTACTTGGGAGGGGGAGAGCTGGGCCTGCATCGACGCGCCCGACTTCCCGATTCTGCGCGACGGACGATGGCTCGAGCCGGACAACCAGGCCTTCCCCGGTACTTGGGAGCAGGTGGGGCTTTTGGTGTCCGACCGGTTGGGCGACGGGCCTGTGCCCGAGCACTACGAACCGTTGGAGTCCCCGTTGAACAATCGCCTGAACGGGGCTTACGCCTCTCCGGTGCTGCTGGCGGCCGCCGCGAAGGCGTCCGGTGCCGCAGGCGATGACGGGGCGGTGGATGCCGCCGTGGCCGATGCGCTGGCGCCGGACTACTCCTCTATGCAGGCGGATCGCGCGGCCTATCCCATTGCGGCGGTCATCAACGGCTCGGACGGCCGCGACGGCGCTCGGCGCGCCCTGAGCGAGACGCTGGCTGCCGCGGAGCCCGGCTGCTTCGTGGAAATGTCGGCGAGTTTGGCTCGCATTCGCGGCCTGGCCACGGGGGAGTGGGCCCGCGTGTTCAACGAGCGCGGATCCGTTGAGGCGCCGGTGCTCGTCACCGACCGCATCCGTCCCTTCCAATGCGAGGACAACGAGGGCCACTATGTGTGCTTGAACGGCATGGCCCTCGGCAGCGAGGACGCCGCGGCGGCCATGTGGGGCGTTTTGGCCCCTGCGGCGGAAAGCCCCGTGGGGGCGGCCCGCGATGTCAAGGGTTTCCTGGTCGATATCGAGAAGGCTTAGGGGGAGCATCATGGCTGACAAGGCAATTCTTTTCGACAGCAGTCGGTGCTCTGCCTGCCAGGCGTGCGTCGCTGCCTGCAAGGGCCGCTTCGGCCTCGGGCCTGCGTCGTCGTCGGAGGATATGGCGGCGCGCGCGTTCGGGCGGGCGGCCGTGCTGGACGAGGAGGCGCCGCTTGCCGTGGCGCGCTTCGAGCGCACGCTGGCCGACGGCGGCACGGTGTGGGAGGCGGCCCGCGCCGGCTGCGTGCACTGCGCCGAGGCGCCTTGCGCGGAAGCGTGCCCCACCGGGGCGCTGGCGGTGAGCGGCGAGACGGGCTTTGTGACCTTGGATGCGGAGCGTTGCGTGAGCTGCCATTTGTGCGCCATGGTATGTCCCGCCGATGCCCCCCGCCATCGGGGAGAGCACGGCGAGCTGTGCCTGTGCGACGGGTGCGCGGCCGAGGTGGCCGAGGGAGGCGTTCCCGCTTGTGTGGCTGCCTGCCCGCTGGACGCGCTGGCCTTCGACGATCGCGATGCCGTGGTTTCCCGGGCCAACGAGCGCGCAGCGGCTCTGCGCGAGCGCGGCTGGGCCAACGCTTCAGTGCTCGGTGTGAGCGAGCAGGGCGGCCACCACGTGGTACAGGTGATGAAGTACGGCGTTGCCGGCAGCATGCACGAAGCGCTGGCCTCCACCGGTGAGGTGGAATGGCTCGATGCCGCGAAGATGGCCGGTCCTGCGTCCGTGGGCGTCCTCGGCCTTGCCGCTGCGGGCGCCGTAGCGGGCTTGGTTTCCGAGTCCCGCAAGCAGCGCACTGCCGAGGCGGAGGCGGCTGCCGCTTCAGTGGCCACCTTCAACCCCTTGCTTGATGACGAGAGCGTTGAAGGCGGGGAGGGCGCCGATGGCGATGCGCGCGAGGTCGTGGAAGAGACCGCTCTTCAGGCCGCCTTGCGCCGCCGCAACGCCCTGCGTTCCAGGAAGGGCGCCACACCGGCCGCCGCCGCGGCTGCTGCAGTGGCCGCCGTACCGGTGGAGGAGTACCACTGGTACAACGCTGATGCTGCGAGCGACGATGAGGCGGAAGGCTTCGAGCCGCGCCTGGTGAGCTGCGGTCGTGCGCGCTTCGGCATGAAGGACTACGGCGTTGCGGACGGCTGGGGCGAGGACTTTGCCGGCGATGCGGACGACGCTGACGAGATTCCCGTGGTGGACGAGCTGAGCGACACCGGCGAGCTGTACGACGTGGAGGAGTTCAACCGCCTTCTGGCCGAAGACGCCGCCCTTGCCGCGGAGGCCGGGGAGGCCGACGACGCCGAAGAGCCCGGCGATTCCGAGCCGGCCGATGAGCTCGAGGCGATAGACGATTCCGAGCCAGTTGACGACGCTGAGGAAGAAGAGTCGGCTACAGAGCGTTCATAACGAATAGCGCATCTCTCGGCTATCCCGCGGTATCTCCATTCATGCTAGAATGAAGACAGCTGTGGGGGACGGTTCGGTTCGTCCCCCACGGGGCTTGAAACCCGCTCGTCGTTGGTAGCGCAGGGCGGGTTTTACTTTGTCTTCAGGTAGTTCAGCTTGGCTTTGAGCTCGTTGTAGTGGCGTCGCTCCTCGGGAGTCCAGGGGTCGAAGAGGATGGTGCGTAAGGCTTCTTCGGCGCTGTCGCCAGCTCCCTCGCGGGGGAACAGACGCGTTTGGCTTCGGTCGTAGAGGGCGATCTCGTCGAACATTCCGCTTGCTTCCAGGACGCCGAGGTTGGAGACGATCTGATCGATGATCTTGTTGTGGTGCGCCGGGTCGGTGGCCCGGGGCGTCGCGCCGGCTACGCGCATCTCCTCGTAGCGAATTTGGCAGCTGACGAGCGAGATCTCCGGCTTTACGGCCATAAGCGCGAGGGACACCCCGTAACCGCGCTGGCGCAGCAGCTCCGCCGTTTTCAAGGGCGCTTCCGCCGTGCGCAGCGTGCCCTCGATGACGAGGTTGTACCCGATGCGCGAGAGCGAGTCGATAAGCGCCTCGGTCATGCGCCCCGCCCATGGCGCGGTGTAATTAACGGCTTCGTCCCCGTAAATGCGCTGAAGCTCCAAGAAGCGGGGGTGAAACTTTCGATAGTCGCCCCCGTTGATGCTGATACCGTTGCCGTCCAGTCGACGATGGATGATCTTGTGGAGTGTGGTTTTTCCTGCCCCGCTCTGGCCTCCGAGCAAAAAAGCCTGGGGCGCCGATTCAAGTGTGGGGCGATAGGCGTTCAGGAGGTTCCAACGCAACTCTTCGAACTTTTCGCTGAACTCCCTTTCGGTGTACTTTTCTTCGTCGCTCATAGTTAGGCCGCCTTTGCAAGCTGGATCGAAAGGAACTGCTGGAAACCTTTCAGCTGACCTCGTATCTCATCGATAGCTCGTTGGTTGGCGGCTGAGTCTGAGAGAATTTCGGGCACAAGACGAGCGATCTGTTGCTCGATGTCGTCATAGATTATCGTCAGCTCGTCGTTGCCTTTGAGCTTCGCGTCGGCGCGCGCTCGGGAGATTTGCGCCATAATATCCCAGGCGGATTCGTTCAACACCTCCTGCTGCAACGTCAGCTCGTAGATTTCCGTCATGTCCATGATGTCTCCTTCCTCATCAAAGGTCACTTCCGCATAGACGATCTTCTCGACCGATGCGCGCTGCTTGGGGGTGAGCACGTCGCCGTCGCGCTCGAGGCAGCCGGCCATGAACTCGGGGATCATGGCGGCGCGAATGAGGTTGGCGTTGGCCTTGGTAGGGGCGATGCCCTTCTCGTAGCGAGTGATGCTGGCCTCGCCGATGCCGAGTAGCCGCGCAAAGGCCTGCTGGGAGAGTCCGTAGTGCTTCCGGATCTCCTTAATTTGCTGGGACATGTCGTGTTCTCTCATGATTATCCAATCTATAGATTGCCTAATAGGGGCATCATATCAGTTAGGTTAGGACATATTCGACATGAATTCGAAAAAATGATAGAGAAAAGCTCAGCAATATATCAATCAAAAGATAGAAAGAGGGCGATCCCTGTGAGATCGCCCTCTTCGGTAGGAAAATATGATGCTCGGGGCCTTGATGGCCCCTGGAGCTGTCGGTGCCTAGTCGCGGGTTAGTTTGCGGTGGAGGCGGTGGGGCTTGGCGGCCTCCTTGCCGAGACGCGCCTCGCGGTCGGCCTGGTAGGCTTCGAAGTTGCCCTCGAAGAAGTGCCAGCGGCCGGGGTTCTCGTCATCGCCTTCCCAAGCCAGAATGTGCGTGGCGATGCGGTCGAGGAACATGCGGTCGTGGCTGACCACGACTGAGCAGCCGGGGAAGTCGAGCAGCGCCGCTTCAAGGCTGGAGAGGGTCTCCACGTCCAGGTCGTTGGTGGGCTCGTCCAGAAGGAGCAGGTTGCCTCCCTCCTTCAGGGTGAGCGCCAGGTTCAGCCGGTTGCGCTCGCCGCCGGAGAGCACGCCCGCGGGCTTCTGCTGGTCGGCTCCCTTGAAACCGAAGGCGGCCACGTAGGCGCGGGAGGGCACTTCGGTCTCACCGACCATCATGTAGTCGGTGCCACCGGACACCACTTCCCAAAGCTTCTTGTCCGGGTCGATGCCCGCGCGGTTCTGGTCGACGTAGGCGATCTTCACCGTCTCGCCGATTTCCAGCTCGCCGCCGTCGAGCGGTTCTAGGCCCACGATGGTCTTGAACAGGGTGGTCTTGCCGACGCCGTTGGGGCCGATCACGCCCACAATGCCGTTGCGGGGGAGCTCGAAGGACAAGTCGTCGATGAGCACGCGGCCGTCGAATTCCTTGTGCAGGTTTTTCGCTACGAGCACCTTCGAGCCCAAACGGGGGCCGGCGGGAATCTGAATCTCCGCGAAATCGAGCTTCTTCGCCTTGCCGGCCTCGGCCACCATGGCGTCGTAGTTGGCTAGACGCGCCTTCGACTTCGCCTGACGGGCCTTCGGCGAGCTGCGCACCCACTCCAGTTCGCGCTCCATGCGCTTGGCAAGTTTGGCCTGGGCCTGGCCCTGGGCGGCCATGCGGGCGGCCTTGGTCTCCAGGTAGGTGGAGTAGTTGCCCTTGTAGGGGAACAGCTGGCCGCGGTCGACCTCGCAGATCCACTCGGCGGCGTGGTCGAGGAAGTAGCGGTCGTGGGTGACGGCGAGCACGGCGCCGGGGTAGGTCTTCAGGTGCTGTTCGAGCCAGAGGACCGACTCGGCGTCCAGGTGGTTGGTGGGCTCGTCGAGCAGCAGCAAGTCGGGCTGTTCCAGAAGCAAGCGGCACAGCGCCACGCGACGGCGCTCGCCGCCGGAAAGGATGCTCACGGGCGCGTCCGGGTCGGGACACTGCAGCGCGTCCATGGCCTGGGAGAGCTGGGAGTCGAGATCCCACCCGTTCGCGGCGTCGATCTCGTCCTGCAGCTTGCCCATCTCGTCCATGAGGGCGTCGAAGTCGGCGTCGGGCGCGGCCATCTCCTCGCCGATCTGGTTGAAGCGTTCCATCTTGGCGAGCACGTCGGCAAAGGCCATCTGAATGTTCTCGAGGACGGTCTTGTCCTCCTCAAGCGGCGGCTCCTGCAGAAGGATGCCCACGGTGTAGCCAGGCGTCAGGCGCGCCTCGCCGTTGGAGACTTCCTCCAGGCCGGCCATGACCTTCAACAGGGTGGACTTGCCCATGCCGTTGGGCCCCACGACGCCGATCTTCGCGCCGGGATAGAACGACAGCGTGACGTCGTCCAGAATAACCTTGTCGCCCACCGCCTTGCGGGCCTTGTACATTTGGTAGATGAACTCTGCCATTTACTGCTTTCTCCTTATCTTATCAGGTGATATAAAACAAATATTTGCTTCCTGTGTCAGCCTGTAGTGTCAGAATTTTCATTTTGAAATTGCATTGCCTGTGTCAGAAACTGAACGGCTTTCTGAATTATAAAGGCCCTTGCTTTAGGAGGGAAGCGCAAAAAGCCAGCGGAAGAATACGCCTTACCACAACTGTTCCTTCCGGAACGCTTACAACTTCATCTGAACCACTGTCAAGGAGGGTATCCACCTTTCTTTGGTGGTTCGCATTTGCGAGCGTTCCGAACAGTTGTGGCGACCGCGGTGGATACTCTCCTTTTCAATTGAGCCTTCTCCGCAGTAGAAAAGTGCTGCCTTTGCCATTTGTTGCGCAACAAGTTACGCACGACATGAGGTAGAAATGGCGCACTGGCTACAACTGGAAGGAGAAGAAATGAGCGGGAGATTTAAGGGAGTTGCGGTGGCGTCGCTTGTGACTGTCTTGGCGTTTTGCGTGTCTGGCTGTCTTGACGGATGTAGTTCGAGCCAAGAGGTGAACTCCGGCTTAAATGCTCAAGAGCAAGCAGCCAAAAGCGATGAGGTTGCGTCTTCGGATGCCAGCGAAGACGTAGAAGTCAGCCAGGATACCAGCGAATTAAACGGTGCTGACGAACTGGTTGGGATTTGGGATGATGGGTACAATGAGGTGATGTTTGACGGAAAACTCGCCTACTTAGGTGATGGAGAGATTCCTTCCTTATACACAGTCAGAGCCGTGGAAGGCAACTCTATTACCCTCTCGTTTGATGAATCAGGTGGTGAATTGAGCTTTGAGTTCGACGACCCCGACACCCTTATTGGTGAGAATGGCTCCGACAAGCCAGCAAAAAGGATCTCTGACAATCCCTACGACGAAATGCCTAGGAGGGTTATTCTTCCACTTGGCGAGGACTATTCTGGGGATGACATGGCTGTTTCTCTTGAATCTGTCGAATGGAAGGAAAGTTTCGAGATTCGCAGCAGAAAGCACGATTACGCCTTGAACTCCGAAGATGACGTTCCGGGTGAGTCGTACCTTCTTGTTCAGGGGGAAATGGAGAGCAGGTTCCCCTCGTCTGTCCATTTGGGATCAGATGCCTATGCAGCAATTCTCATCAATAATAAATACTTTATTCGTGCAAGTATTTCAAATGGCGAAGCCGCCTTCATCGAACCGTTGTCGAAGGAAAATCTGGCAATATATTGTTCCTTGTCGGAAGAAGCTAAAGCTAGTATTGAGAGCGCCGTTCTCTATCTTTCTTTCGCAGATGCCGGAGAGATGGGTCAGCTTTTTGTAACGCCATTGATTTGATGGTATGCGCGTGGTTTGATGAGGCATCCGAAACTCGCCGCCGCGCTTTGCGGCGCTAGCAATGAGTTTCGCTTTTTCAGGAAATATAGAATCATGGAATGATGTACTGCGCAAAAGTAAAAGGCCCCATTATCGGTGCCTTTTGGCGGGTTTAGTGATTAGTTTAAGCTTGAAGTCAGCCAGCGAGCTTCGGCCGAAGAGTTTCCGAAGAGCAATCTCGAAACGGTTCCCAAAAGCGCTGCAAGGGGCTATAATATAAGGCGTACCAGCAAAGCCCGTTCCGTAGTTGCTAGGCTAAGGTGTCACGGGCGGCGCAGGTATTTTCGAAATGAAGGGTCAGTTAGCGCTGGCCCTCTCTCTTTCTCCCTTCGTCATCCGTTCGCGTCGATTTCATCTCCCGCCAGACCTCAAGAACGAAGCCTGCTATTGTGGCGACCGCCGCAGCGGCGAAAAGAATACTCTCCATGGCAGCACTCCTTTACTCTCGGAGCGCCGCCCGCGCGGACTTTGCTGGCACGTGGGCGGAATTTTAGCATAGAAAGTGCACGATTGAACGAAATCCAAGTTCCTCTATAATTTACTGGAAAGCAAGGACCGCCCCTCTCCATGCAAAGGATTTCCCCATGTCCCAAACACCCATTCGCATCCTTTTCGTTTGCCACGGCAACATCTGCCGATCGACCATGGCCGAGTTCGTGTTGAAGGACATGGTGACGCGGCGGGGGCTTGCCGAGCAGTTCCACATCGAGTCGGCGGCGACGAGCACCGAGGAGATCGGCAACCCGGTGCATCCGGGCACGGCGGCGGTGCTGCGCGAGTACGGCATTGGCGGCTTTGAGGCCAAGCGTGCTCGGCAGCTGCGCCGTGCCGACTACGATGCCTTCGACTTCATCATCGGCATGGACACGGCCAATATCCGCAACATGAATTGGATACTTGGCGGTGATCCCGACGGCAAGGTGTTCAAGCTCTTGGAATTCGCCGGCACCAGCCGCAGCGTCGACGACCCGTGGTACACGGGCGATTTCGAAACCACCTACGCAGACGTGTGCGATGGCTGCGAGGGGCTGTTGGCGTATCTGGGGATGTAGCACCGTCAAGGGGCGCGAGGGCGCCCTTATTTCTTCAGAAGGTGGCGGATGACGGCCACGGGGTGATGGAGGATCATCCGGGGGCCAGCGTAGCGCATGATGGCGCGGATCTGTTCGCGCTGGGCGGGGGCGTAACAGTGGTTACCGCATTCCTCGCAGCTTGTTTTGTGAGCCATGGATCGGCAGCGCTCGGTGCGCAGGACGCAGTAGTCGTCGATGGCCTTGCACGCGGGGCAGAGCGTCTCGCCGGCGAAACTTGTCTCGGTGCGCGCAGGCGCGTCGTGATTGCCAGCGCAGTAAATCGCCACCATGTTCGAGATGGTGCGCTTCTCGCGCTCGCGGCGGCGAGCGACTTTGGGGGTATCAGGTGTTCTTGCCATGGGCTGCACTTTAGCAGATTTCCCGCTGATGCGTCGTCCTTGTTAGCTCCTTCAAACTTTCGCCAAAAGAGCGAGCAGCCGCAAAATGACGATGTTGACGTCACAGGCGTCATTTTGCGGCTGCATTTCTCTCAAACGGGGCTGTTTTGGTCTCTGGTCAGTCACGAATTGACGCTTGTTACGGCAAGACCGTGAATTCGCGGCTGGAAAACGGTGGGGGTGAGGGTGCGTCTAAGCTAGAGGCGCTGCAAAATGAGGTAGCGGTTGAGGTTGCCGAGTTTGCCGTCGGCGGAGAAGCGAGCGATCTCGCGGAAGGAGGGGGGAGCGGCAGACGCGCAGCCGCTGGTGGAGGGCGCGCTGGGTTCGCGGATGGCGGCGAGGAGGGCGTCGATTTCGTCCTCGGGTGTGTGGTGGCAGAAGCGGTAGACGCCCTCGGCATGCTGCCAGCCGAGGAGAAAGTCGTTTTCGTGGAAGGTGGGGAGGCAATGGGCGGCGCGGCCCTCGGCGGTGACCGTGGCGGCTTTGGCAGCCAGGCGCGGGTCGTTCAGGAACTGCCAGAACGACACGACGGCAAAGCCGCCGGGTCGCAGGGAGCCGAGGAGCCCCTCGAGAACCCGGGCGCGCAGGGCGAATGTCGGCAGATGGTGCATGAGTCCGAAGGCGACGGCGAGGTCGTGCGAGTTGCATGGGAGACGGTCGGCGAAGGTGCTGTCGAGGAGGGATTCCACGATGTCGAGGGCGCGGAGATCTACGATGGTCTTTTCGGGGGGATTCGCGCCCTGCCCTGAAGCATTCTCCTCTTTCGTTTTGGAAGCAGCAGAGGAGCTGCGAAGGCTGTGCGGGAAGGCGGCAGATAGAGCGCCGATTTCGGGAGATGCCAGATCGGGGCAGTTGTCGAGGGCGGTGACGCGCAGGGGGGCGTTTGTGCGTTCGGCGAGGAAGCGTTCGAAGCGGAGGTTGCCGCAGCCAAGGTCGAGGACAGCGAGGGAGTCCTTGGAATTGCTGGCATAGTCATCGGAGATGCGGGTGGCGCGGCTGGAGAGGGAGTCTCGCACGGCGGCGTGGCTGGGAAAGGGGCCTTGCGCGGCATCGGGGGCCGTGATGAGCTCCCAAGCCTTCTCCCAACCATGCCAAGGGGCTTGTCTCGTGGCCGAGAACGAGGTGGCCTCGCGGGCGTAGAAGTCGCTCGTGAGGTCATTCAGTTTGCGGATGACCTGGGGGGAGTAGGCGTCGGGCTGCGAGGCGCTCTGCGCGGTGGTTGCTCCGGATGCGGAAACACGCTGCTCGTCGGCGATGCTCATGGCAGCGGCCGCTTCTGGTAGAGCCCGGCGTCCTTAAAGCCGAGGTTGCGGTAGTAGACGCGGGTGCCCACGGCGCTGATGACGTTAATCGCGGTGTACCCGGCTGCCGTCGCTTGGGCGCAGGCCTCTTCCACGAGCGCCCGCCCGAGGCCCAGATGCTGGGTGCCCTCGCCGGTGCGGTGCAGGGCGGCCACCTTCCCGTACACATGCACTTCGCGGATCATGGCCTCCTGCGGTGCGGAGGGGGAAGCAAGCGAGGAACCCCTCGCCTCGCTTTGCTCGCTCTTGATGGGAGGGGGAGAGGACTCGTTGGCGGTGTCGCGGGGAAGTGCCGTCGGCAGCGACAGGCGGCAGAAGCCGGCGATCTTGTTTTCGGGGGTGATCCATTCAAGGAAGCGCTCTTCGGTGGTGGCGGTCTGGTAGGCGATGGTCTGAAGGGAAAGGTCGCCCACGGTGGCGCCTTCTACGGAGATTTCGCGGGAGCGAATCTCGGCAACCGCTTCGTCTGTGGCATCAACGGCGGCTTCTACCACTTGGCGCAGGTTGGTCTTCTTGTTGCCGGCGAGGATGTCGGTGGCGGAGATGTCGCGGACCATGCGGGAGATGCGCGTCCAGGGCGGGGTGGCCAGCACGTCCTGGACGAGGACTCTCACGAGCTCTTCCTCGGTGTAGGGGCGCCAGCGGCCGGCCTCGTAGCAGTCAGTGAGTTGGGCGCTTTCCACAAGGCAGCAGGGATAGAGCTTCACCTCATCGGGCAGAAACGCCGGGTCGGTGACGAGACGACGGTAGTCGGCAATGTCGGAGGCGGGGTCGGCGCCGAGCAGGTTCACCATGAAGTGCACGTGGCTTTTGAAGCCGAACCGCCGCAAGAGGGCCATGGCATCGGCGATGCGCGCGGACGTGATGGCGCGGCCGTTGGCGGCGAGAAGGTCGTCGGAGAGGCTCTGGATGCCGATCTGCACCTTGGTGCAGCCGAGTGCGCGCAGGCTGCGGCAGGCATCGGCGGTGACGAGGTCGGGGCGCGTTTCCGCCACCAGCCCGACGACGCGCTTCGGTGCCGTTTCGTTGGCGCGATGCAGGGCGAAAAGATCGTCCCAGGAAAGTTCCTTCGGTGCTGCGCTTTCAGCGTCTTCCCGTAGGGGCAGACCTTGGTCTGCCCTCTGGGCCGCCGTCGAAATGCCGGGATGCGGGAATGCCTCGGCCTCGTGCCCGCGTGGGCCCTCTGCCGCATAGGCCTCCCGCCATGCCTCGTTGTAGGTGAGCTCTCCGGCATCGATGCGCTGTTGGAGGGATGCTGCCGCAGCGGCCAGGGCATCGCGATCGCGGGGAAGGCCGCGGCTCTCGTACCACCTCTGGCGCTCGGTCGCTTCACGGGCGCGTTCCTCATCGGGCAGGTTCAAAGCGCGGAAGAGCTCGCCTATGAACCAGCGCTGATAGCTTTCGGGGTAGTCGCTCCAGGTGCCGCCCAGCACGATGAGCTCCACTTTGTCGGTGACATGCCCCATGGCGGTCAGCGTCCGCAGGCGCGCGGCCACTTGGAGGAAGGGGTCGAACCAGCATCGCTCGGCCCGCTGGCAGGCCGGCTCGTCGGAAAGATAGCTCTTCGGCATACGGATATCGTTCGGACAGAACACGCAGGCGCCCGAGCACGGCCAGGGCTTCGTGAGCACGGTGATGGTGGCCACGCCCGAGGCGGTGCGCCGCGGTTTGGCCTGCAGAAGGCGCACGAGGGCTGCGTCGGTCGCCTCGCTCACGTTCCACGCCGCCCACCGCTCGGGCTCCTCGGCCTTCACGCGCAGGTAGAAGGGGAGGAGTCGCCGCTTGGCCACTTGGCGCGTGCCGTCGTGGGCGGCGCGGTTGTGCCGACGCACCAGTTTGTCGAGCCATGCGGCGTCGGCGTTGCTGTCGGCTCCTTCGCCACCGACGACGCCGCTGCGCACGGCTTCGATTATTTCCAGGAGTGCTTCTTCCATGGCTCAAGCATACACGGTTTCGTTCCCGATGCGCGCTGCTCGTCATTCGGTTTGCGAAAAACTGGCAAGTTTTCTAAGCTTTTCGGTTCTATGTTTTGGTTCTGTCAAAGGCTAACAAGACGGAGATCCGTGAAGAAGGGCAGCACGGCTTCTTGGAAGACGCTTCAGCAGCGCTTGGAGCGATCAGCATCGTCCCCGAGCCCGAACTCCGCGAGCAGCATATCGCGGTAGGCGGCGTCCTCGGAGGCGCGCCTGGCGTCGTCCAAGCGCCCCGCGTCCAATAGAAGGCCGACGAGGGATCCCAAGCGATCCATTCCTTGCTCGATTCCTTGTTCGATCCCTTGCTCGATGCCCCTGGCCTCTGCGCGGCGGCAGCGCATCTCGGTATCCTGCTCGTAGGTCAGCACCTTGGTCACCCACTCCCGGTCACGGTTGTACTCCTCCACGAGGGAGTCTATCTCGCGGGACAGCGCGCCCTCGGGCCGCCCCGTCGCCACGTAGTGTAGCAAATCGCGCAGGTCGGGGTCGGCGACATCCTCGGCGGCCGACGCGTTGAACACGCGCCAGTGCGAGTCGTCCCCCGCGACCAGCCCGGGGGCCTCCAGGCAGACCCGCTCGATCGAATAGACCGCGCCGCCCTGAAGGGGTCGGTCGCGCAGAAGAACACGACGAAGCTCTCCGGGAGCAGCTCGTAGTCTTCTCCGGGGCCCAACTCCGTCGCGTCGATCGCCGCCTGGTAGTAGCGCATCCGGCGCCCTATCCGGTCCTCGGGGGAGACCTGCATCTCGATGTCGAACACGCGGCTTCCCTCCCGGGCGAACACGTCCATGCGGACGCCGCGGCTCGCCGCCGCCGGCTCCTTCGCCTGCTCGGCGTTCAGGTAGGCTATCTCCCCCACCTCTATCCCCAGCGCGGCGCGCAGGACCTTGCGGCACACCTCCTCCTCGCATAGCACTCTGTTAAACATCCAGCGGTCGGTGAACTTCAGGTTCCTTTTCGGCATGGCGGAATCCTTTCATCGGACATCACGATTCCCCAAGCCTACGACAGCGCGACCGCAGAAATGACGCGGGAATGCCCCGATCCGTTCCCCGCGCCGACCGCACTTGCGCCGCAGCAGAGTCGCATCGGAGTCCCCGCCTGCCCCTCGCCGGATGTCGCATCCCTCTGGTTGAACCGGTCGCCCTCCTAACGATGCAGCAGACGCAAAGCCCACGGTTACCAAGCCCAGCCGTCCCCATTGTCAAAGGTCTGACAGCTGGGAACAGGCCGATGCGTGTAAGCCTGGCGATCGCCGACACCTACCTGGAGGACGGGCTGGGCAGCGTCAGCGCCGTGCTGCGCGAGGGCGGCGCCGTGGCCGCCAGCCTCTCCTGCTCCCCGTGGGGCGAGGAGGAGCTGGCCACGGAGTCGCTGCCGGGCTACGGCGACAGGTTCGAGCGGCCCCACTACGGATACAACGCCGAGCCCACCTCGCCCGAGGGAAGCCCGCAGTGCCTGCGCGCCCGCTGGTACGACCCCTCCGGTTCCTGGGGCTATGGAGAAGTGGAGCCTTGCCGTTTTGTCTCAGCCGATGGCACTCGTGTATTCAGGATGAAAGATTCCGATCTGGCTGGAAAAGACACCGGTGGAGTTCCTCATGTGCACTTTGAGGTGATCGGCCCTAGCCCAACAAGGCCCGATGTCAAAATGACTACTCTTGAAAAGTCGCACACCTATTTCGATGATATTGAGTAGGAAGGGATGACGATGAAAAGAAAGTTGACCTACCCCGTGTTGAGGGATGGAGGCTCTTTGGTATACCAGTGGGCACCCTGCTACAGGATTTGGGCGACGGAACGTGCCGGCAAGATTGTCATAATCGCCAACCGCACGGGACTCATCTCCCTTTCCCGTATTTGCATGACGCTCGCGCGCTCCGGTACGAGTTGCCCGCTGCACGACCATCTCGAAGTGGGCACCGATTTGGAGGACGGCTCTACCGAGCTGACCTTGGTTCTCGAGGGCGACGGCTGCGGCGTCGAGGGAACGCCGACGGGCGATCTGGGAGAGGTCGTGTTCGATATTCCCGTGGCGGGAAGCCGAATTGACCGCGAGTTTCGGCTCGGCCCCTCGGAGCGAGTGGAATCGGCAATCGACGGGGATGGCTTGACCATCACTGCGAGCCGGGAGGGATTCGTCGCTCTGGCCCGTATTTTCATGATTTTGGCCGAGCCGGAAGCGAGGTTTGGGACGCGCGTCGTGCTGTCGCGGTCCTCCGGCCTGGGCGATGGGCCGGCGATCGAGATCGAGAAGGCGGTCCCCGCCGAGGACGGGGCGCCCTCCCGACCCCGCGCGTGGAGGATTTGGGCCAGTGAGGCGTGGCGGGAGGAAGGGCGCGGCGACGCGGAGCCCCTCGTAGACGGCACGTTGCTTTTGGACGACCGGGCCCGGGCGCTTTTCGCGGAGGCCTGCGGCCTCGTCGCGAGTCCGTCGGACGAAGGGGCCGCCGAGGGGCTCCCGTGGCGCCTATCCGATATGCCCGAGGCAGACGGCGTTGTCTACGAGGAGATGGATCTGGCCCAAGGAGAGGACGGGGGCGTGTGGATTCGCCGGTACGCCCTGGCGCCCGAGCACATTGCCGGATACGATCTCTTCCGGCTAAAGGGCGATCCGACCTGCGGGATATATGCTTCCCAGCGTCTCTTCGAGCGGTGGCTCGACGCGGGCCTCGCGGGCCTTGCGTTCCAGCTCGTGTGGGACAGCAGCTACGAGGAACAGCCTGTCTTCGCCACCCCGGACGATGACGGCCCCGCATGGATCGACGAGGTGTAGGGCTACGAGGGTCGTTGGCTGAGAGGCTTTCAGTCAAGCGAGTGCAAAGAGCGAATGCAGGTAAGGAGACAGCATGAAAGAGCAGATAGGCCCTATGCCGATGGCTGAGTATTTTATTGGTCTTGAGGAAGCTTGTCGTGCTCAGGGTCGATGTGCTCCGAGTGTTCAGATGTGGGTATGTTCTTCGCTGTGGGGATACATATCTACGAAGGAGGATTTTTGCGCCGAGGCTGCCTCCTGGCTCAGTCGTCTGTGGGGATTGCCTCCAGCGCGTGTGCTCCTTTGCGCCTCGTCGCGAGGACGTGGGAGCACGCCTCGTATACGGCAGCACTACGGTCTCTGGAAGACTTTGGATATGGCTAACAAAGGTCTGCGCTTGAAAAACCCACGGGAAGAAAGGGTAGACGAAGGAGACGACTTTTCTTTCATGGGAACCGCAGAGTTGCCGGATGGCCTGACGGATCACGCAGTGCTTGCCCTCTGGAGCGCAGGGCGAGCCTCCAAGTTCCTGTACCTTGCCCGATCTGACTCGCTGGTTGACCAGGAGCACATAATGAGGAAGCTCCTAGAGGTATTCGCCGGAGACGGACTCCCGTTTTTCGCTTCATTCGATCTATGCCCCTTGTTCGATTCGATGCCTGCGGGAGATGGAGTCGTTTGTTTCCAGAATTACGGTGACGGTCTGGCGGTCTATCTCTTCGAAAAAGAAGTAAGTCGGTAGGAGCCGAAGATGACCGAAAGCAACACGATAAAGTCGATCGAATGTCTGTTCATGGGAGACGGCTATCAAGCGGGCGCATTCGCCGACGGGGATGTCCTGGTGACAGTGCATGACGGGGAGGCGCTCTTCAAAATCAACGGCGATGGGGCGGCCATGTTGACGGAGAGGTTTCTCGATTTGGCGGCCCCCGACGTCCTCTTGGCGTCGTGCGCGGAGCTCCAGGAGTGGAGCGGCATGGCGCGGGGGTCGCTTGAGCTGTACATCTAGAGGGAAGACCCGGCGGTGCCCGAGTCCGAGGCGCGGATGCGCCGCCAGAGCCGGATCCGGTGCGAGGACCTGGGGGAGATATCGGAATCGGAGGACGCGCTGCGGCCGAGGGGGATGCGGCTTGCGGGCGAGTGTGGGCGGGAAGGGGACGATGCGCCTTTCTTCGTCGACGCCCGGCGCTCGTCGGATGATGTCATCGTCTACGCCGACGGTCCCGGCATGCGTCTGCTCGCCGACGCCTTCTCAGACGTGGGGTCGTGGCCCGCGGGCCACGAGGAGACGCTGCTCGCGCGCTGAGGGCGGGCAGGGGGCGAGCCGCGTCGTTCGCTTTGCTGGAAAGGAATTCGCATGGACGAGGACGAGTTTTGGGACACCGTCGGGCTCCTGGACCGGGCTCGCGGGGGCGACGACGTGGCCGCGGCAGAGCCCCTCGTGGCATATCTGGCCGCGCTCCCCAACGGGGAGCTGTTCGCCTTCGGCAACGCGCTGGCGGAGCACTTGCGGGCGCTGGACAGGCGCGACGTCGCGGAGCGGGCCTTCGGGTTCTCCCGCGACCGCCTCTTCCCCGACGAGTTCCTGGGCTGGCGCTGCGCGTGCGTCGCGGGTGGCAGGGAGTGCTACGCGGACGCCCTCGCGGGGCGCTCCGCCCCGGCCGCCGGCGCGCGCTTCGAGGAGCTCATGTTCGCCCCCATGAGGGCGTGGGCCCGCAAGTACGGCGACGACCCCGCCGACTATCCCCACGAGCCCCGCCCCGGCTTCCAGACCTTCGCCAACGAGGACGGCTGGTCGTAGGGCGTCCCGGCGGCCGTGGCGCGGCCTTCCCCGCACCTTGAAATCCCCCAGAAATCTCCGCCAGCCTCTCCTGCTCCCCGTGGGGCGAGGAGGAGCTCTCCACGGAGTCGCTGCCCGGCTACGGCGACAGGTTCGAGCGGCCCCACTACGGATACAACGCCGAGCCCACCTCGCCCGAGGGAGGGCTGCAGTACCTGCGCGCCCGCTGGTACGACCCCTCCATGGGCGCGTTCGGCAGCCGCGACTCGCTGCTGGGCGACGCGGCCGACCCGGCCACCCTCAACCGCTACGCCTACGCCGGGGGCAACCCGGTGGCGAGCTGCGACCCGACGGGGCATGTCACCGCCTATAAGAACCGGGTGTCGAGGCAGCGCGCGACGCAGAGGCGCGTGCAGGCGTCCGGCAGCAGGAGGACGACCTCCGCCAAGAAGACCAGCGTCTTCGCGAAGGTGTCCACAGCGGTCGCGCGCTTCGCCGGCCCGCTGGTCAAGGCGCCCCCGCTGAAGAAGATGACCAAGGAGCTCTCGTACGCGACCAACCGGACGTTCAACAGGCTGCCCCCCGCGCCGGCGGCGTCGGTGGTCGCGGTGGGGGCGGGCGCCGCGCTGCGGAGCGTCTACTACGGGAGCGGCAAGGGCGGGGGCGGCCCTGGGAGCTACTCCCCGGGCACCGCGAGGACGGTCGCCCTCACCGCCTCCGCGATCCGCGCCCGCAACTACGCCGCCGCGGCCAGGGCCGCGTTCTGCGGCACCGCCGCCCATATGGGCGAGTCGAAGACCCAGGGGGTGGACCTCGCCGCCATAGGACACGGCGCCCTGGACCTGCTCGGGTTCATCCCGGGGATCGGCGCCGCCGCCGACGTCGCCAACGGCCTGTGGTATGCTGCCGAGGGCAACTACGTGGACGCGGCCATGTCCTTCGTCTCGGCCATCCCCGGCGTGGGCGATGCGGCCGGCGCCGCCAAGGTGGGCGCCAAGGCCGGCCTGGCCGCCCTGGACGCCGCCGACGCCGCGATGGCTGCGACTCGTGCCGCCAAGAAGCTGGAGGCCGTGAAACTTGGAGGCGGCGCGTATAAGGATGTTCGTACAGCGGGTCGAGAGGCTCATCATATGCCCGCAAAATCAGTCAGTCATCTTGGGGAGCGGGAAGGCCCAGCAATAAGTATGACGCCCGAGGATCATCGTTTAACGGCGAGTTGGGGCAATAGCAAAGCAGCGCAAGACTACAGAAAAGAACAGCAGAGACTGGTTGACGAGGGGAGGTTCAGAGAGGCTCAGCAACAAGACATTGATCATGTGCGAAAAATTGCTGGTGATAAATATGACAGGGAGATATCCCAAATGATAGCCTATACCGACGAACTTGAGCGAAAAGGAAGAATTTAATGCAGAATACTGAGAGGCCAACTGCAACTTACAACGTGGAGCCCTACCAGGGAGCGGCGGGCGTGAAGTTCGGGATGACGCGCTGTGATGTGGCAAAAGCGATCGGCGGCCCAGAGGGGACCTTTCATAGAGGAGGAGAGGAGAGAGACCCTGGCGGCACTGACCAGTACTCTGATTTCTTCGTAAGCTACGATGCAGACGGCGCCTGCGAGGCGATCGAGTTCTTCGGCGGGGAGGTACGCTGCGAGGGCATTCTCCTATTTCCGAATCCCTACGCCGACGCTCTCGAAAAGCTGCAGGAAGCGGGGGTCGACCTGCTGTGCAATGGCGATGGGTGCACTTCTCTGGCGCTGGGAGTGGGGGTGTACGCGCCATTCGCGAGGGATATCCTGGGAGGCGAGGAAGCCGACGGCGATGTGCCTCTGGTGGAGAGCGTGATCGCTTTTCGGAAGGGGTACTACGACGATCTCGTGGAGGCATATCCCGGCATTCTCGGGGTGCCGGTCGAGGAATGGCTGGCGCCGGCGCGGCGCGAGCGCTCGCGCTGATTCGGCTGCCAGATGGATGCGTCGTCAAGGAAAACGGCGGAAGGAGACCATCTATATGGGCGAGGATGAGTTCTGGGATGCCATTGGACTGCTGGACTGGGGCCGTGGGGGCGACGATGTGACCGCGGTAGAGCCCCTCGTGGCGCATCTGGCCGCCTCTTCCCCGACGAGTTCCTGGGCTGGCGCTGCGCGTGCGTCGCGGGTGGCAGGGAGTGCTACGCGGACGCCCTCGCGGGGCGCTCCGCCCCGGCCGCCAGCGCGCGCTTCGAGGAGCTCGCGTTCGCCCCGATGAGGGCGTGGGCCCGCAAGTACGGCGCCGACCCCGCCGACTACCCGCACGAGCCCCGCTCCGGCTTCCAGACCTTCGCCAACGAAGAGGGCTGGTCGTAGGGCGACCGGCGCCGGGGCCGCTAGGCCCAATCGGCGACACGAAAAGGCAGCGGCGCCGCCGAGGGTCGCGGTCGGCACGAGGCTGCTGCGGTTCGGGACAGCACTGCAATAGGGGCGGCAGCGGGCGGAAAGGATATAATAGCCGCATATTCGCTTCTCCAAGGAAAGAGGGCGGCATGCGGAAGGTGGTTCCCTACCGGAGTGTGGGCCCGGTGGAGTTCGGGATGGCCCCGGAGGAGGTCTCGGCGGCCCTGGGCGCGCGGCCCGACGCAGTGTACGGCGAGGGTTACGTCGAGAGTTACGGCCAAATTTTTGTGCGCTACGACCCGCAGCGACGATGCCGCGCTGTTGCCGTGAGCGACCCGACCCTCATGTTCGAGGACGATCCAGGCGTGGGAGGGCCTGCTTGCGAATGGATCAAAGCGAAAATAATGGCGCGTGACGGCGACGCGATTGCCTGGGACTCGGGCATCGCGTCATTCGGCCTTGGTCTGATGGCCAGATGCGGTCGCCAGTTTTGCGAACGCGCCCCGCACGTGCGCGTGACGGCCTTCGCGCCCGGCGATCTGGTGTTGGACATGCAGAGGGCGCGGATCGTGCTGGAGTGTAAAGCTTTCAGGGAGCAGGACAGGCGCGTGGTCGAGGAATGGCTCGACAACGGTGAGTGGGAGCTCGCGCTCGGGGATCTCGCCTTGATGTGCGAGGCGGCGGCCCCGGAAGTTCCCTCGCCGGATCTCGAGATGCTCGCCGATTTGGCCAGGCGCGCCGGAGAGGACGCGCCGGCGTGCAATGGGGAAGCGCTCTTCAAGGTCGACGGTGGCGGGGCCTTCTTCGCCGACTACCCGCACGAGCGTCGCCCCGGCTTCCAGACCTTCGACAACGAGGAGGGCTGGTCGTAGGCCGCGTTGTCGCTATGGGCGGTCAAGTACACGCCTGTGGCGGCAACTTGCAGGACCGCGCAGGAAGATCAGTTCGGATTTGGCAAGTTTTCTAAGTTTTTCGACGGAGGAAAGGGCGGGAGGTGCGCTCAGCGCTACCGAATCGCCCTCGAACCTTCGATTTCCGTGTCTGAGGGGTCTTTTCGAAGGGGACGATGTCGAAACCCTCGAAAAACTTGCCAGATTTCCGTTCGAATTACAGCGCGGCCTTGATGGCGGCGAGCAGCTCGTCGTAGGTTTCCAGGGCCGGCAGCTCCGGGTACTCGGCCTTGATGGCGTCGGTGGTGCGGAACAAAAAGCCGGCCTTCGAATCCAGGATCATGCCCAAATCGTTGTGGGAGTCGCCGGCGGCGATGGTCTGCATGCCGCAGGAGTGCAGCGCGCGCACCGTGGTGAGCTTGGTCTCGGGGCAGCGCATGGCGAAGTCGGTGATGGTGCCGTCTTCGGCGACGACGAGCTCGTTGCAGAACAACGTCGGCCAGCCGAGCTTCTCCATGAGGGGCTTGGCGAACTGTTCGAAGGTGTCGGAGATGATGATGACCTGGGTGAGGCTGCGCAGCTCGTCCAAAAACGCGCGGGCGCCGGGCATGGGGTCGATCTCCGCGATGGTCGCCTGCACATCGGGCAGGCCCAGCCCGTGCTCGGCCAGAACGTCGAGGCGCCACTTCATGAGCTTGTCGTAATCGGGCTCGTCGCGGGTGGTGCGCTTAAGCTCGGGGATGCCGGCTTCTTCGGCGAAGGCGATCCAGATTTCGGGAACCAGCACGCCTTCCAAATCGAGGCACACGACGTTCATAGGGCACTCCTTCCGTGGGCGGCGCCGGGGCTTAAGGCCTGCGCGCCGCAGGGTATCGTCGGCAGAAGCGTACCCCACCGAAGGCGCCTTGCCGCCTCGGAAGCGGAAAGATGGCGCAGGGGGCGACTTCAGCGGTAGCGCGGGCGCCGGGATTGCTATACTGGGCGTTCCAAAAAGAAGGCGCCGGCAAGGGCGCCACGGGCGGCAAGAGCGAGGAGCGCGGCTGTGACCAAGGTCATCAAGAGAGAACATGCGGAGCGGGCCCAGGCACACGAGAGCGTACTCGCTGTGCCCGAGGTCATGCGTACGGCCCCCGGCATCGCCATTCAGGGGCGCAAGATCCGCTCGCTGGTGTTCTCGACGGATCTGGCCGTCATCTGCCACTGCGACGCCGATGCGGTGCTGGCGGTGTACCCCTTCACCTGCCAGCCGGCCATCACCCAGGCGCTTGTGGCCGCGTCCCAGCGCCCGGTGTTCAACGGGGTCGGCGGCTCCATCACCCAGGGCGAGCGCTGCGTGGAGGCGGCCCTGCACTCCGAAATGTCCGGCGTGGCGGCCGTCGTGGTGAACACGTCCATTCCTGTGGAGTCCATCTCGGCGCTCGTGGAGAAGGTGGCCGTGCCCGTGTGCGTGACCGCCTGCGCTGCCGACGACGTGGTGCACCGCCAGATTGCGGCGGGGGCCTCCATCGTGAACGTGGCCGCCGGCGCCCGCACGCCCCAGGTGGTGGAGGCTCTGCGCCAGGAATATCCCGACCTGCCGATCATCGCCACGGGCGGCCCGACCGACGATGCCATCCGCGCCACCATTGCGGCCGGCGCCGACGCCGTCAGCTGGACGCCGCCGGCCATTGCCGATCTGGAGCGCGAGGTGATGGAGAAAGCCCGGCGTTTGGCGGCCGAGCTGTTGTAGAGCCCTGCAAGTGCGATCCGTAGGGGCGACCTTGGTCGCCCCTACGCAGCTGGGGGCACCATTCCGGTTGGGAGGGCTGACCAAGGTCAGCTCCTACGGGATGTGGGGCAAGCGAGGTTGACCGGCTCTACGTGGTAAACCGGCGGGGCCCTAAAGCATGTGGGTGACGAGGTAGCCTTCGCGGATGCCGTATTTGCAGGGGATAACTTCGGCGGCGGCCAGCTCCTCTGCGAGCGTGCGCACGATGATCATGCCGGGAACGAGGCTGTGAACACGGTCGGGGGCGGCTTTCACGGCGCGATGGGCGAAAACGGAGACGTCGCCCTGAAGGAGATCGGCGAGTCCTTCCATGTCCTTGCGGCTGATGCTCTTGGGCCGGGTGTCGTCGCCCCACACGGCGGCGACCATCTTCGCGAGGGCGCGCACCGATCCGCCGATGCCGTAGAGTCGCTCGCTTCGGTACCCCTCCAAATTCGGCAGCGCCTGGAGTTCTTTGCGGAACGCGTCGGCGATGGTGCGGCATTCGGCCGGGGTGGGAATGACGCAGCGCACGTAGTTCGCGTAGGCGAGCACGCAGCCGAAAGGTATCGAGATCCCCGCATGGTCGCCATCGGCCGCAAGGGCCGTCAGCTCCGTCGAGCCGCCGCCGACATCGATGAGCGTGCCTGCTGCAAGGGGTGCGCCGATGGAGGCGCCGACGAACCCGAGGTGGGCCTCCTCGCGGGCGGAGAGCACGCGCACCTTGTGATCGATGGCCGCCTCGATGGCCGCGGTTGCCGCTTCGGAATTCGCGCAGTTGCGCAGCACGGCGGTGGCGAAGATATCGACGCGCGCGCAGTTGAGGTTGTCGGCCAGCTTCAGCAGGTCGCCCAGCACGGCTACGGCTCGCGCGATGCCCGCGTTGGAGAGCGCCCCGTCGGTCACGTAGGCGGCAAGGCCGGCCATCTTCTTCTCGTCGACCAACGTGCGGAAGGGCTTGGCGGCATCTTCCCGCTTGGTCTCGTAAACGACCAGGCGAACCGAATTGGAGCCGAGGTCGATAACGCCGAGGCGTGCCATGAGGATCCTTTCTCGAGGGTGCATTCCGCAGTGCTTCCCTAGGGTAACGCAACCTGCCGGCAAAGAGCCGCCCGATCGGGAAGACCGGGCGGCTCGGAGGAGGGGAGGAGCGGGTCGCTGTCGCCTCTAGACGGCGATGACCACGCGGTAATGGGCGTTGTCCCCGCAGCATGTCTGCAGAATGATCGACTCGCCGTAGTCGGTCACGCGGGACTGGATGTCCTCCCAGTAGGTGTCGTCGGGCACGATGAACTCGTCGACGACGGAGTAGGTGCGCGTGTTCCCATCGGAGTCGCACACGGTGACGGGATCCCCGTTCTTCAGGGTCATGACGCAGGTGAAGTCGCCGGGGTTGTGGCCGATGAAGTAGCCCCAGCTGCCATCGGTGGTGCTATCGGAGCCCATCCACAGCCCCGCGCCGGAGGCGGGAGCCGAGGCGCTTTCGTAGGAGGGGACGTAGGTGACGATGTCCCCGTTCACGTCGATGGAGTCCGCTACCATTTCATCGCCTTCGGGGGAGATGGTCTCGAGGGGCTCGGTCACGTCGACGGCCTCCACGTCGATGGAATCGTTGGAGCCTTCGGGCGTCTCGCCGGCAGCGCTCGCGGCGGCCTTGGCGCCGGCATCGTGGCTTGCGCTGTGCTTGGCGGACAGGGAGGCGCGGCTGGAAACCGCGTCCATGGCCAACTCGTCGTGGATGTCATCGAACTCGGAGGCCATGGCCACCGCCTCTTCCTGATCCTCGTAGACGATGATGGAGGCCACCTGCTTGACGATGGACGTGTCCTGGGCCGCCTCGGGCATGGGCAGCGTGGCCGGATCGCGGTCGGGCTCCATGGCGTAGGCAATGCCGCCGACCAGGGCGAGCGCAGCGGCGCCGGAAACAACGGCGGCTATGAGTTTCGATGCCTTCATGACGCTTCTTCCTTTCACGAGGCCTATCGACGGAGTCGCGGACGGGCTTCTTCTTTGCGAGGCGAACCCTCTCGTGCGGTAAGGGCCAAGAATGGAACTTGACAGTGCCTATCTTAGGGTGTCCAGGTCACAAATAGGCTCTGAACTGGGCATTGTTGGAATCGCGTATGCGTAAGAGAACTTGTTCGGAAGAAAGAAGCCGCCTTGAAATACGCCCGTTTCCATCCCGTCGCCATTGTTGACGGCATGCAAGCGGAAACGGCGCGGGTTGCGCAGAAGTTGTGGGGGGCCGCTGCCGTTTGGCTCCCATAGGGGGCGACCTTGGGCGCCCCTGTTTTGTCGCGCGTGGTCGTCCCACTCGCTAGGGCTGACCAAGGTCAGCCCTACGGGGGAGCGACGTTGGCGACCCTTGCTGCACGCGTTGAGGTTTTCGTCGCTGCCGATTGTTGAGGTCTGAGGGCTTTTCGCGAAGAGGGGAGGTCGCAAGGCGATATTTTGCCTATAATGAGCCCACCTGTATTTCGATGGACACAACCGCACGCAAGCTGCTTCGGCGGCAGGCGTGCTGCCACCAAACGAACACGCGAAACGCACGACGGAAACGAACACGAGGTTGATCATCCATGGGAATGAACCAAGACCCCCGAGGGGATGCCTACGGCCGCAGCCCCGAGCGACCCGATGCGCCGGCTCCGGCCGGCCGGGCTCCCCAGGGCTCGCGGGGCAAGATCACCACGCGCCCCTCGCGAGAGAGCATTCTGCAGTCCTACGCGACCCAAGACGAGATGCGCGCCCGTGACGCGCGCCTGCGCTCCCAGCAGGCGTCCCGCGCCTATACGGCCAGCGCCGCCCAGCGCGACGCCGATCGCGCGGCGCGGCGCGAGGCGCTCGCGGCCCAGCAGCGCGAGCAGGAGGCTCGTCGCGCCGCCCAGCAGCGGCCCGCGCCCGCGGCGACTCCGGCCCAGCGCGCCGGCCAGCGCCGAACCCGCGTGGTGCCCCCGCTCTCTTCCCAGGAGAGCTACGACCTCACTCGCTCTTCCATGGAAAGCTACGAGCGTGCCCGCGCCTCCCGCGATGCCCTTTCCGAGGCTCGCCGGGGCCGTGCGCTCAACCGCGAGGTCATCGACGGCCGCGGCAGCATCGATTCGCGCACCTTCAACGAGAGCCACCAGATTTCCGCCTACTCGCGCGACGATCGCGACCGCCATGACCCGATGATTGACACGATGGACAATCGCACGTGGTATTCTCGGGCCGGGCAGGGGTTCGCCACGCCCGCCGAGGGGGCTCCCGGCGCTCCGGCGCCTGTGCGTCGCCCTCGTAGTTCTCGCGCCTCCGACGTGGGGTTTGCCGGCGTTATGAGCGGAAGTGCCAACTATGGCGGAGCGCAGGGCGGCTCCGGCGTGCCGCTGTTCGTCAAGGTGGCCGTCCCCCTGATCGTCGTTCTTCTTGTTGTAATCGTTTGCCTCTTAGTGTTCTAAAGGTTCTAGAAAAGGCTTTACATGTACGCGAAACCGACCTGTCCGACTCCGCTGAAGATCCTTCTCATTGTTGTTATTGCGGTCGAGCTTGTGGCCATCGGGCTCTTGCTCGCCGGCCGCGCCGGCGCTTCCGAGGGAGGTGCGGCGGCCGGATCGTCGGCTGATTCGGCGGGGGCTGCGGCTCCCATTGCCAACGATGCCGCCTCTCAGGGCGCCGACGGGAATGCCGCCGCTTCCGACCCTGCCACCGCTCCCGAGCCCGTGACGCTGACCGTCACCTTCGCCGGCGACTGCACGCTCGGCACCGACATCAACTACGAGAACGAGCGATCCTTCAACAGCCGCTGGCAGGCCGAGGAGGGCGACGCCACCTACTTCTTGCGCAACGTCGCCGACTTGTTCGGCTCCGACGACCTCACCGTGGTGAACATGGAGGGCGCGCTGACCGAGGGCGGCGAGCGGGCCGACAAGAAGTTCGCCTTCCGCGGCAAGCCGGAGTACGCCAAGATCCTCTCCAGCGCCTCGGTGGAGGCGGCGACGCTCGCGAACAACCACTCTCAGGATTACGGCCAGACGGGCTACGACGACACCATTGCCGCGCTGGACGCCGAGGGGGTGCAAAGCTTCGGCTACGACCGCATCGCGTATCTGGATGTGAAGGGCGTGAAGGTGGCGCTCATCGGGTCGTACTTCCCCGAGGACAGCGCCGAGAACACCAAGGAGATGACCGACAACATCGCCGCGGCCCGCGCCGAGGGCGCCCAGCTCGTGATCGTGTACGTGCACTGGGGCCAGGAGCACGAGTACGACATCACCGAGGGGCAGCAGGCCGCCGGGCGCGCCGCTATTGATGCGGGGGCCGATTTGGTGGTGGGCTCGCATCCCCACGTGGTGCAGGGCTGGGAGGTGTATCAGGGCCGCTACATCGTCTACAGCCTCGGCAACTTCTGCTTCGGCGGCAACACCAACCCCGACGACAAGGACTGCCTCATCTTCCAGCAGACCTTCACCGTGACCGGCGATACGGTGGCCAAGAACGACGACGTGGACTTCATCGCCGCCTCGGTTTCCACGGAGACCGACCGCAACACCTACCAGCCGATGCTGGCCGAAGGGGACGAGAAGGCCCGCATCGAGGCGAAGGTGCAAGAGGCCGCCGACCGCATCGCGGCTGCAGCCTAGATCCGGATCACGCAGGAGCCGGCGGTGAGGCCGCCGCCGAAGGCGGTCATGCAGGCGATGTCTCCCGGCTGCAGCTTGCCCTCGCAAAGCGCCTCGTTCAGGGCGATGAGGGCGCTGGCGCCGCTGACGTTGCCGACGTGGTCGATGATCACTTGGAAGCGCTCCATGGGGAGGCCCATCTTCTTGGCGGCGTAGCGGATGATGCGCTCGTTGGCCTGGTGCGGCGTGAACAGGGTGACGTCGTCGGTGGTCAGTCCGGCGCGGGTAAGCGCCTCCTCGGTGCAGCGAATCATGGCGGAGGTGGCGAACTTGAACACCGCCTGGCCGGCCATGCGCATATAGGGGTCGCTTTCCGCATCGGCAGCGGCGAGGCGCGGGGCATCGGTGGTGGAGGTGCCAGCAGCGGTCGTGCCGTCGGCGGCGAAGGGCACCTCGCGGGAGGCGAAGGCGCTGTCGCACCAGAGGGTGCGGTCGACGTCGTCGGTGTTTTCCATGTACGAGGAGAGGATGCCAGGGGCGTCGGCTCCGGCGGCTCCGGCGGCACCGGCGGCACCGGCAGTGCCATCAGCGCCGCCGGCTCCGGCCTCCGCCTCGTCGCGCCATTCCAGCATCACGGCCCCGGCGCCGTCGCCGAACAGGATGCACGTGGCGCGCTCCTCCCAATCGACGAGCTTGCTCAGGCGCTCGGCGGCCACCACGAGCACGCGGCGCACGTCGTTGCAGCGCATAGGGCCCCCGGTGCGGGCGGCTTCCAGGCGCGCGAAGGCGGCGCCGGCCATGATGAGGTCGGCGGTGGAAAGCCCGTAGACGCAGCCCGAACAGGCGCAGGACATGTCGTAGCACACGGCGTTTGTGGCACCGATGCGCTCGCGGATGCGGGCGGCCTCGGAGGGGAAGTGGGTGTCGGCGGTGAGCGTCGGGCAGATGATCATGTCCAGGCTGGCGGCATCGATCGCTCCCGCCTCGCGCTGCCAACCGCCCTCCTCAAGCCCCAGCGCCCGCAGCGCCGCCTGGGTGCCCAGGTCGGTGCAGGTCTCCTCGATGGCGACGTGGCGGGTGTGAATGCCCGTGCGCGGGACGATCCACTCGTCGGTGGTGTCTACGATTTCCGAGAGCTCGTCGTTGGTGACGATGCGCGCGGGCAGCGCTCTGCCCGATCCGATGATGACGCTGCCCAAAGCCGTTCCTTTCCGTAAATGATGCCTCAACCTGCCCTATGATGCCCCATATCGCCAAGTTTTCTGCTCAACGATGAGATGTTTGGTGAAGATTTTAAACGCGCGGTCAGTTTTTGGGGCGAATTCCTTAAGATTTCTCAGATAGTTTATCTCAAGGCGCGTGTTGCCGCAGCGAAAGAGAGGACGAGCTGCTTTCATGAAGACCCGTATCACAGAGCTTTTGGGCATTGAGTATCCCGTCGTGCAAGGGGCCATGGCCCGCATCGCCGACGGAGGGCTGGCCGGCGCCGTAAGCGAAGCCGGCGGCTTGGGCATCATCGCTTGCGGAGGGGCCCGCCCCGAATGGATTCGCGAGCAGGTGGCCCGCGCCCGCGCCATCACGAGCAAGCCCATCGGCATCAATGTCATGCTGATGGATCCGCGCGCGGGCGAGGTGGCCGAGCTGGTGTGCGAGCTGGGCGTGGAAGTGGTGACCACCGGTGCCGGCAGCCCTGCGAACTACATGAAGATGTGGAAGGAAGCGGGCGTGAAGGTGGTGCCCGTGGTGGCCTCATCGGCGCTGGCGGCCCGCATGGAGCGTCTCGGCGCCGATGCCGTGGTGGCCGAGGGCACCGAGGCCGGCGGGCACATCGGCGAGCTGACCACCATGGCCCTTGTGCCGTCGGTGTGTGCGGCGGTTTCCATTCCCGTCATCGCCGCCGGCGGCATCGTGGACGGCCGGGGCATGCTCGCCGCCTTCGCGCTGGGCGCCGAGGGCGTGCAGTGCGGCACGCGCTTCCTCACCGTGGAGGAGTGCAGCGTGCACGAGGCGTGGAAGGAGAAGGTGCTGAAGGCGAAGGACTCCGACACCATCGTCACCGGGCGCGGCACGGGGCATCCCGTGCGCGGCCTGAAGAACAAGTTCGCCCGCGAATGCCGCAAGATTGAGATGGCCGCCACCTCCGGGGAAGAGCTGGAGGGCATGTACGCCGGCTCGCTCGCCCGCGCCGTGGCGGGAGACGTGGAAAACGGCTCGGTCATGGCGGGCCAGGTGGCCGCGCTGGTGACCGAGCGCGGCACGGCGGCCGGCGTCATTGCCGATATGGTGCGCGAGGCCGAGGCCCTGGCCGGGCGCTCCTTGGGCGAGCTGGCCGAGCTGAACAGCCGCCGGGCGCGCGTGTAGGGAGGCCGCCATGCTTGATGAGACTCCCTTGGCGCCCTTGGGCCCGGCTGGCCTGGTGTTCATGGCCTCGGGCCAGGGCTCGCAGAAGCCCGGCATGGGCGCCGATATGCTGGATATTCCCGAGGTGGCGTCCGTGTTCGCCTGCGCCTCGGACGTGCTCGGCCGCGACGTGGCGGCGCTTGTGCGCGACGCGTCGCCCGAAGAGCTGAACGACACGCGCAACGCCCAGATCGCCATCGCGGCGCTGTCGGTCGGCATGGGGCGGGCGCTTGAGGCGCGCGGCATCGTGCCGGACGCGCTGCTCGGGTTCTCCCTCGGGCAGGTTTCCGCCATGGTGCTCGGCGGCATGCTCGTCGAGGAGGACGCCTTCGCGCTCATCGCCGAGCGGTCGCGCCTCATGGGAGAGGCGGCCGACGCGAACCCCGGCGTTATGAGCGCGCTTCTGAAGATCACGCTGCCCGAGGCCGAGGTGCTGTGCGCCCAGTGCGCCGAGGGCGAGGTGCTCGTGCCCGCGAACTTGAACGGCGGCGGCCAGATCGTCGTCGCCGGCACGCCGGCGGCGGTGGCGCGCGCCGAGGAGGCTTGGGCCGCGAGCAAGGGCCGCTTCTCGCGCCTGGCCACCTCCGGCGCCTTCCACAGTCCGCTCATGGTACCGGCGCAAGAGCCCTTCGCCGACTACCTGGCGCAGGTGGAGTTCCGCGAGCCGGTGGTGCCGGTCATCGGCAACGTGCACGCCGCGCCGCTTGACGCCGCCGGCGCTCGCGACGAGCTGGTGGCGCACTTGGTGTCGCCCGTGCAGTTCGAGGCCAGCGTGGCGAAGCTTCAGGAGGCCGGCGCGAAGATGTTCGCGGAAGTGGGCTTCGGCGGCGTGCTCGCCAATCTCGTGAAGCGCATCGACCGCAGCGCGCCCCGAGCCGCCATTCAGGATCGTCCCTCCTTCGACGCTTTCGTCGAGGAATTCGGAAAGGAATAGACGTGACCGAACCAGAAAACCGCCGCTGCGCCGTTGTGACCGGCTCCACCCGCGGCATCGGACGCGCCGTGGCCCGCGAGCTGGCGGCCGCTGGCATGAACGTGGTGGTGAACAGCTCTTCTGAGCGCAGCCTGCCCGCCGCCGAGGCGGTGGCTGCCGAGATCGCCGAAGAGTTCGGCGTGGAAACCCTGGCCGTGGCCGCCAACGTGGCCATAGAAGAGGAGGCCAACGCGCTCATCGCCGCCGCGGCCGAGGCCAACGGGCGGGTGGACGTGCTCGTGAACAACGCCGGCATCACCCGCGACGGCCTGGCCGCCCGCATGTCCGACGACGACTTCGACGCCGTCATCGACATCAACCTGAAGGGCACCTTCCATTGCTGCCGCGCCGCCGCGAAGCTGATGATGAAGCAGCGCTGGGGCCGCATCGTGAACATGTCCAGCGTGGTGGGCGTGTACGGCAACGCGGGCCAGGTGAACTACGCCGCCTCCAAGGCCGGCGTCATCGGGCTCACGAAGTCGCTCGCCCGCGAGCTTGCGCGCCGCAACATCACGGCCAACGCCGTGGCGCCCGGCTTCATTGCCACCGACATGACCGACGCGCTTTCCGATGCCCAGCGCGAGGCCATCGTGAGCCGCATCGGCAGCGGGCGCTTGGGCGAGCCGGACGACATCGCCCATTTGGTGCGCTTCCTTGCCTCGGACGAGGCGTCTTACATCACCGGTCAGGTCATTTGCGTGGACGGAGGTATGTCCCTATGAGCGAGAACGCAAGCGAGAGCATTCAGACCCGGCGGCTCGACGGCACCCATCGCGTCGTCATCACCGGCGTGGGCGCGGTGACGCCGGCCGGCGTGGGCGTCGAGGCGTTGTGGGAGGCGCTCATGGGGCGCGAGTGCTGCATTGAGCCCATCGAGCGCTTCGATACGAGCGAGTACGAGGTGCACATTGCCGGCGAGGTGCGCGACTTCGACGGCGTCGAGCACGGCCTGACCAAGAAGGAGGCCCGTCGCTTCGAGCGCTTCGTGCAGTATGCCATTGTGGCGGCCGACGAGGCGCTGGCCCAGTCCGGCTTGGAAGTGACCGACGAGAACCGCGACCGCATTGCGGTGGTGTTCGGCACCGGCATCGGCGGCATCGACGAGCTGCAGAAGAGCTTCGCCACCTTGGAGGAGAAGGGCCCCAAGCGCGTGAATCCCCTGTTCATCCCCACGATGATCGGGAACATCGCGGCCGGCAACCTGGCCATTCGTTACGGCATGCGCGGCGAGTGCCTGAACGTGGTGACCGCCTGCGCCACCGGTGCCCACTGCATCGGCACGGCGCTGCGTGACATCCGCCACGGCTACATCGACGCGGCGCTCGTGGGCGGCACGGAGGAGTCCGTGAGTCCCATCTGCATCGCCGGCTTCACCAATTTGTCGGCCCTTACCCGCGCCGAGGATCCCAAGGAGGCCTCGCTGCCCTTCGACGCCCGCCGCGGCGGGTTCGTGGCCGGCGAGGGGGCGGGGGCCCTGGTCATCGAGTCGTTGGAAAGCGCGCTCGCCCGCGGGGCTGAGCCCATCGCCGAGATCACCGGCTTCGGCAGCACGGGCGACGCCTATCACATGACCGCGCCCGACCCGGAGGCCACCGCGATCACGGCAGCCATGGCTGCGGCTCTGGCCGAGGGCGGCTTCACCCCGGCCGATCTGGGGCACCTGAACGCCCACGGCACGGGCACGCCGGCCAACGACGCCACGGAGTCGAAGGCGCTCGCGAATCTCATGGGCGGCGCGGAGGCGGCCGCTTCCGTGCCCGTCACGTCCATCAAGGGCACCACGGGCCACATGCTCGGCGCCGCCGGTGCCGTGGAGGCCATCGTGTGCGCCCTGTCCGTGGCCCGCGACGCGGTGCCCCCCACGGCCGGCTTCGCCGAGGCCGCCGAGGACTGCCCGGTGGCGGTGGTCACCGAGGCGGTCACCGACTATCCGCAGAAGGTGGCCCTGTCGACCTCGCTGGGCTTCGGCGGCCACAACGCCGCCTTGGCCTTCTCGCCCTATAACGGTTAGGAGGAGCCGATGACTGAGGAGAACGCGATGGCGCCGCTGCCCTGGGGGCGCGAGGTCATCGAAGGGATTCTGCCCCATCGCGATCCGTTCGTGTGGGTGAGTCGCATTGTGGCCATCGAGCCCGGCGCTTCCATTGAAGGAGAGCTGGATGTGCCCGCCGACCTGGATATCTTCCGCGGGCATTTTCCCGATCACCCGGTGCTGCCGGGCGTCATCATCATGGAGGCGCTCGCCCAATGCGCTTCCATCGCGGTGCTGCAGTCGCCCGAGCTGCGCGGGTGCATCGGCTTTCTCACCGGCATAGACGCGGCGAAGTTCCGCCGTCAGGTGGCCCCGGGCGAGACGGTGACGTTGCGAGCGACCATCGTGAAGTCGTCGCGCCGCCTCGTGGTGGCCGAGGTGGAGGCGTCCGTGGACGGCGAGGTCTGCGCCACGGCCACCCAGAAGTACGTGCTCGCACCCAAGGAGTAACTATGGCCAAAGCGGCTTCCAAGTACATCAGCTTCGACACGGCGGGGAACTTCGTCTCCGAGCTTGCGGATGGCCCTGCGGCCCCTGAGGCGACCGAGGACGGCTCGCTGAAATCGGCGGTCTCCTACGCCCTGGACGCCATCGTGGAAGCGGCCGGCACCCTGCCGGACACGGCGGCGGCCCTGGTGAGCGCCCGTGCCGGGGCGACCCATCGCGACCCGGAGGAGAAGGTGGCCGACGTCTCCGAGCACGTCCGGTCCACCATCGGCGACGACTTCGCCGTAAGTGCGACAACGGGCGCCAAGCCCCGGGCCCTCGTCATCGCCTCGGCCAAGAACGCCCGGGCCTTCGTGGTGCCCATGGAGCAGGCGGGCCTCGACGTCGTCTTCGCCACGGTGGACAACCGCTCGCTGGACGGCTTCGCTCGGCGCATGCTGCCCACGCACAACCTGGGCAGCACCACGGCCGATGTGGACGCCGATACGCTTTCCGCCAACATCTACACGGTGCTCTCGGCGGCCAAGGCCTGCGGCGCCTCGCTCATCTTCCTCGACAGCGCCAAGGCGCCGCTCGCCGAGGACGCCTATTTCCTGCGCCATGCCGCTAAGCGCGGTCTGCGCGTGTTCGCTCCGGCCACCGAGGGCACCTTGCGCACCGGTTGGGTGGAGCTTTTGCCCGCCGCCAGCACGACGGAGCCCTCCGAGGCGCCTTGGGAGTCGGCGCCGGCGCCAGCGCCGCTTGTCGATGACGATGAGGGGCCGACCCATTGGCGCCGCTGCCACTACTGCAAGCTCTTCTTCGACAAAGAGGAGATCATCGAGCTGGGCGGCTATTGCCCGGCCTGCGGCACCCTGCAGCGCCTGCGCTCCGACGAGCGTCTGGCCGCCACGATGGACGCGGATTCGTTCGAGGAGTGGAACGCGGTCATGCCCGATTTCGATCCGCTCGACTTCCCCGGCTATCCCGAGAAAATTGCCGATCAGCGCGCAAAGAGCGGGCTTGAAGAGGCCGTGCGCACGGGGCGCGCGACTATTGCGGGGCTGCCTTTGGCTGTAGGCGTCATGGAGTCCGGCTTCTTCATGGGCTCGATGGGGCATGCGGTGGGCGAGAAAGTGGCCGCGATGATCGACCGCGCCATCGCCGAGCGTCTGCCGGTCGTCGTGTTCTGCGCATCCGGGGGCGCCCGCATGCAGGAGGGGCTCGTCTCGCTGATGCAGATGGCGAAGGTGTCCTGCGCCGTGGAACGCCTGGGGGCGGCCCATCTGCCCTTCATCACCGTGCTCACCGACCCCACGACCGGCGGCGTGACGGCGTCGTTCGCCATGCAGGGCGACATCATTTTGGCCGAACCCGGCGCGCTCATCGGGTTTGCCGGGCAGCGCGTCATCCGCGACACCATCAAGCAGGAGCTGCCGGAAGGGTTCCAAACCGCCGAGTTCGCGCTCGAGCACGGGCTCATCGACGCCATTGTCGAGCGCTCCCAGATGCGCAGCGTTCTGGCGCAGCTGCTCGCGCTGCACGCGCCCGCCGACGATATGGGGCGCATCGTCACCTACCACAGCGTCATGGACGCCCTGCGCGTCGGCCCGGGCGCCTACGGCTCGGTGGATGTGGCCCCTGAGGCCCAGGCGGTGGGCGAGCGCATTCGCGACGAGGAAGCCGCCGGGTTGTGGCGCAGCTTGGCTGGAGTGCCGGTGGTGGGCGAGCTTATCGGGCGGTCGGAAAGCCCCGAGGAGGCCGAGGAGGCGTGCCGCCGCGAATTGGAGCGCCACGCCCGCCGCGAGGCCCGCAAGTCCGGGGTGAGTTTGGAGGCTCCGGCCGGCAGCGCGTGGGAGAGCGTGCAGATCGCCCGCAACGTGCACCGTCCCACGGCGCGCCGCTATATCGACGGCATCGTCGAGGGCTTCATCGAGCTGCACGGCGACCGCGCCTTCGCCGACGACGGGGCCATTCTTGCCGGCATCGGCTGGATTTCCGGCCATCCGGTGACGATCATCGCCCAGGAGAAGGGCGTGAACTTGGCCGATCGCGTGGCCCGCAATTTCGGCTGCCCCCAACCTGAGGGCTACCGCAAGTCGCTGCGCCTCATGCGCGAGGCGGAGAAGTTCGGCCGGCCGATTCTCTGCCTGGTGGACACTCAGGGTGCCTTCTGCGGCACCGAGGCCGAGGAGCGCGGCCAGGGCAACGCCATCGCCGACAACCTGGTCGCCATGGCCGGCCTGCGCGTTCCCGTGGTGAGTGTGCTTCTGGGCGAGGGCGGAAGCGGCGGCGCCTTGGCGCTGGCCGTGGGCAACCGCGTGGCCATGCAGGAGCACGCGGTGTACTCGGTGCTCTCGCCGGAAGGTTTCGCTTCCATCCTGTGGAAGGACCGCACCCGCGCGCCCGAGGCCGCCGAGGCCATGCAGATGGACGCTGCCTCGGTTTTGGCCGGCGGCATCATCGACGCGGTCATCTCGGAGGGGGAGGGCCCGGCTCACGAGAACCCGGAGGCCGCCATCGCCGCCGTGCGCGACTACGTCCGCGAGGCCTACAAGGAGCTGTCTGGCATGACGCCCGACGAACTCGTAGCCCAGCGCCAGGAACGCTTCGCGAAGTTCTAGGAGGATATCCGGCTTTCCGGCCGCCCCGCGTTGCGCCTCGCGCTACGGCGGCCGGATGCTCTCGGGACAATTTGCATGTCTCTATTTTCGCAAAAATTGCGATTGTTAGCACGAGGGGATGGCTCACACTCTGTCTTGTTCTGAAACGGGATCTTTTGATGGGAAGATAGAGCATTTTAAAGGAAAGACGATGCGCAATGAGCTGGTTTTGCTCCGCTTCGCGTCGTCCTCGTCCCCTTGGGCATTCTTCGTTTGCTAACAATCGCAATTTCTTGGAAAAAACCGAGGGGCAAGTTGTCTCGAGCGATGAAAATGTCTCGGGCGATGAAAAAGCGGACCACCCGGTGGGCGATCCGCTTGCTAATGAGCGTGCGTGTTCGCTGGTGCCGTCGGGCGTGCGGCCTTACAGCATCTTCGCGCGGAGCTCCTCGGGGGTCATGGGCGAGAGCAGCGCCGGCGCGATGTCAAAGATAGTACGGCAGCCCGTCTCGCCCGCACAGGCCATGCGCCAGCAGGCGCGGGCGCAGGCGACGAGCACGCTGCCGGTGAACTCCGGGTTGGAATCGAGCTTCAGCGAGTACTCGATCACATGGGTGTTCTCGCCGGCGGCGCCCGTGGTGCCGGTGCGGATGACCGAGCCGCCGTGGGGAATGCCGGCGTGATCGCGGTCGAGCTCTTCCTGGGAGATGAAGGTGACTGTGGTGTCGTAGTCGGCGAAGTAGTTCGGCATCGTGACGATGGCCTCTTCGATGGCGGCCGTATCGGCGCCCTCCTCGGCCACGACGAAGCACTCGCGGGTGTGTTTCTGGCGCGTGGTCAGCTCCGGGTTGGCACCGGAGCGCACGGCCTCCAGCGCCTCGGGCACGGGCACCGTGTACTGGCGGGCGTCCACCACGCCGGGGATGCGGCGGATGGCGTCGGAGTGCCCCTGGGAGACGCCGCGGCCCCAGAAGGTGTAGTCGGCGCCGTTGGGCATGATGGCGTTGGCGTAAACGCGCGAGACCGAAAACATGCCCGGATCCCAGCCCACCGAGATGACGGCCACATGCCCCGTCTCGCGGGCCACCGCGTCGACGGCGGCGAAGTGCGCCGGGATGTTGGCGTGGGTGTCGAAGGAGTCGACCACGTTGTAGAGCGCAGCGGCTGCCGGGGTCTGCTCGGGCAAGTCGGTGGCCGAGCCGCCGGCGAGCATGAGCACGTCGATGTCGTCGGTGTGGGCGGCCAGCTCCGTGGCGGGCCAGACGGCGACGTTCTCGCCGAGCGGGTGCACGCTGGCCGGGTCGCGGCGAGTGAACACGCCCACCAATTCCATGTCGTCGTTGGCGGCGACGGCCAGTTCAATGCCGCGGCCGAGGTTGCCATAGCCGAGAATGCCGATGCGGATGGGGTTCAATGGTGCCTCCTTGGGTGTTCGCTAAGTGGGAAAGCGGTGCTTCGGGGCCGATGCCTGCTTTGGTTTTGAAGCTAGCGGGACAGGCCGCGCCGCCGGGGTGTCGCATCATTATCGCGTACCGTCTTACGCGCGGGAACCTGTCCGTGGCGAGCGTTACGAGGATTTAACGGAGAGGTACCTTGGCGCGGCGCTTGCGTCCGTTCGCCGACGGGGCGTTGTGGAATCGGGCGGGCGGAGGGCCCGCGACGCGTCGTTGCGGAAGGCGGCGCGGAAGTTGCTCGCGTGCTTGCCGGTCGTACGGTGCGGGGCGGCACGGGCTCAACCGGCCGTTGGACGCCCTCAGTCGCGCCCGGGATGCGCGGCGCGGCGGCTGCCCCTTCAATCTCCTCCCCCTGGGTGGGTATGCGCAGGGTGAACACGGTGACGCCCCGCTCGCTCGCCGCCTCGATGTCGCCGTGATGCGCCACGACGATTTCCCGGGCGATGGCGAGCCCCAGCCCCGCGCCGCCCTTCTTCGAGGAGCGCGCCCCGTCTTCGCGGTAGAACTTCTCGAAGATGGTCTCCAGATGGGCGTCGGATATCTCGCGTCCGCGGTTGGCCACGGTGATGGTGGTCGTGCGGGCGTCCTGGCGGGCGGCGATGGCGATGACGGAGTTCGCGTCGGCGTAGGCCACGGCGTTGCGCAGCACGTTGCCCAGCGCCCGGGCGAGCTTGTCCGGGTCGATGAAGAACTGGCCGGCGCCGGCGGCATCCACGGTGATGCGAATGTTGCGGGCGGCGGCCTCGGGGAAGAACGCCTCGGCCACCTGCTGGCAGAACAGGCGCACCCCCACGGTCTCCCGCTCGATGGGAATGGCCGACAGATTGTAGCGGGTGATCTCGAAGAACTCGTTGATGAGGCTTTCCAAGCGCTCGGCCTTCGAATAGGCGATGTCGGCGTACTTGCGCAGGGTCTCCCGGGGCAGATCGGTCGTCTCGCGCAGCAGGTCCAGGTAGCCGAGCACCGAGGTGAGCGGCGTGCGGATGTCGTGGGCCAGATAGGCCACCAGCTCGTTCTTGCGCTGCTCGGCGGCGTGGGCGGCGCGCTCGTCGGCCAGCGACTGCGAGCGGATAACCGCCAGCTCGTTGCGGGCGATGGACAAGTCGGCCGGCAGCTCGATGGGGGCGTCCTTGTCGGCGAGCAGGCGTCCCACGGCTCCGGACAGCTCGTCGAAGTAGCGCAGCGACCGGTTCAGGGCTCTCAGGATGATGGCGAGCCAGCCGGCCACGAAGACGAGCAGGGCCAGCGGGAGCTTGAACGACTTGACGAACGTGTAGGTGGCCACGTCGCGCATGCGGTAGACGCCGTCCTCGCCGTACTGGATTTGCCAGACGGGGCTCTCGTCGGAGACGCCCAGCGCCTGCGCCTCTTCGGCGGAGGTCAGGTCGAGCCAGGCGCTGTAGGCCTGCTCCTGGGATTGGCGAAAGGCGCTTTGCAGAAGGTCGTTCAGCGTCGGCTGATCATAGCCCAGGACGGCGGCGCTGACGAGAATTCGCGTGGCCGCATCCACCGTGGTCTCCGGCGGCATGAACGTCTGGGCCTCGGGCAGCGAGAGCCCCAGCTCCTGCAGGGATGCCGACACGCGCAGGGCCGCTATGGCTTGGGCGGCGCTCGCGTCGTCAGCGGGAATGGCCTCGGCGGTCAGAATGGTCTGATAGGGAAGGAGGGGAACGGCCCGGGCGGTCTTGTCGGCCGGGGCGCTGTCGGTCTCAACATCGAGGGCGGTCGCGTCGTCGATGAAGGTGCTCGCGTCGCCGATGGCCGCGGCGTTGGTGCCCGAGGCGACGGCCACATCCGTCCCGAGCTTCTCAGCCCGTTCCTTGGCGTGGGCCGCGGCAGCCTCGGCGTTCTCGGGCGAGT